>NZ_JBSGJX010000037.1:0-100319 GCF_053605785.1 Nonomuraea sp. NPDC003754
GACCCCGAGCGCTTCTCCGACCCCCACGTGCTCGACCTGCGCCGGCAGGACGGCGGGCACCTGGCCTTCGGCCACGGCATCCACCAGTGCCTGGGCCAGCAGCTGGCCCGCGTCGAGATGCGGGTCGCCTTCCCCGCCCTGGTCAACCGCTTCCCCACGCTGCGCCTGGCCGTACCGGCCGACGAGGTCGCCCTGCGCCCGGAGACCGCCGACATCTACGGAGTGAAGAGCCTGCCTGTCACCTGGGACGCGTGACCACGAACTGACGACAGGCGAGGGTTCGTACGGGCCGGACGCTTCACCGCCTCCATCGCTCGCGGCTGACCAGCCCCTCTCCCATGTCGTGCCGCGCTCGAACAGGCGGAACATGCTTCATCGGCGGCCTCCCCCTGAGCGGCACCACCCGGTGCGAGCCGGAGCCAGACGATGGCCTGGGGCTGACGGCCGGGTCGCCTTTCGACAGGAACCGCTCGTGCTCCTCGCACCTCGCTCTTGCCGTGCCGATTCAGTTACGCGGACCGTCCCGGTCGATCAGAGCGCACGTCTTCTCCAGCTCTCTGAGTTTCAGCTCTCCAGAAAGGAATCCCAGCATGGCAGACACAACAGGCGGGACACCCGAACAGGGACACGTCGCGCGTCGGACCGTGTTGAGGGGCGTGCTGGGCGCCGGCGCGCTCGCCGGCGCACATGCCGCCCTCCCCGGCCGCGCCTACGCCTCCGCGAGCGGTGGTGGTGGCGATGGCGAGCGCGGTGTCGAGCACGGCTGGGGAAAGGTCGCCGACGCGTTCCGCGCGAACTTCGGAAACCCTGGCGAGGTCGGTGCGGCGTGCAGCGTCTACGTGGGCGGCCGCCCCGTGGTCAACCTGTGGGGCGGCCTCGCCGATCGCGAGGCGAATCGGCCGTGGCGCAGGAACACCATCGTCCAGGTGGCCTCCACCACGAAAGGTGCCACCGCCATCTGTGCCCACATGCTCGTCCAGCGCGGTGAGCTGGATCTGGACGCCCCGGTGGCCCGGTACTGGCCGGAGTTCGGCGCCGCCGGCAAGGAGCAGATCCCGGTGCGCTGGTTACTGTCGCACCAGGCCGGCCTGCCGATCGTCGACGGGCCGCTGACGTTCGAGCAGGCGTGCGCCTGGCACCCGGTCATCCGCGCGCTCGAGGCGCAGAAGCCGCTGTGGCAGCCGGGCACCGAGCACGTGTATCACAGCGTCACGTACGGGTTCCTGGTCGGGGAGGTCGTACGCCGGATCACCGGCAAGTCGCTCGGCACGTTCTTCGCCGAGGAGGTGGTCGCCCCTCTCGGGCTGAGCGCCTGGATCGGGCTGCCCGAGAAGGAAGAGAAGCGGGTGGCCCGGCTCCACGATGCCGCGCCGTTCAGCGTGGAGGAGCTGCTGGCCGGGCTGATCGCGACGACCGGGCTCGATGCGGAGACGGTCACCGCCTGGGTGAACGCCGTGTGGGCCCCGGGTTCGGTCCAGGCCCGCGCCGGCGAGCTCGGCGGCGCCTTGACCAACCCCGAGGTCTACGCCACGCGTGCCTGGCGCGCGGCCGAGTTCCCAGCCGCGAACATGCTCGCGGATGCCCGATCGGTGGCGCGGATGTATGCCGCCACGGTCAGCGACGTCGATGGGGTGCGGCTGCTCGAACCGTCGACGGTCGAGAGGATGACCGTCGTCCAGACCGACAGGACGCCGATGCACGGACTGCCGCCGGGGCTGAACCTCCCGGCCGACCGCTCCTTCTACATGTCGCTCGGGTTCTGGCGGGCCTGCCCGCCGATGCCGCTGACCGGGCCGGGGGCGTTCGGTCACCCGGGCTCCGGCGGATCGATCGGCTTCGCCGACCCCGACGCCGGTGTCGGCTTCGCCTACGTGACGAACCTCTGGAACTATCGGCCCGACGACCCGCGGGCAGCGAACCTGGCCAAGGCCGTCCGCTCCTGCCTCGGATGACGACAGCCCTCGTGGGGGTGGGCATCGGCACTGCTGCCCGGTCCCGTGATCCGGGCGCGAACCGGCCGCCGCAGGCCATCCGGCTCCCTTCCCGACGCACGTGGTCCTCGCCGGCGTCGACCGTGCTCTCGGCTGCTGCCGGCGACGGAGCACGACCTCACAAGCGCTGCTGCAATGGGCGACCGGCGAGTCGGCCTGGACTGAGGTCGGCTTAGGCCGGCAGGCGGGTGTGTTCGGCTCGGCTGGCGGCGATGCGCTGGGCGGCGAGCCCGCGGGCCCGCTCGGTGTCGTGGTCGGTGAGCCGGCCGAGGATCGTCGCGAGCGGCCTGACCTGCCCGTACCCGCCCCAGTGGCCCTCAGGGATCTCGGTGGGGAACACCCAGATCCGGCCGGCATCGCGCGGCCAGGCACCGTTCTCGGCGTCCAGGATCGCCTCGGTGACGTCCGCGATGACGCCCGCCCGCGTCTTCTCGTCGAGCTGCCCCTCAGGGACAGACGGGACGACCTTGTAGTGCGGCGCGTCCGCGGGCGATCCGCCGACGTAGACGGCGACCGGCCGGTGCAGGAAGACCCAGGAGACGGACCGGGTCACCGGGTCGGCGGGGTCGAATCCCTCGTGGCGGATCAGGATCTCGGTGATGTGGTTCAGGAGTGCTGCCTCGGCATCGGGCTGGAGCGCACCGTCGGGGATGTACACGTCGAGCATGGGCATGGCCCGCCTCCTCGGTTTATTTCTTCAACTCAGCGCCCGGAGCCTAGGAAGGCTGAGTGGAAATTGTCAACTCAGATCGCTACGATCCACCCGTGGAGACACAGCGGATCGACCCCGTGAACTGTTCGGTGGCCCGTGCCCTCGCGATGGTGGGTGAACGCTGGTCGCTGCTGATCGTGCGCGAGGCACTGGACGGCGCACGCCGGTTCGGGGAGTTCCGGGCCCGCCTCGGCATGGCGAGCAACCTTCTGGCCACCCGGCTCGACACCCTCGTGGCGGCAGGAGTGATGCGACGCGTCCCCTACCAGGAACCCGGCGACCGGCAGCGCTTCGAATATCACCTCACCGAGCAGGGCCAGGACCTGCGGCCCACGCTGGTTGCCCTCCTGGAGTGGGGCGACAAGTATCTCGCCGACCCGCAGGGGCCGTCGGTCATCGTCCGGCACCGACCCGCCGACGATGACACCGCCTGCGAGGAGCCGGTGAGGGTCGTTCTCGAATGCGCTGCGGGGCACACCCGTCTGGCACCGGAAGCCGTCTACCGCGCCCCCGGACCGGGCGCCCGCTTCCTGGACACCGGAAAACCGAAGCCGGCCACGCCAGGGGCAGGAACGTGATCGCCGTGAGGTCCTGACACGGACCCGGGCACCACATCCGGCCGTCGGGCCAATACGATGACGCCCTCGCAGGTCAAGCAGCGGGTGACGGAGTGGGCATGGAACTGATCAGGGTGCTGGTGGCCGAGGACATGCGCATCCTGCGCGAGGCGCTGGTCGGGCTGCTCGCGATGGAGGCCGACATCGAGGTCGTGGCCGAGCTCGGTTCCGGCGACGGCATCGTCGGCGCGGCGCTGGAGCACCGGCCGCACGTGGCCGTCCTCGACATCGAACTCCCCGGGCTGGACGGGATCGCCGCGGCGGCCCAACTGCACGAGCGGCTGCCCGGCTGCCGGTCGCTGGTGCTGACCGGGGTGGGGCGGCCGGGCAACCTGCGCAGGGCGGTCAACGCCGGCGTGGCCGGGTTCATGCTGAAGGACTCCAGGCCGCAGGACCTCGTCGCCGCCGTGCGCACCGTCGCGGCGGGCGGGCGGGTCATCGATCCGCAGCTCGCGTACGCGGCACTGGACGTCCCGGCCGGCCCGCTGACCGACCGCGAGCTGGACGTGCTCAGGCTGACCGCGTCCGGCTCCGAGCCGCGCGACGTGGCCCGGCTGCTCAACCTGTCGTACGGCACGGTGCGCAACTACCTCGCCTCAGCGGTGACCAAGCTCAACGCGCGTAACCGGGTGGACGCCATCCGCATCGCCACCGAGGCCGGCTGGCTCTGAGCAGGGCACCTCGGCGGTCAGCGTGAACCGGCCTCCGTCCCGCTCCACCGACAGGCGCCCGCCCGCCTCCTCCAGGCGCCGGGTCAGGTTGGCCAGGCCCGTGCCCTCCCGCGGGGCGGAAGCGGTCGCGCCGTCGTTGGAGACGGTCAGGCGTACGGCGTCGCGCACGGTGATCGCGCACCGGGTGGCCTGCGCATGCCGTACCACGTTGGTCACCGCCTCGCGGAGGACGACGGCCAGGAGGGAGTCGGTCTCGGGCGGCAGCCGTACCGGTGGCAGATCCACCGTGACCTCGACCCCCGAGGCCGCGAGCATCGAGCGGGCCGTCGCCGCCTCCTCCCGCAGGGAGAGCGGCGCGGGGCCGCCGGTGATGGAGCGGACGTCCACCAGCGCCTGCTCGGCGAGTTCGCGCAGCTCGGAGGGGTCGGCCGAGTCCGGGCCCGCGATGAGCAGCTCGCCCTTGAGCACGATCGCGGAGAGCCGGAAGCCGAGCAGGTCGTGCAGGTCGCGGGCGACCCGCAGGCGTTCCTGGAGCATGGCCATCCTGGCCAGGTCGCGGCGGGCCTCCTCCAACTGGAAGGCGGCGAGGGGCAGCGTGCTCAGCCCGTAGGCCATGGCGGTGAAGCCGATCATGACCATGGCGTATTCGGCGCCCCACAGGGGAACGCCGGTCTGGGCTATCCAGAGGGCCACACCACCCAGGAGCGGACCGAAGCCCAGCGCCCAGGCCCAGGCGGAGCGGACCAGGAACAAGGTGGTGCCCGCGGTCAGGCCGACATAGGAACCGGCGCGCTGCCCGATGATCGCCATGGCCGTGACCATGAGCACGATCTGCGCGCCCAGCGTCCAGCGCCAGGCGCGCGGCCGGGCGCCACGGCGGGGCAGGCCGTTGTAGAGCTGCAGGCCGCTCACCACGGGCAGGAACACGGCCACGGTCACGACCTGGAACGCCGAGGACGACCCGAGCCTGATCATGTTGACCACGGTGCTGCCCAGGGTGTCCACCTCGAGGATCACCAGAGTGAACCAGGCCAGCCACGGCGCGCCCGCCAGCGGGCCGGACGCCGCGGCCTTGACCGGCGTCACGGGCAGGCGAACCTCCGTCCATCCGGCGCCGGAGGTGAGGCAGCCGCCCAGCTCGGCCGCTTCCTCACCGAGCTCACCGAGCTCACCGAGCTCACCGAGTTCCTTGGGTTCGTTGGGTTCGTTGGGTTCGCTGGGTTCGGCGAGCTCGGCGGCCCGCCCTCCCGTACGGCCGGCGCGCAGCACGACGAACCGTGTGTCGGCCTCGAGCTCGACCAGGACCCGCTCCGGCGGATCGGTGCTCAGCCAGGCGAGCATGGTCCTGCGCAGCACCCTGGCCAGCAGGCCGTCGACCGGCAGGGGCAGCCGCGGCCGGTGCGTGGTGACCTCCGCGTCCACCCCGGCCGCCGTGAGCACGGAGCGCGTCGCCTCCAGCTCGGCGGCCAGCGTCCGGTCCCGGTGGTCGTCGGCGATGGATCGCACGTCGGTCAGTGCCTGGCGGGCGGCGCCCACGACCTCGACGAGGTCGGCGCGGTCGAAGCGGTGGACGAGCGCCGACAGCTTGTCGCCCAGCGCGTCGCACAGGTCGCGGGCCACGCGCAGCCGTTCGCGGGCCGCCTCCAACTGGCCGATCTCGGCACGGGCCGCGTCCGTCTGCCTGATCAGGTCATGGAGCCAGCAGACGGCGTACAGCCCGACGCCGGGCCCGAGTGTCGCCAGCGCCGACCAGTAGCTGAGCGAGCCCAGCTCGGGATAGAAAGCGGCCCTGACCGAGAACTCGCCCGCGAGGATCAGGACCACCAGCGGCCAGGCCGTTCTCGCCTTGAGCGTGAGCAGGAGCGAGGCGACGAGCATGGCCATCACCGGCGTCCACGGTGACTGGACCAGGTAGAAGGAGGAGGCCAGCAGCGCCTGAGCCACCAGGTTCCAGCGGGCCGTGGCGGGCGACGCCCGGCGGAACGCGATCGGGACGAACAGCGCTTCCAGGGCGACGACGATGAGCAGGCCAGGGACCAGGGCGACCTGCTCCTTCAGGAGCGACGCCTGCACCAGCTGGCTGACCTTGACGGCCAACTGGACGGCCAGGCAGATCAGGATGAGCGTCCTGGCGAGCCTCAGCTGAGGGGTCACAGGCCGTCCTTCCGTCTCATCCAAATAAATGTGCATTTTGCACGATTCATCAGGGTGAGTTGTAGGTGGGCCGGTGCCCCCTTTCGCGATTCCGCGCGGCTTGGCCGGACGTGAGCACGCGGCGGCCGTCCGCGCCAACGCCGCGCGTGACCCAGAGGAGTACGCCAACCTCGCCGTCATGGCGGGCATCCGCATGGGGCACGAGCACAAGCGAAGCGCCGGACACTCGTTCGGGCCGCTCACCGCGTCCCTCGTCCGCACCGAGAACGCGATGGTCGCCGGCGACCCCGGCAAGGCCGTCGAGCTGTTCGGCACGCTACCGCGCGGCGTCGGCAAGACCGACAGCTCCACCTGGAATCGGGCGTTGCTGGACGCCGCGCGAGCGAAGGCCCGCATCGGTGACGTGGCACGGGCGACGGAGAGGCACGGCTGTCACCGGGGACTGATCATGGTGGTCGCGGGAACGCCCCATCAGCGGTGACCGGCCAGGTCGAGGAAGGCCCGTACGGCAGGCCCGCAGTCGCTCGGTGACAGGACGGCCAGGGCCAGCGTCCGGGTGAGGCGGGGTTCGAGCGGCCTGGTCACGACTGCTGCGAGCTCGGCGGGCAGGCCGAGCGTGGGCACGATGCTGACGCCCAGGCCCGCGGCCACCATTTCGAGGATGGCCGACTGGCCGCCGGCCTCGTAGGCGATGTCGAGCTGGGCATCGGCCTGGCGTGCCGCATCGGTGATGAGTGGGCGACAGCCTGCCGTGGTGAGGATGAACGGCTGTCCGGTCAGGTCGGCGATGTGGATGGTCTCCTGCCCGGCCAGGTGATGTCCGGCCGGAACCACGGCGACCATCTCGTGGGTGCTGAGCGGGATCGTGTGCAGGCCGGGGGCCGGGAGCGTGACCACGCCGACCTCGGCCGCGCCCCCCTGCAGCCAGCCGCGGACGTCGTGGTCCGCCCCCTCGAACAGGCGCACCTGGACCTGGGGGTAGCGATCGGTGAAGGCCCGCAGCAGGTGGGCGATGAGGGTGCCGGTGGCGCTCGGCAGGCTGGCCAGGCGTAGCGGCCCGGTGACCTCGCCGGCGGCGGCCGCCACCTCCGCGCGGATCAGGTCGAAGTGGCGCAGCGCCTCGCGGGCGCGGAGATGGGCCCGCCGTCCGGCTTCGGTGAGCGCGATGCCGTCCGCGTGGCGGACGAACAGCGGGGCGCCGAGCTCGCGTTCGAGGCTGGCGATCGCGCGGCTGACAGCGGGCTGGGACATGCCGATCAGGTCCGCCGCCGCGGTGAATCCGCCGTGCTCGGCCACCGCGATCAGCACGCGGAGCTGCGTCAATGTCATGAGGCCATACCCTAAGTGGTATTTGACCCGTGTAGGCCCATTCCCTGATGGTTATGGCCATGTCCACACGCATGATGATCGAAGTTGACGGCCGCATGGCCAGCTATCTGACGGCGGGCGAGCACGGCCCGCAGGTGTTGCTGCTCCACGGCACGTATTGGAGCCGGGTCTGGCTGCCGGTGCTCGACGACCTGGCCGCGGCCGGGTTGCGGCCGGTCGCCGTCGACCTCCCCGGCCTGGGCCGCTCGGAAGGGGAGCTGACGCTGGAGACGGCCACCGTGCCCGCGCTGGCCGCCTGGGTGACGCGGTTCGCTGCGACGCTGGGCATGGGCGCGCCGGCGGGGGTGGCCGGGCATGACATCGGCGGTGCGATCGCCCAGCAGCTGCTGGCCGGCGGCGAGCTGGCGGTTCCCCGGCTGGCGTTGGTCAATTCGGTGAGCTACGACTCGTGGCCGGTGCCCGGCGTGGCGCGCTACCGCGATCCTGCCGTGGTCGCCGCCACCACCGTGGAGGAGTTGCTCGCCGCCCGGCGCGTGGCCGTTTCCACCGCCTTGGCGCGGCCTGTCTCCGAAGGGGAGATGGCCGACTATCTCGACCCGTGGCGTGATCGGCGAGTGGGTCGGTCCTGGATGGCGCTGGCCGGCGCGGCCGACAGCCGCTACACCTTCGACCTCATGCCCGCTCTGGTCGCCTCCGATGCGCCGAAGCTGCTGGTGTGGGGCGAGGACGACACCTTCCAGAAGGTCGGCTACGCGCAGCGGTTCGCCGATGAGGTGCCGAACACCACGCTGGTGCGGGTTCCCAAGGCCGGTCACATCCCGATGGAGAACGACCCCGCACTGGTCGCCCGCACACTGGCCGCGTTCTTCCTCGCCTGACGGGTTGATCCGTCCGGCGCCCTCCCTCTCGCGGTAGCGCGTGTCTCGCAGTTCGACCTCGTAGCCGCCTTCGTCCAACAGCGACACCGCGGCAAACCAGTCCTGTTCTTCACCGTCGGGCTGAACCACGACGAAAGTGTTGTCGGTGTGGTTCAGCTTCTGGAACATCATGAACAGCCCGTCCTCGGAGGGGCTCGCGGTGCTGTCGCCGTTCTCGGCGTCGGCGATACAGCCGGGCATCGGGATCCCTTGCGGTTCAAGCAGTGCGCGGCCACCAGCATGGCAGGCGCCCGCTGGGGATCACAGCCACTCGGCCAGCGCGGCGATAGTGACAGCCGCGGCGAATCGGACGGCGAGCTTGTCATACCTGGTGGCAACGGCGCGGTATCGCTTGAGCCGGTTGATCCCGCACTCCACCGCGTTGGCGCAGCTTGTAGTCCTCCTTGTCGAACACCGGCGGCCGGCCACCAGAGCTGCCGCGACGCTTGCGCCCGGCGATCTGGTCACGGCGCTCCGGGATCGTGGCCCGGATCCCGCGTCGGCGCAGGTAGGCCCGATTGGCCTTCGAGCAGTACGCCTTGTCCGCGCGCACCCGATCCGGACGGCACCGCGGCCTGCCGGCACCGAGTCGGGGCACCCGGATCTGCCTCCAGGACCGGCACGAACTGCCGGGAGTCCCCGCGCTGCCCCGTGGTGACGACCAGCGCGAGCAGCCGCTGACCGTGCTCACACGCAAGGTGAATCTTGCTGGTCAGCCCGCCACGGGACCGCCCCAGACCGTGATCGGCGGGCTCGGCCTGCACCCCGCCAGGCGGCTCCTTCTGCGCCGCGCCGTCCCGGCGGGCATCAGCCCTCGCGCTGCCAGCGCCGGAACAGCCCGTAGACCGTCTGCCGAGGCCCGTACTCCTCCGGCAGGTCACGCCACGGCAGACCGGTGCGGACTCGATACCGGACCCCGTCGATCAGCCTGCGCTGGCACAACGCAGGCCGTCCCGACACTGCCACCGGCAACAACGGCTCCAGCACCGCCCACTGCGCATCACTCAAGTCCCCTCGCGCCACACCGAGATCATCCCGGTATAGCGCGATCACCACGACAGGGTTTAAAACGCCCTAGGACCCGAAGTCGATCTCGGCGGTCGGGTGCGCGGCGGTGATCCGGTCGCGGACCTCCTCGGGGAGCAGGTTGTATCCGAGGTCGACCGCCGCCAAGTCGGGGAGCGCGTCGAACTCGGCCGGCAGGTCTTTGAGCTTGTTGAAGGACAGGTCGATGGTCCGCAGTCGGCGGAACGTCCCGATCCCGGCGAGGTGTTCGGGCTTGAGCTCGCGGCCCTCGCCGTCCTCGTGCCACCGGTCGATCCGGAGCTCTTCCAGCCCGGTCAGCGCCATGCCGAACAGCTCCCGCAGGAAGATGTGCGCCGGCTCGCGGACGAGAGCGTGCCAGGTGCGCCACCCGCTGAGGCCGAGGACCCGCAGGGCGGGCAGGCGGCCGAGATCCGGCAGCGGGTCGCGCACCAGGCTGAGGCTGCCGCCGAGGTCGAGGTCTTCGAGCCGGGTCAGCCGAAGCAGGCTGTCGGGGACGGTGTCGAAGAAGTTATGGCTCAGGTCGAGCCGGCGCAGGTTCGGGAAGGTGGTGACGGCCTCGGGGAAAGTCCGCAGGTACAGGTAGCTGCCGCCGGACATGGACACCTCCTCGATGCTGGTCAGGCCGTGCGCGGAGTCGGGGAACACGACGTTGGTTCCGTCGGCGATCAGCTGCCGCAGCGCGACCAGGCCGCCGAAGGTGTCCGGCAGGACGAACCGCGTCACCTCGGGCGGGTTCGCCCTCGGCCAGGTCACCGCGCCGGAGGGGACGGACAGTCGGGAGATGTCGAGTTCCTCCAGGGCGGTGAGCCGGCCAACACCGGCCGGCAGGGTGAACCCGACCTTGTTGCCGGCGACCCGCAGCACTCGTAGCGCGGCCAGGTCGCCGATCGACTCGGGCAGGGCGGTCAGCCCGCACTCGCGCACCGACAGGTGCTCCAGCCGGGTGAGCGTCCCGAGCGTCTCGGGCAGCTCGTCGATCAGGTTGCCGTCCAGGATCAGGGTGCGCAGCCACGGCATCTGGAGCACCTCGGCGGGGAACGCCTGGAGTTTGCGCCCGGTCAGGTCGAGGTGCTCTGCCCGGTCGGCCAGAGACCGGGACACGTGATCACTCGCCGACTCGGCCGCCGTCCGGGCTCCTGGCCGCAGGACCGGCAGCCCGGCCCGCAGCCGGTCCAGGAACTCGTCGACGTCCAGGCAGCGGTCCTCCGCGTCGACGACCTCGGGCACGAACGCCTCGACGAGGCTGTCCCCGACGGCGAAGTCGGCGTCGTCGTCATCGTCGTAATTGTTCACCCAGCGCCCGCCGGGGGCGTACACGTCCATGGCGTGGTCGTAGTCGATCACCCAAGGGGTATCGACGATCCCGGTCCGCAAAGAGCCGTGGTTGTACCAGCCGTAGACCAGGTGGGTGAAGGCGCCGTCGTGGATGTAGATCTCCGCTTCGCCGCCTTCCAGGGTCTCGGCCTCGGTGTGACCGCCGACGTACAGGCCGGGCCGGTCCTCATAGAGCGCGATCGGGCCGTTGACCGTCAGATCGCCGGTGACCACGATCAACTCGACGTTGCCCTCGGCGTCGCCGCCGCGCAGTTCGTTGATGGCGTCCAGGAAATTCCCGTCGAGGGTGAGGTCGCCGTCGAAGAACAGCACCTCGTCGTAGCCGGGCGACGCTCCCGCACCCTCGAACACGGCGGACAATGCGCCGCCCAGGCGGGCATCGGCATCGGCAAAGGACAGGGACGCGGGGATGGCGGATATCGGCATGGGGAAGAGCGTAGGTCCGTGTACAGACAATCCGGCGCGCGCGACAGGGTTCTGGAACACGGCCCTAGACCCTAGCGACCTGGTCAGGGGTCGTACGGGGGCTGTTTCCTGATCTCCCGATGCATCCGCTCATTCATCCGCTGCCTCCGCTTCCAGGACTTCCTGTCGACTCCAAACGGCGGGTTCTTGTCGTCGAAGCTCGGCTTCGGAATCCCTCGCCAGCCGGGATGCTCTTCGCTGTCCCCGTCCGAGCCGATCAGGTAGATGATCGCGATGACAACCGCTATGCCCAGCAGAAGTTCCATGGGTGACCCCCTCGCAGCCCTGGCTGCGTCTGTTGTGGCCATCGTGGTTCTGACTTCAGTTCAGAGTGTCGTTGTGCGTCGCGCCTGGCAACCCACCGCTCACGCGACGTTGTGATCCTCCTCATTCGTGGTCGGATTTGTGGAACCCTGCCTGAGCTGCGCTGGAGGGCCGTCCCGTTAGGCTTCCTCGTCCCGAACATGTCCCCAGCCCCAAGGTAGGCAGGTCTGCGCAGATCACCGGGTTTCCGGGAAGCCCCCGTTCTCGGAAGCGGATACGGCTTTTGTGATCACACTGCGCGTGTCATGGACGACGGAGCGCGACGTGGTGCTCCTCATCGCGTACGGCGGACTGGGCTACGACGAAGTGGCGGCGGCGCTCAGGATCGCCTCGGGGACGGTCGCGTCCCGGTTGAGCAGGGCCAGGATCTCGCGCGGCCCGTCGCCCGGGAAGTCCCCAGCCGCCACGTAGGCCGATCACGATGATCAGGTACAGCTCTGTCTTATGCGTCGGCGGGTTCGATGAGCTCCATCTCGAGGGCCGGCACATCGAGGGCTTCCTTCTCGGCATGGCGTCGAAGCTGTCACCAGGTGCACGCGAAGTGCGTTACCCCTGGTCAGCGTCGATTGCTGTGGTGAATGCGATGGTGGCCCGTACGGTGCGCGTGGCCATCATGGTGGGGGACTAGTGAGTGAGCCCACCGGTGCACGCCGCATGCCGGGGGACCTTCATCTCGTGAGGGTGCCCGGCACGCGGCGATCTGTCACAGCCGTGTGCCGTTGACGACCAACGCCACTTCGATGTTGCCGCGCGTGGCATTGGAGTACGGGCAGACCTGATGCGCCACCCGGACCAGGTCGACGGCCTGGGTGGGGTCGGCGATGGACGGCAGGCTGATCTCCAGTTCGACGCCCAGCTTGAAGCCGCCGTCGCCGGCGGGGATGAGCATGACCTTCGAGTCGATTGCCGCGTCGTCGGCGCGTAGGTGCTTGCGCTGGCCCACCAGGGCAAGTGAGGCGGCGAAACAGGCGGCGTAGCCGATGGCGAACAGTTGCTCGGGGTTCACCCCTTCGCCGTCCCCGCCCAGTTCCTTGGGCTGCCTGAGGTCAACCTCCAGCCTGCCGTCGGCAGTGCGTCCGTGACCGTCGGCCCGGTCTCCGACGACGTGGGCCTGTGCGGTGTAAAGGGCGTTCGTCATGATGACCTCCTTCGCGCGTGTGCTTCTGGAAAAAGAATCATAAACTTCAAAAACAGGAAGTCAATGATTATGATCCGGGAAGCTGTCATCGACGAGAGGGATCACATGGCCTCACTGAAGGTCGGCTACCTGTTACCGACGCGCGATCAAGCCGTACGCGGCGATCACGACGTGGAGCAGTTGGTCGAACAGGCACGGCGTGCCGAAGCGCTCGGTTTCGACTCCGTGTGGGCCGGCGACAGCCCTCTCACCCGGCCCCGCGCCGACCCCTTGCTCCTGTTGTCGGCCGTGGCCGTCGTCACCCGGCGCATCACGCTCGGCACTGCCGTACTGCTGCCCACGCTCCGTCATCCGATCCTGCTGGCGCACCAACTCGCCACCTTGGACAGGCTCGCCGGCGGGCGCCTGATCGTCGGCATGGGCGGCGGATTTCCGAGCCCCGGCACCGAAGCTCAGTTCACCGCGATCGGTGTCGCCTTTGAGCGCCGCATCAGCCGGCTGGAGGAATCGATCGAGGCGATGCGTCTCCTGTGGAGCGGCCAGGAGGTCGCCTTCACCGGCCGGCACTTCGACTTTCACGCTGTGACCCTGGCTCCCGCGCCCGCTCATCCAGCAGGCCCGCCGATCTGGCTGGCCGGAGGCGGCGCTGCGGCGCGTGGCCGGCCTCGCCGACGGCTGGCTGCCCTACCCGCCCCAGGCCCAGATCTACGCCCGCGAGCGGGCGGCCATCCGGCAGAGCGCGGCTCGGGCGGTCACTCCCGGCCTGTACGCGACCCTGTGCCTGGATGAGGACCCCGAGCGGGCGCGCCGGCGCCTGCGCGAGAGCGTCGAGCGCTACTACAACGCCCCCCTGGAGGCCGTCGAGGCCGTCCAAGCCCTGTTCGCCGGTACGGCCCGCGCGGCCGCCGACTGGCTCACCTCCTACGCCGAGGCCGGCGCTCGCCATGTGGTGATCCGCCTGGCCGCCGACGACCACCACGCGGCCCTGGAGAACTTCGCTGGCCACGTCCTGCCCCTGCTTCGCCCGAAAGGAACAGCATGACCACCTTCGTTCTCGTACACGGCGCCTGGCACGGTCCCTCCGCCTGGGAGCGCCTCACCCCGCACCTGCACCAGGCAGGGGCGCGCACCCTGACCCCCTCCCTCACCCTGGAAGGCGACGTCGGCCTGGACGTCCACGTCGACGAGGTCCTCACCTGCCTGGACGGCGCCACGACCGCCGTTGACGACGTGGTGCTGGTCGGACACAGCTACGCGGGCCTGATCGTCCGGCAGGCCGCCGACCTGCGACCCGACATGGTGAAGCAGGTCATCCTGATCGACGGCTGGGCGGGCGGCGACGGCGCCAGCATGTTCAGCCTGGCCTCCGACGCCTTCGTCAACGCGATCCGCGCCGCCGCCCGGACGAGCGCGGACGGCCGTCACATCCCCGCCCCACCCCCGGCGAGATACGGCATCACCGACCCCGACGACACGCGCTGGCTCGCCCCACGCCTGCGCCCACAACCTCTGCGCACCTTCATCGACGCGACCCGGCTGAGCGGAGCCGTCGACCAGATCCCCGGCACGGCCATCTACTGCCGGCCGCAGGCCTACCCCTTCGACCGGTTCGCCGCGGCGATCGGGTACCGGACCATCGCCATGGACGCCCCGCACAACGTGATGCTCACCCATCCCGCGGCCCTGGCCAAGCTCCTCCTCGACTCCCAGGCGTTCCATTTCAACAACGAGAAGCTGGAGGATTAGAATATTGAAGTGGAACAGCGCACCTACAACCAGTACTGCGCCACCGCGCGCACCCTCGACCTCGTCGGTGAGCGCTGGACGCTGCTGCTGATCCGTGAACTCCTGACCGGGCCCAAACGCTTCGGCGACCTGCAACACAGCCTGCGCGGCCTGGGCACCGGGCTGCTGGCAGCACGGATGAAGTATCTGGAACGCGAAGGGCTGATCCACAAGGTCACGCTCCCGCCGCCGGCTCGGACCCCCGCCTACGCCCTCACCCCGGCGGGTGAGGGCCTCGAGCCGGTGGTGCTGGCCCTGGCCCGGTGGGGGCAGACCTGGGCGATGGACGAACCCCGCGACCAGGAGAACTTCCACCCCGGCTGGGCGGTGCTCGGCCTGAAGGCATGCTTCGACGCCGAGGCCGCCACCGGCCTGCGGGCGCTGTACGAGTTCCGCGTGGAGGAGGAAGTCTTCCACGCCCGCATCGACGACGGCACCATCGAAACCGTGCACGGCCCGGCCCAGCACCCTGACGTGATCATCACAACCAGCAGGGAGACTTTCCGCGACATCGCCGCCAGCAGGTCGAGCCTCGATGAAGCGATCAGCAGCGGCGCCGCCTCAGCCTCCGGCGACCGGCAAGCCCTGCGCCGGCTCCCCCACCTGTTCCACCTGCCGCTCCCACGTGCGCGATCCACGGCTCCAACCTCCACGTCATGAATCGAAGGGCGTCATCACGTCCATGCGTCGTTACGCTCCTCCAATCCGTCGAAATCGGCTGCCTCCCCTCTTCGGGGTGGCTGCCGATCTCGGCCTATTGTCGGTATGGCCTGCCAGCATGGCCCGCGTGACGGCAACTGATCCCTTGGCCCCGTTCCAGTGGCTCAACGTGTCCGAGAGAGCGAGGGCGGCGGCCCGCTGGGCGTGATCTTCAGCGTGGCCTTCTTCCGCGGGCTCGATCCGGCGGAGGTGGTGCGCCGCTTCAGCCGCGGCGAGGATGCCGGCCAGGAGTCGGACTTCGGCGGACTCGACGAGCAGGCCCACGAGTTCGTCGCGGAGACGGATGGCGGGCTTCCAGGCCGGCGAGTGGTGCGGATCTCTCGGGTCAGGCGCTCTGTTGACGCCCTGGCCTCAGCCGGTCTTGCGCAGCGCCACCACCGCCATCACGGCGGTCAGCGCGATGCAGGTGGCCACCGCCACCGTCATCCCCGCGCCCCATCCGAACGCGCCGATGGCCAGCGCCACGCCGCCAGTCCCCAGGGATGAGCCGACGTAGCGCGCGGTGTTGTTGGCGCCGGAGCCCATGCTAACCCGGTGGGAGGGCACGCTCTCGACCGCCAGCTGTGTGATCGAGGCGTTGGTCAGCCCGGCCCCGACCCCGCTGACCGCGAGCCCGGCCAGCACGAGGCCACCGGAGAACGCCGACCCCACGCCGAGCAGCCCGGAGAACCCCAGTGCTGTCAGAGCCATGCCGAGTGCCAGACGTGACCGGGTGGCCAGCCGTATCCGCTTGGTCAGCAGGGCGGAAACGAAGGACAACCCCGACCAGAGGCAGAGAAGCAGCGCCGTGTGCAGGGGCGTCAGACCGTGCGCGGCCTGGAGGACGGTCGGCAGATAGCCCATCAAACCCACCACCGCCGCGCCCACGACCAGCGCACCACCCGTCGCCACCAGGAACGGTGGTCGCTTGAACAGGTCGAGATCGATGAGTGGATCCGCACGCCGCCGCTCCACCCGCACGAAGCAGGCAACCAGCGCGACCGCCGCCGCGATCGCCCCGAGCGCGGTCGGGCGCGACCAGCCGAGCCGTCCCTCGGTCACCCCGGCGAGCAGCGTGGCCACCCCCGAACCGAGCAGGATCACCCCGGGCACGTCGAAGCGACGCGGCTCGGCTGAGCGTGACTCCTCCAACGCGCGCGCCGAGATCACAGTGAGCGCCAGGGCGCAGGCCGCCATCAGCCAGTAGACAATCCGCCAGCTCGCCGCCACGGCCAGCAGCCCCGACACCAGCGGCCCCACCGCGGTGCCGAGCCCGATCATCGCCCCGTAGCGTCCTGTCGCCCAGACCCGCTCGACCCCCGAAGGGTAGGCGTGGCCCACCAGGCCCAAACTGGCCGCCAGCATCGCCGCGCTCGCGCCACCCTGCACCACCCTGGCCGCCACGAACATCGGCACCGCCGTACTCAGGGCGGCGAGCACGCTGGCCGCGGCGAGCACGGCCGTCCCCATCACCAGCACCCGCTTGCGTCCGTGGTCGTCGGCCAGTCCGCCGGAGACCAGCAGGAGCGCCGACAGCCCCAAGGCGATCCCGCCCAGCATCCATACCGGTCCCGTGGCTCCCGCGCCCAGAGCCCGTGCGGTCTGGGGGAGGGTGACCATCGGCACCGTGTAGTTGGTCAGCACGAGCAGGGGCGCCATGGACGCCACAGTGAGTGTCCCCCGCCGCAATGTCGGTTCGGTCATTGAACTCATGCGGTCGCACGCTAGCACGGTTCATTCAATGAACTAAAATGAGCCCATGGCGCTCGGCAAGAACTACGAAGGCCAGGACTGCTCGCTGGCCAAGGCGTTGGAAGTGGTCGGCGAGCGTTGGACGTTGCTCGTGATCCGTGACGCGATGTACGGCGTGCGCCGCTACGGCGACTTCCTGGCTCACCTTGACATCCCCAGGGCGGTGCTGTCGCAGCGGCTGACCGCGCTGGTCGCGGCCGGCATCCTGGACAAACGCCGCTATCAGGAATCTCCGCCGCGCGAGGAGTACGTGCTGACCCCGATGGGCCGCGAACTCTGGGTCCCGCTGCTCGCCCTGGCTCAATGGGGTGGGCGGCACCTGGCCGAGGCCGGCCCGTCCCGGCTCTTCTTCCACCAGACATGCGGCACCCTGCTGGATCAGGTCTCGTTCTGCTCCCATTGCGGTGTGCGCGTCCCAGTCGAGGACGCGGAAGTACGGCCAGGCCCTGGCCTGAAGGGCGTCAGGGGCGACCAGGTCAGCCGTGCCCTGGAGGAACCTCATCAGATGTTGGATCTGATCCCCTGACCAGATGGGGTCAACCCCGAAGGGAGATCACATGAGCTGCGCGGAGATCGAATCCGAGACGGATCTGCGCGACCTGCTTGCTTCTCATGCTCGGCGAGCGCCCGGTAGATGCCAGCCGGGCTCGGGCGGGCGGCCCGTGCGTTTGCCTGTGGGGATGATCAGGTCCGGCTGGATGGCTTCGACGGATTCGCCGGTGGCGCGGCGACGGAGCACGGTGTGCAGCAGGTCATCAGCGATTCCTGTCCGTGGTTTTCAGCCCCCGAACTCCGATGCGTGCTCTTCGGCCCAGGCGGCGAAGGTGCGAGCCGGACGACCGAGGATCTTCTCCACGTCGCCCGTGGGGCGGGTCGGCCTGGCCAGGTCCCGGGCGTACCGTGCCATGAGCGCCGTGACGAAGGGCTCGGGCAGGCCGCGGGCGATCAGTCCCTGGGCTGCGGCCTCCGGCGGGATCTCCATGTAGGTCAGCGGCCTGCCGATGGCCTCGCCGATGATCTCCACCATGTCCGTGTGGGTGAGCGCTTGCGGCCCGGTCAGGTACGTGCGCCGGTTCACCAGGTCGTCGGTCAGCAGGGCGTGGGCCGCCACCGCCGCGATGTCGTGCTCGTGGATCGGCGTCTCGGCGAAGCCTGCGTACGGGCCGCGGACCACGTCGCCCGCCGTGATCTGGCCGCCCCAACTGGTCAGGGCGTTGCCCGCGAAGCTCGACGCGCGCAGGCTCGTCCACTCCAGGCCGCCGGCGACGGCCGCATCCTCCGTCTCCTTGTTGCGGTCGCCGCGGAAACGCGACGGCTGGTGGTCGAGAGGCTCGTCGATGTTGATGGCCGACAGTGCCACCACGCGCCGCACCCCGTGCTCCTTGGCCAGCGCGACGAGCTCCGCCGCCGCGTCGCCCGCGGCCCGCGGGTGGAGGAACAGCGCGGTGACCCCGTCGAGGTGGCGGGCGAGGGTGCCGGGTTGTGCCGGGTCGCCGGTCACCACCTCGGCCGTGGCAGGCAGGGACGTGGGCCCGGTGGTGCGGGTGACGGCGCGGACCTTGGCCTTCGCGCCGGTGAGCAGGTCGACGAGGGGGCGGCCGATGGTGCCTGTGGCTCCGGTGACGAGGATCATGTCAAATCCTTTCGTATGCCGTATAGTATGGAAACCATAGCATCTAATTTGAAAGTCATATGATATGAGTTCCGTCACATCTGGGCATGTGGATGACGCGCGCCGCCGCAGGCGGGCCATGGTGGCGATCAAGGAGGCGCTGCGCGAGCTGCGCGGCCAGCTGTCCCTGCTCGACCGGCAGGTGAGCGCGCGGGCGGAGCTGAAGGACGTGGATCTTGACTGCCTCGACCTCATCGGGAGGTGCGGGCCGATCAGTCCGACGGCCTTGGCACGGCAGGCGGGGCTGCATCCCGCCACGCTGACCGGCATCCTGGACCGGCTGGAGAGGGCGGGGTGGGTGGCCCGCGAGCGCGACACCGCCGATCGCCGCGCCGTGCTGATCAAGGCGCTGCCCGAGCGTAACGCGGAGCTGTTCCGGCTCTACTCCGGCATGAACCACGCGATGGACGAGATCTGCGCGGAATACACCGAAGCCGAGCTGGACCTGCTGGTCGGCTTCCTGCGCCGCGCCACCGGCGCCGGCCGCGACGCCACCGCCGCGCTGGCCGGCGACTGAGGTGTCCCGGTGGGCCGGGGTGGTGTCGGGCACGGGTGGGTCAGGCGGAGGGCGGCCGGCAGGCGGGGGCCGGGGCGGCGGCGTCCTGGACTGCCGGCAAGGCTGGTCCCGCCGACCGGCATCTGTGGCATTTCGCAAGCTAGGGCCTGTTGCGAAAGGACTCGTAGTGTCTCAGGCGCGGGCAACGTGTCCCTCGCCGGCCGGCCGTCACCTACCCGGGGAAAGGAGGTTTTCCAGCGGCCGTGGCAGTGGATACACCCGCTCTGCGGGGAACAGCCGCTGGGCTTTGGCAGCGTGCCCGGTTTGTGTCAATACCGCGGCCTTGCGGACCTGGGGGGTGAGGTCGGTGAGGCTGACGATCCAGTCGTCGGTGAATGTGCGGATCAGATTGCGGCCGATGCCGACCTGGATGCTGTAGTGGTTCAGTGCCGCTCCGCGCAACGAGCGTTCCGGGTCCCACTGGACATGTACGGCTGCCTGGGTCACAGCTGCCGGATCCGCGGTCGTGAGCACGGCCTGGGACAGAGCGTCCTCCCAGCCCTGCCGGGTCATCCGCACGGCGAGAACGCGCTCTTGACCGGGTTTGCGGGCCCAGTTGCTGCGATGCATGAGCCACAGGAATGAGGGCTTGATCCATGTCATCCTGTGGAATGAGAACGGCGCGACGAAGCGGCCCGCTCGCAGCGCTGCGTCGGCTATGGCAGGCGCGTATGCCTGGTAGACCACGATCGTGTCAGCATCGTAGTCTGCGCGAATCTGGTACTGGGGTGCCATGCGTTGCACCCTGCCATCCGGTGCACTCGCATCGCGAAGCCTTTTCCCCGCCCTCGGCCGAAGCGAATGTGCCGGTCACAGCCACTCGTTGGTGGCCGCTACGAGGACGGTCGCCTCGTAGCGGACCGCGAGCTTGTCGTATCTGGTGGCCACGGCACGGCGCCTTTTGAGGCGGTTGATGCCGCACTCCACCGCCTGCCGAGCCTTGTAATCCTCCGGTCGAACTTCGGCGGACGACCGCCCCTGGATCCGAGTTTCTTGCGGTTGCGGGCCTGGTCGGCCTTGTCCAGGTGATCAGATCCTGAGCGTCTGCACGGGCCTGAAGCTGCTCGAAAATGCGATGCCAAGGTGCCGTCCCGCTGCCGGCGCCGGGACAAGTCGTACACCTGACCCCACGGCCCATACTCCTCAGGCATGTCCCGCCACGGGATGCCGGTGCGGACCCGGAACCGTATGCCGTCGATCAACCCCTTTGTCAGCAGGAAGGGGCAGGACCAAGCGATTCGATCCAGGACGCGAAGTCCGCGGACACGACGTCGAAGTCCGCAGGCTCCAGGTCGCACAGACCGGAGGAGAACACGGCCGAGTCCGGGTCATCGGCACGCAGGAGGAATCCGCGGCCACCACTGTCATCGCCGACGAGGAGGAATCCTGGTGCATACTGCGCGACTTCGTAAGTGGCGTTGCGTTCACCGATGTCCCCTGCCGAGTACACCGCGGCACCGGACTCTGTGTGAAGGCCGTCCCTCACGCTCCACAGTGCCACCAGCGGAGCTGGAAGGCTCATCGCCGTCTCGGCGCGCGCCCGCATCACATCGTCCGGCGTTGCCGCCGCCAGCCTCGAAACCGACCCCGCCACCCTGCACCCCTCCCAACAGACTCCGGCCGCCCTGACAAGCGGCGGCGCAGCCACTCCCACCGGGACCGCTCCCAAGCAAGCCACAACAACCGGCCGACGGCGGCCCCAATATGATCCCGATCTACGGCTGAAGTACTATGGAGAACGCACGCTGGACACGTCCTCACCGTCACATGTGTCACTGCAGGCCATAATCGCGGCGAGCCGGGCAGACCACTCGCGTTCGGCGATGACGAGGCCGCCCTCCAGCGTCTCGACGAGCAACGTCCGGCTCAGCGACACCACCGTTGGCTCACGCCGGGCCTCGGTGCCCCACGCGGGACCGCCTCCAGCGCGTACCCGACAGGCGAGGTGCACCCGGTCCCCGTCAGGGAACGCGAACGCTGTCACCGCGTCGGTGCACTCACCCCACTCCAGGAACACACACTGTGCGAGTGCCGCCTCGGCCCCAGGTGAGGCCCCGGTACTGGCGTCGTCGTACATCCAGCTCTCGGCAATGCGGAAGGACTCAGACGGCGAGGTGAACCCCACCGGCGGCGCAGTCGGCGTGCGAAAGCGGCTGAGCTCGTCCTGGAGCTTCTTGACCAGTAGTGGCGGATAGAACGCGTTGTCCCACGTGTTCACATGGAGCCCTCCGACGAAGACGTCGACGCACAGCAGTCCCGGGTCCTGTTCGACGTGGAACTCCAAACCGAATCCGGTCCGCGACCCGAACAACATGGCGACCTCCTCAGCCCTGGCGCGACACCCATCACGGCCCAACCCTATTGATCCACTTTCGATACACGGTCTTGAAGCTGTTTCTTAGATCTCCTGACGGTGAGCGCTGGTCTTGTGACTCTTGGCATATGGGTCGTGGCGATCTGACGAACGTCGAGTGGGAACGGCTGGTGCCGTTACTGCCGGCTGGCGGGATGCGCTGTGCCGGCGGCGGGCCGCCGGCCGGGCAGGTCGCTGAGATCGATAGGGCGTCGAACATGGGCCCGTCCTTGCGTGGTTTGCCGAGACGCCGATGCGAGCCCTCTCCGACGACGCCGCGCCGGGGGGGAGGTCCCCCCGGTCACCTCCGCTTCTTGGCGCAGTCCGCCGGTTCCTCGGGCCGCTCGTCGGTCCACCCGTCGCCGGAGGCATGCGCCGTGTAGTGCAGCACCGTTCCCTTCGGCAGTCCTTCGCGAGCCTCCAGCAGGACCGTCACCTCCGCGAGGATCCGGCCGGTCTCCGGGTCGAGGATCTGCTGGAACTCGGTCGGCACCTCCTCACCTCCCGGATAGGACATGCCCTTGCCGTCCCAGAAGGAGACCCTGATCCCGGGGCGTCCCAGCGGGTCGGTGGCCTGTCCCCGCACCCGGGTGGTCGGCAGATCGGCCAGGAGGTGAAGCAGCGCCGCTCTGGTGCCCGGCTTGAGCGGAAGGTTCAGCAGGGAGGCCGCCATGGGCAGCGCGTCCTCGAAAGACCTACCGGTCCTGCGGTCGTAGAGCGTCCGCAGGCGATCGCGCAGCCGTGCCGGGTCGGCCGGGAGGCGCTCCACCTCCGCGACGGTGAGCCCGGCGAACCGCCGGTCGGGCAGCAGGCCCTTCGCGTCGACCCCGAGGGTGTACTCGCAGGCGGACGGCTCGGAGCTGAGCTTCAGCCGGACGCAGTCCTCGCCAGGGGTTCCGCCCATGCACGCCTGCTCGACCTCCGCCGGCGAACCGGCCGCCCGCCAGGCCCTCTCGTCGGCCGCGGTGGCCGGGCGCGTGAACAGCCGCCGTGACTCCGTCATGAGCGGCCCGGTGGGGTCACGCGGCTGCCACCAGTCGAACCTCGCCTCCTCCTTGAGCCTGTAGACGGCCCCCGGCGCGCCCACCCTGATCAACGATCCGTTGGTCAGCGTGCGCCGCCAGTAGGCGCCCGTCCGTGCCGGGAGCTTCTCCACCCGATCGGCGATGTCATGGAGCGGCCGCGCGGCCTGGACGTCGTACGCCGCCACCGACCAGGCCCCGGGACGGCTGCCCAGCTCGGCGGCCAGCCGGTCGGCCGTCTCCGGTTCGGGCAGCTCGTACGCGCCGTCGCACGAGCCCTGGGGCGGGCAGGCCTTGCGCCCCCGCGCCACGGGCGCGTCGGGTGGGAAGACCCAGAAGGTGATCTCGTGGTCGCGGCCGAGCCAGCCCGGCTCGTGCGCCTTGTCCGCCAGCATGCTGGGCGCGCCGTCCGGACCACACGTACCGCCGGCGCTGCTCCCACCCTCGTTGCTGAAGAAGATCGAGCCAGGCTTCTGGCAGAAGAGCACAATCGCGATCCTCTCGCTCGTGGGACGGAACCGGAGCGTCGTCTTCGTCGCCGACTGCGGCATCCTCGCCCCTGCGAGACGGTGCAGGCCCTGGTGGACGCGTGGTGCCTGCTGGAACGCTGGAGGGGCCGCGGGCTGCGGTGCCGGCTCCGGAACGCCGCCCAGGTGCGACACCAGCATGATCACCGCCGTGACGACCGCGATGGTGGCGACGCCGGCGCCCGCCGTCCAGGCCCAGCGCCGGAGCGGGCGGGGCCGTCGAACCGGGTCATCGAGAGCGGCCAGCCGCGCCCGAGCCCTGGCCACGGTCTCGGCCGAGGGCTGCGGCACGTCCGGGATCGCCTGGGCGAGCAGCGTGACCTCATCCATCGTGCGCCTCCTTCAGCGGGTTGATGTCGCCCAGTGCCTTGCGAAGCTGCTTGCGCGCCCGGTTGAGCCGGGACGCGACGGTGCCGTAGGGGATCTCCAGCGCGGCGGCCACCTCCAGATGGGTCAGCCCGCCCAACGCCACCAGCAGCACCACGTCCCTGTCTCCGCGGTTCAGGCCGGCAAGCGCCCCCGCGAGCCTGCCGGTGAGCTCTCCGGCCGCGACACGGGTCAGCGTCGCGTCCTCGTGGTCCTCCGCCTCGCGTTCGGCTGTCCGGCTGAGCGCCTTCCACCTGCGGATCTCGGTACGGCGGTGCCGGGAGATGAGGTTGGTGGCGATGCCGTACAGCCAGGGCCTGACCTCGCCGCGCGAGGAGTCGTACCCTCCTCGGACGGCGACGAGGAAGACCTCGGCCGCCAGGTCGTCGGCGGCGTCCACGGACAGCCTCCGGGCGATGTAGCGGTGGATCTCGGCGAAATGCGCGTCGAAGACGCGATCGAGGTCGGTCCGCAGACGGGCGGAAACGCTCATGCCGACTGTCCCGTCGGTATCGGTGTCTGGCTCACGCACTGGTCTCCATCCGGTCAGGAACGGCGGTCACCCCTGTTTGCCCGACGGCCCGGAATGCTTTCACGAAGCATGTGCCGTCGCGGCACGGCGCCGGCCCGCGCCTGCGAGGGCGGCCCGTCCGGTCCGCCCCCCGGTCCGCCCCCGGCCCGGCCCGACTCGCTCTCGTCGGCCCGGTACGGCCCGCTCTTGCCGAGCCGGGACGGCGATGGGGGCTGGAGCCCGCCTCGGCGTGGGGCACTATGGAGGCGTGACGCAGGTGGTGCAGAACGGGTCGGCGCTCCGCTCCTTCGACAGACTGGTCGAACTGGTCGGCGACGGCGGCGTCGTGATCCTGAGCGGAGCGGGACTGTCCACGGAGTCGGGCATCCCCGACTACCGCGGCGAGACGGGACGGACGCGCAAGGCCGAGCCGATGACCTACCAGACGTTCGTCGGCAGCGCGGCCGCCCGCCGGCGCTACTGGGCCCGCAGCCACGTGGGCTGGCGGCACATCGCCCACGCGACCTCCAACGCGGGTCATCGCGCCGTCGCCGCGCTGCAGGCCCGCGGGCTGGTCGCCGGCATCATCACGCAGAACGTCGACGGCCTGCACCAGGCCGCGGGGGCGAGCCAGGTGGTCGAGTTGCACGGCAGCCTCCACCGCGTGCGGTGCCTGGCGTGCGGCGAGCGCACCCCGCGCGAGCGGCTTCACCAACGGCTGAGCGCTGCCAACCCCGGCTGGGACGACGGCGTGACGGGCACGATCAACCCGGACGGCGACGCGGTGCTCGCCGCCGACAGCATCGACTCGTTCACGATCGTCGACTGTGCCGCCTGCGGCGGCGTGCTCAAGCCGGACGTGATCTTCTTCGGCGAGAACGTGCCGCGACCGCGCGTCGCCGACTGCTTCGAGCTGACCGAGAGCGCGGGCCTGCTGCTGGTCCTCGGCTCCTCGCTGACCGTGATGTCCGGCTACCGGTTCGTCCGGCGGGCCGTCGAGCACGCCGTCCCCGTCGCGATCATCAACCAGGGCCCGACGAGGGGCGACGCGGACGCCCGGGTACGGCTCGACGCCCCGCTCGGGCCGACGCTCACCACGCTGCTGGACGCGCTCGGCCGGTGAGCTGCTGTCAGGTGGTGCCCGCGGTCAGGACGCTGGGCCGGTGAGCTGCTGTCAGGTGGTGCCCGCGGTCAGGACGCTGGGCCGGTGAGCTGCTGTCAGGTGGTGCCCGCGGTCAGGACGCTCGGCCGGTAGCGCGCGATCAGCCCCGTGGCCGATCATCCGGTATCAGGAAATGTCCCTGAAGCTGATCTCTCCGGGGCTGCTGTGCCGTTACGATCCTCAGCAACAGAGGAAGGGCGAGGGCGTGGAGCGCGACGGACAGCCGCCGGCGGTGATCGATCCCAGCACGCCGAGCGTGGCTCGCATGTACGACTACTACCTGGGCGGCAAGGACAACTTCCCCGCCGACAGGGCAGCCGCCGAGAAGATCATCGAGCTCGTGCCGAGCATCACCCGGATCGCCCGCGACAACCGCGACTTCCTCATCAGGGTCGTGCGCGTGCTGGCCGCGGCGGGTGTGCGGCAGTTCATCGACATCGGCGCCGGGCTGCCGACCAGGCAGAACGTCCACGAGGTCGCGCTGGAGGCCGCGCCCGACTCCAGGATCGTCTACGTCGACAACGATCCGATCGTGCTGGTGCACGCCAGGGCGCTGCTCGCCGAGACCCCGCGGACGATCGTGGTGCGGGCGGACCTGCGCGATCCCGCCTCGATCCTCGAGGATCCCTGGGTCCGCGCCCACATCGACTTCAGCCGCCCGGTGGCCGTGCTGCTGTTCGCCATCCTCCACTTCGTCCCCGGCGACAGGGAGGCGGCCGAGATCGTCGCCCGGCTGCGCGCCCCGCTGGTCTCCGGCAGCCATCTGGCGCTGTCGCACAGCTACGCGGGCGACCTGACGGGCGAGACGATCAGGAACGGCCGGTCGGTGTACCGCTCGGCCACCCCCGGATCCATCACGCCCCGCACGACCGAGCAGGTCGGCGCTCTCTTCACGGGCCTCGACCTGTTGGAGCCCGGTGTGGTGCCGATCGACGCCTGGCGCCCCTCGCGGCCCGGCGTCGCGGCCGACTTCGACAAGCCGGGCCTGCTCGGCGCCGTCGCCCGCCTCCCGTAGCGCGCCGGCCCTCTTCACAGGCGTCACCCGCCCCACCGCGCCTTCAGCCGTCTCTTCGGAGGCGTCACCGGCCCCCCCGCGCCTTCAGCCGTCTCTTCGCAGGCGTCACCGGCCTCCCACGGGCCGTCAGCCGTCCCTGCGAAGGCCTCGCTCGCCTCGCCGGGCGCGGTCGGCCGTTTCTGTGAGGCGTCGCCCGTCTCCCACGGCGCGGTCGGCCGTCTACGCGGAGGCGTCACCGGCCTCCCACGGTGCACTTCGGCCGCTTCTTCGGAGGCGTCGCCCTCCTTCGTCGGCCAGCGTCTTCGAAGGCGTCGCCCGCCTTTCCGGGCGCGGTCAGCCGGTGGCCGGTTCCTCGGCGGCGGCCGGTGCGCCGAAGCCCGCCGCCACCCGGTGGCCCAGCGCGGGCGGCAGGGCCGGGAGCGCCTGTCTGACCTGCTCGGCGCCCAGCGGCCCGAACCGCCCGGCGTGTTTGAGCGCGAGCTGGGCGGCGCGGCCCTGCACCTCGTAGGAGCTGTGGTGGAAGGCGGTGCCGAGCGCCGCGGCGATCTCGTCCGGCTCGACGGCGCCCTGCCGTACGCTCTGGTCCAGCCAGGTCAGGCCGGTGCGGGCGAGACCGGCCTCGGCCCTGAACACCAGCCCCTCGACGGCCTCGGCCACGTGGCCGGGCTCGTGCCGGGGCAGCCGCCGCAGGTGACGCAGCGCGAGCTCGGCGACGGGCCCCGGCGCGGCGGGCAGCAGCCGCAGGTAGTCGCGGGCCCGCGCGGCCACCTCCGCCTCCTCGGGGGCGAGCAGCTCGTGCAGGCGGACGAAGAAGCGCAGGTCCTGGGCGGTGCCGCCGCGCAGGAAGCGGCGCACGCACCCGTCGAGCAGCACCTGCCTGTCGTCGGGTCTGCGCAGCCGGCGCAGCCACGGCGAGAGGGGTTCGATCCGCTCGTGCCGCAGCACCCTGCCGACCCCTTCGGCCTCGAACATCCGGGGCAGCAGCGCGGGCCACAGCGGATCGGCCCGCGGCCGCACCCCTTCCGACACCCAGGCGACGACCAGCGGATCGTGCTCGGGCGGCGGCGCCCCCGTGCTCCGCAGCAGCGCCAGCGCCAGCGGGGCGGCGACATCCTGCGGGCCGCTCAGCCCGGCCGCCAGCCGTACGGCGAGGTCGGCCTGCCACGTGGCGGGCCGCTCGCCGAGCAGGCGGAGCAGGGGAGCCGGGTCGGCCGACACCACACGGCCGGAGAACGGCCGCCGGCGCGTCAGGTCGCGCCTGGTCAGCCAGGACGCCACCGCGGAGACGGCGCTGAGTGTGCCGGCCCCCGCCAGCCGCACCAGGTCGGGCCACCTCTCCCACGGCTCGACCGTGTCGTCCCAGACGTCGCTGGACCAGCGCGCCTCGTCCTTGGCCTCGCTGCGGGCGCGCATGACCGCGATGTGGCCGCGCAGCTCGCCGGCGACCCGCTTGCGCTCGCCGCCGTCGAGCGCGAGCAGGCGCCGGACGAGCGCGTCCGCGTTGCCCGCGTCGATGAGGTCGCGGATCTCGGCCCAGGCGGTGGAGGTGGTTGCCATGTCCTGCGTCATGGGTGGGAACCATAGAGATCGTCTCCGACAGAAACGGCGGGCGTGACACCCGTGTGAGGAGGGCCGGGACCGGTGTGAAGAGCGTGTGAAGAACGGGTCAGGGGGGGCCGCCTGTCCGGCGCGGTGTTCGACGTCTTCGTCGAGGAACCGCTGCCGAAGGACTCCCGGTTGCCGCCCGCGCCGGGTGCGGTGCCGACCCCGCAGGGCGAGCAGGAAGGCGGCCCGGGGCCGGGGGCCGAGGCTCGCGCTACCCTTGCGGCAACCGGCCCGAGGAGGTAGACACCGTGACCCTGACCCTCTGCTCCGGCGCCAGGGCGGAACAGTGGTGAGAGCACCGGGACGGCCGCGCAGCCAGGAGGTCGACGCGGCCATCCTCGCCGCCGCGCTCGATCTGCTCATCGAGTGCGGCGCCAGCCTGACCAGTATCGAGCAGGTCGCCCAGCGGGCGGGGGTGACCAGGGCCACGGTCTACCGCAGGTTCGCCGACAAGACCGCGCTGCTGGTCCAGGCGATCGAGGCTCCCGTCCCGACACCGAGAGCACGGCCGACATCAAGGCCTACTTCGAGGCGGTGCTCAGGCAGCTGGGCTACCGGCCCTCCTCCTGAAGGACGCGCTGGGCGACGGCGAAGGCGGCGTTGGCCGCGGGCACACCGCAGTAGACGGCGCTCTGCAGCAGCACCTCGCCGATCTCGTCCGGCGTGAGCCCGTTGCGCAGCGCGCCCCGCACGTGCAGCTCCAGCTCCTCGGTGTGGCCGCGGGCCACCAGCGCGGTGAGCGTGACGCAGCTGCGGGTGCGCAGGTCCAGCCCCGGCCTGGTCCAGATCTCGCCCCACGCGTACCGGGTGATGAGGTCCTGGAAGTCGCGGGTGAACGGGGTGGTGCGGGCGATGGCCCGCTCGACGTGCTCGTCGCCGAGTACGGCCCGCCGTACCTCCATGCCGCTCGCCCTGCCCAGGTGGGCCTCCAGCGCGGCGGTGACGGCCTCGGGACGGTCGAGGTTGGCCAGGTGGGCGGCGCGCGGCAGCTCGACCAGGGTGGCGTCGGGCAGCCCGTCGGCCAGTTCTCTGGCGTGCGCGGGCGGGGTCGCCGGATCGGCGCGCCCGGCGATGACCAGGACCGGCACGGCGATCCGCGCCAGCTCGGGCCGCAGGTCGTAGCCGGCCAGCGCGTCGCAGCAGGCGGCGTACGACTCGGGGTCGGTCGCGGCCAGGTCGTCGAGAAGCGCGCGGACGGGCGGGCCGGCGAACCAGCGGGCCGCCGCGCCCTCCAGCAGGGGAGCGGTGCCGTGCTCCCGCACCAGGGCCGCCCGCTCCCGCCAGCCGCCGGGCTCGCCGAACCTGGCCGACGAGCAGACCATGCTCAGCGTCGTCACCCTGCCGGGGTGGTGGAGGGCCAGGTGGGCGCCGATCGCGCCGCCGAGCGAGATGCCCGCGTAGTGGAAGCGGTCCCAGCCGTGGTGGTCGGCCAGCCGCAGGACGAGGTCGGCCAGCCCCGCGACGCCGTCCACCCTGGCGGGCTCGCCGGCGCCGTGACCGGGAAGGTCGAAGCGCAGGACGCGGTGGCGGCGGGCGAGGGCGGCCACCTGGGGCTCCCAGACGCGCAGCGACGTGCCGAGCGAGGGACCGAGGATGATCGGGTGTCCGGCCGCGGGGCCGTCGAGCCGGTGGTGCGGCAGTGTCACGAGGTCTCCGGTGCCGGTGGCATGGCGGTACGGCGCGCGGTACGGCGCAGCGCCCTGTCGACGAGTTCGGGCGCCGAGCCGAGATAGGTCGCCGGATCGAGCAGGTCGGGGTCGGCCACCTGCCGCGGGTCCTGGCCCTCGGCCGGCTCCCTGCCGGCCATGGCGGCGACGCGCTCGGAGAGGATGCGGCCGCCGGTCGCCTCCAGATCGGCGCGCATGCGCTCGGGGTGGACGCGCAGGCCCTCGGCCAGCTCGGCGGCGTCGCGCGCGGCCCCGCCGACGACGCGCAGCAGCTCGCGCAGCGGCTGCCACTCGGCGTGCCAGGCGCCGGCAGGCCGTTCGTCCTCGGCGGCCAGCGAGCCGTACAGGACGGCCGCCAGCGGTGGCGCCTGGCGGGCGGCGGCGGCGATCCAGGTGGCGCGCACCGGGTTGTACTTGTGCGGCATGGCCGACGAGCCGCCGCCCGCCCCCTCCGACACCTCGCCGATCTCGGTGCGCGACAGGACCAGCACGTCCGCGGCGAGCTTGCCGAGCGCGCCGGCGGTGAAAGCCAGGGCGCCGCCCAGGTCGGCGACGGGGGTGCGCAGCACGTGCCACGGCAGCGCCGGCTCGGCCAGCCCCACCTCCTCGGCGAAGGCCGCGGCCAGCGCCATCCCGATGTCACCGGCGGGCGGCGCGGAGACGGAGGCGGCGGGGGATGCGGAGGCCGACGCGGCGGGGGACGCGGAGGGGGACAGGGCCAGCGCGTGGGCGTGGAAGGCGGCCATGGTTCCGGCCGCGCCGCCGAGCTGGGCGGGCAGCCCGGCGCGGACGGCCCGCAGGCGGTCGGCGGAGTCCAGCGCGAGCGCGCGCCAGCCCGCCGCCTTCAGCCCGAACGTCGTCGGCACCGCGTGCTGGGTGAGCGTGCGGCCGGGCATCGGCGTGGCGCGGTGCTCGGCGGCCAGCGTGGCGAGCGCGGCAGCCGTACGGGACAGGTCGGCGAGCACGTGCTCCAGCGCTCGGTGGGCGACGAGCATGAGCGCGGTGTCCATGATGTCCTGGCTCGTCGCGCCGAGGTGCACGTACGGCGCGCCCTGCGAACCGGCCGCCGATCTCAGGTCGGCGACCAGCGGGATCACCGGGTTGCCGCCTTCGCGGGCCCGCAGGACGAGCGCGTCCAGGTCGAACCGGCCGGCGCGGGCCGCCTCGGTCACCGCGCGGGCCGCCTCGGCGGGGACGGCGGGCAGCACCGACGCCCACGCGCGGGCCAGCGCCGCCTCGGCGTCGAGCATCGCCCGCAGCACCGCCTCGTCCCCCGTCGCCGCCTCGGCGGGCGAGCCCGCGCGACCCGCCGACAGCAGCCCCCGATCAGCGGAAGTCAAGGAACACCGTCTCCCGCTCGCCCTGCAGCCGCACGTCGAACACGTAGACCCCCTGCCGCTCCTCCCGCGCCAGCAGCGTCTGCCGCCGCTGCGGCCCGAGCCCGGCCAGCAACCGGTCAGTCTCATCGAAGCGCAGGTAGGCGCGGGTGTACAGGTGGTGGCCGAGCCCGCGTGCGAAGACGCACACCGAGATGTACGGCAGGCCGGGAACCAGCGTGCGCAGCATCCAGTGGCCGTCGGCGTCGGTGGCGACCCGGCCGAAGCCGGTGAAGTCGAGCCCGTGCCTGCCGACGATCGCCCCGGTGACCGGATCGCGGCGCAGCGTGCCCGGCGCGCCGCGCAACCCGCCCGCGGGGTCGGCCTGCCAGAACTCCAGCAGCGCGTCGGGCACCGGCTCGCCCGCGCCGTCGTACACGTGGCCGTGGACGACGATGCCGCCGCTCGCCAGGTCGCCGCCGCCGGCGAACGGCAGCGCGTAGCCGTAGAAGGGGCCGACGGTCTGCGAGGGCGTGGGATGCGTCATGACTCCGTCCAGGTGGCCGAGGGACCGTCGAGCACGATGTCCCACCGGTAGCCGAGCGACCACTCCGGCACCGACAGGTCGTGGTCGTAGGCGGCGATCAGCCGCCGGCGCGCCCGCTCGTCCAGCACCGAGTTGAAGATCGGGTCGTAGGGGAACAGCGGGTCGCCGGGGAAGTACATCTGGGTGATCAGGCGCTGGGTGAAGGCCGTGCCGAACACCGAGAAGTGGATGTGCGCCGGCCGCCACGCGTTGACGTGGTTGCGCCACGGGTAGGCGCCCGGCTTGATCGTGGTGAACGCGTACCGGCCGTCGTCGTCGGTCAGGCAGCGGCCCACGCCGGTGAAGTTGGGGTCCAGCGGGGCCGGATGGTCGTCGCGCTGGTGCGCGTAGCGGCCCGAGGCGTTGGCCTGCCACACCTCGACGAGCTGGCCGCGCACGGGACGGCCGGCCCGATCCAGCACCCGCCCGGTGATGGTGATGCGCTCGCCGAGCGGCTCGCCGCGGTGCTGGCGGGTCAGGTCGGCGTCCAGCGCGGTCACGTCGGTGACGCCGAAGACCGGCCCGGCCAGCTCGGCGGCTTCTGGGTCGTCGACCACGACCAGCGGCTGCCGCGGATGGCGCAGGGCGCTGCTGCGGTAGGGGGCGAAGTCGCGGGCGGCGTGGTGCAGCTCGGCGCCCTCCTTGAGATACGCCTCGTGCAGTTCGGCGATCTCCGCGGAGATCTGCTCTTGCGTCATGGGGGCTCCTCAGCGTTCCAGGACGACGGCCAGGCCCTGGCCGACGCCGATGCACAGGGCGGCGAGGCCGATGCCCGATCCCGCGGCGGCCAGCTGGTGCGCGACCGCGCCGGTGATCCTCGCGCCTGAGGCGCCCAGCGGGTGGCCGACGGCGATGGCGCCGCCGCGCGGATTGACGACCTCGGGGTCGAGCTCGGGCAGCTCGGCCAGGCAGCCGAGCACCTGGGCGGCGAACGCCTCGTTCAGCTCGACGACGGACGGCTCGCGGCCGCGCAGCGCCTTCCGCATCGCCTCGACCGGCGCCAGGCCGAAGTACTGGGGTTCGATCGCGCTGACCGCGCTCCCGGTGATCCTGGCCAGCGGTTCCCGGCCGATACGGGCCAGCCCCTGCCGGTCGCACAGCAGCAGGGCGGCCGCGCCGTCGTTGAGCGGCGAGGAGTTGCCCGCCGTGACCGTGCCGTCGTGCCGGAAGGCGGGCTTCAGCCTGGCCAGCGCCTCCATCGAGGTGTCGTCGCGGATCGACTCGTCGCGCGTCACGTCGCCGACGGGCACGATCTCCCGCGTGAAGTCGGCCCGCGCCGCCTTCCGGTGGCTGGCCAGCGCGTAGGCGTCCTGGGCCGCCCTGGTGATCCCGTGCTTGTCGGCGATCAGCTCGGCGCCCTCCCCGAGCGGCACGGTCCATTCGGGCGCCATGCGCGGGTTGACCAGGCGCCAGCCGAGCGTGGTGGAGACCAGCTCCTGGTTGCCCGCGGGAAAGGCGCGCGACGGCTTGGGCAGCACCCAGGGGGCGCGGCTCATCGACTCCACACCGCCCGCCACCACCACCGACGCCTCACCGAGCGCGATGGCGCGGTAGGCCTGGATCACCGCCTCCATGCCCGAGCCGCACAGCCGGTTCACCGTCGCGCCCGGCACCCCGACCGGCAGGCCCGCCAGCAGGACGGCCATGCGGGCCACGTTGCGGTTGTCCTCTCCCGCGCCGTTGGCGTTGCCGAACACGACGTCGGCGATCGCGGCCGGGTCGAGGGCGGGGGAGCGGGCCAGCAACTCCCTGACGACGTGCGCCGCCAGGTCGTCGGGGCGGACGCCGGACAGCGCGCCGCCGTACTTGCCGATGGGCGTGCGGACCGCGTCGACGACGTAGACCTCGTTCACAGCCACGACGCTAGGGCGCCGGCCGCCTGACCGCACGCACCCGCTTCCGGTGAGCGGAAGCTGCCGCGCGCCCTCAGCCGACATCGATCCGCAGGCGGAGCCGGCCGTCCTCCTCCCGCACCCGGGCATCGAGGACCGTGGGCCGGCCGTACGCGCCGACGGGGGTCACGGCGGCGCGGCAGAAGCCATGGGCGTGCCCTTCCCCCGACGGCCTCGGGGGTCAGGTCTTGACCGCCCCGGCGGTGAGGCCGCCGGTGATGAAGCGCTGCAGGAACTGGAAGAGGACCAGCACCGGCAGTGCCCCGATCAGCGCGCCGGCCGAGAAGACGCCCCAGCTCTGCCCCAGCTGGTAGGAGACGAGCTGGTAGAGGCCGACGGCGAGCGTCTGCTGGTCGGGGTCGGTCAGCACCAGGCCGGCGATCACGAAGTCGTTCATGGTCGCCACGAACGAGAACAGCGCCACGACGACCAGGATGGGGCGCACCAGCGGCAGCAGGACCAGGAAGAAGACCTGGGCGTGGGAGGCGCCGTCGATCTGCGCCGAGTCGTCCAGGTCCTTGGGCACCGAGTCGAAGAAGCCCTTCATCAGGTAGGTGTTCACCCCGAGCGCACCCCCGAGGTAGACCATGACCAGGCCGAGCCTGCTCCCGAGGCCGAGCGGCGGGAACACCTCCTTGACGGCCGACAGCAGCAGGAAGATCGCGACATAGGCCAGGACCTGGGGGAACAGCTGGATGAACACCAGCCCGAGCAGCCCTGCCCTGCGCCCCCTGAACCGGAAGCGCGAGAAGGCGTAGGCGGCGCACGCCCCGAGGAACACCGACCCCGCCGCCGTGATCAGCCCGATCGCCATGGAGTTGGCGAACCAGCGGGGGAAGGGATGCAGCTCGTCGGTGAACAGCGTGGCGTAGTGATCCCACGTCACCGCCGCGAACAGGTCGTTCGACCCGGTCAGCGTGCCGCTGGGGTTGAGCGAGGCCGCGACCACGAAGACCAGCGGGAACAGCGCGACCGCCACGGCCGGCAGCCCGGCCAGATGCCTCCACGCTCTCATGCCGCCTCCAGCCGCCGTGCCCTGCGGAACCCGGCCAGCGAGACGGCGGCGATCACCATGAAGATCACGATGGAGACCGCGCACGCCAGGCCGTAGTTCCTGGAGGCGCCGCCGAAGGCCAGCTTGTACACCAGCGAGATCAGCAGGTCGGTCGATCCCACGTCGACCGGCGCGTTCGCGTCCCTCGGCCCGCCGCCGGTGAGCATGTAGATCACGTTGAAGTTGTTGAAGTTGAAGGCGAACGTCGCCACCAGCACAGGGGCGGTCGATGCCAGCAGCAACGGCAGCTTGATCGTCCGTAGCACCCGCCACGGCCCCGCCCCGTCCATCTGCGCGGCCTCCGACAGCGTGGGCGGGATCGCCTGCAGGGCGCCGGTGCAGATGAGGAACATGTAGGGGAAGGCGATCCATACGTTCACCAGCAGCACGCTCAGCTTGGCCAGCCACGGGTCGGACAGCCAGGGGACGCGGGCGCCGCCGAGCAGCACGTCGTTGACGAAGCCGTGGTCGGTGTTGAGGAGTCCCTGCCAGAGCAGCGCCGCCATGAACGCGGGGAACGCGTAGGGGAAGATCAGCAGCGAGCGGTAGATCCGGTGCCCGTCCAGGAGCAGCGCGAGCGCGAGCCCGAGGCCGAAACTGAGCGCCACCGACAGGGTCGCGAACACGAACGTCCAGGCGAGCACCTCCAGGAACGGCCCCCTGATCCCGGAGTCGGTCAGCACGCGGGTGAAGTTCTCATGGCCGACGAAGACCTTCCAGCCGGGGCTCAGGGCGCGCCCGTCGGCGGCGGTGAACGCGCCGCGCCCCGTGTCGCGGTACACGGTGGTCCCGTCGGTGATGCTTCCGGTGGCCGCGTCGTAGGTGAGCGTGGCCCGGTACAGCGTGGCCGTCATGCCGTCGGCGGTCTTGAGCGTGCCGCCGTCCGCCGGCTCGCGCAGCGCCGTGATCTCCGCCTGCCTGGCGACGATCTCGCCGTACGTCAGCGGCCGCCATCCGGCCGCCGGCCGGCCCTGCACCAGGAGTCCGAGGCGCCCGTCCCGCTCCATGACCCTGATCGGGTACGGCACGGCCCCCGCCACCTTCACCTCGCTGCCGGCCAGGATCGCCGCGACCGCGTCCGCCTTGCTCCCGTTGTGGCCGTCGCCGTAGTTGGTGAACGCCGCGTAGCCGGTGTAGAGGACCACGTACACCTGGTACACGAGAAGCAGCACGACGCCGGGCGCCAGGTACTTGGCGGGCACGGCCCGCCTGCTCAGGTAGATCCAGTTGATCGCCGCCGTCCCCGCCAGCAGGCCCGCGAACATCCACCACGACCGTTGCGCGCCGAGCGCCACCAGCCCGTACAGGGCCAGCGCGTCAGCGACCGCGAGCGGCAGCAGCCTCAGCGCGCGCTTCACGAGGAGCCGATCTTGGCGCGGATCTTGTCCCCGGCCTTCCTGGTCAGCTCCGCGGGGTCGCCCTCGCCGGCGATGATCGCCAGCTGGGACAGCCCCCAGTCGGCCCACACCGCGTCCATCTGGGGGACGTTGGGCGTGGGCACGCCTTCGGCGGCGGCCTTGGCGAATCCCGTCATGACCAGGTCGCCCGCGAGCTCGTCGCGCACCGACGTCATCGCGGGCGGGCGCCCTCCGGCCGCGTGGAGCGCCTTCTGCGCCTCCGGTGTGGCCAGGTAGTTGAGGAGCAGGTCGTTGGCCAGGATCGGGTTGGCGCTCTTGGCGCTGATGTAGAACCCCTGCACGCCCACGAACGGCCTGGCCGGCTCGTCTCCCGCCGGAGGCAGGGCATCCACCGAGAACGGCACGCCCGCCTTGACGACGGCCGGCGCGTCCCACGGCCCCGTGACCAGGAAAGGCGTCTCACCCCTGAGGAAGGCACTGGTCGCGATGTCCCCGGTCAGCGAGGTGGACACCGCCTTGCGCTGGGCGAGCTTCCGCAGGTACGCGGCGAACCGCAGCCCGCCCGCGTTGTCGATCTCCAGGTCGCCGCCCTCACCGAAGACCCGCGAGCGGAAGGAGGTCTGGAGGGCGTAGAGGTGGAACGGCGAGCCCGCCTTCGGATCGACGGGCAGGCCGACCGGGTGGACGGCCCTCCCCGCGGCCACCAGCGCCTTCCCCTTGGCCACCAGCTCGTCGAAGGTCCGGGGGGCGACGGGGACCAGCGTGTTGTTGCGCAGGACCGCCACGCTCTCGACCGCGTACGGCAGGCCGTAGGTCTGCCCCTGGTAGGTCATGCCGTCCAGCGCCACCTTCGAGAAGAGCGAGGCCTTGGCTGAGAGGTCGAGCGGGCTGACGACGCCGTTCTGGACGAGCTTGCCCAGCCAGTCGTGCGGGCCGACGATCACGTCAGGCCCCTGGCCCGAGGGCGCCTGCGAGACGAAGTCGTCACGCAGGTTCCCCATCGCCTTCTGCACGATCTTGACCTTGACGCCGCGGTCCTGCTCGAACCGGGCGGCGATCCGCGTCAGCGGGGCGGCCCTGTCGTCGTCGGCCCACACGGTCAGTGTCGGTGTGGCCGCGGGCTTGTGCTCGGCCGCGCGTTCGTCCTGCGCGCAGCCGGCCAGAGCGCATCCGGACAGCAGGAGGGCGGTGAGGATGGGAAGGGTACGCATCGGGGTTCTCCTCAGGATCCGGCGTGCGGATCGACCTGGGCGGGATCGCTCCAGCCCGCGACGCGCACCCACACGCGCCGGTCACCGTCGTGCCGTAGGGGGGTTCGGATGGGCAGGCCGTCGGCGCCCAACCCGTCGCGGCGCCAGCCCCGGCCGACGGTGCCGTTGAGGCCGACGCCGCGGGGCAGCCGCCACGCGCCGTGGTGGACGCCGGGCGCGACCTGGGTGGTGACCAGGCCGGAGAAGTAGACGGGGGAGTCGGCAGGGGTGTCCACCGGGACGACGACGGTGACGTCGAGCAGCGCGTCGGGCGCGCCGTCGACGACCGTGACCCGCTCGGTCACCTGCAGCTCGCCTGTCCTGACGACGACCTCGGCGGTGCCGGCCCCGGCGCCGGTCAGCAGGCCGTGGCCCGCATGCTCCAGCACGTGAGGCGGCCGCCACGTCACCTCCGCGCTCAACACCGAGTAGACGCAGCCGTCCGCCCGCACGCCGACGGGCGCGACGTCGACCGCCTGGCCCACGGCGACCGGGCCGTCCGCGCCGTTCGTGCCGTTCGTGCCGTCCGCGCTGTCCGTGCCGTCCGTGCCGTCCGCGACGGACAGCGTCACGGGTGGCCCTTCCGTTCCGAACAGGTGCAGCAGCGCACTGCCCGCGCGCGCCGCCCAGGCGTCCTCGTGGTGCGGCGCGGCCGGCTCGTGGTGGTAGCGCAGCTCCGTGTCGGGCTCGTATCCCACGTCGATGAGATGCTCGACCAGCTCGCGGACCGGCCTGACCATGATCAGGCCCTCCATGCCGCCGATGTCGATCCAGATCCTGCGCGGCCCGCGCCCCGGGAATCGGCGGAAGACCGGGGTCTCCTCGAGCGTCGTCGGATCCACGAAGACGAGGAACGGCGACAGCACGGCCGACAGCCCGAACACGTCGGGACGGCGGAAGGCCAGGTGGTAGCTGACCAGGCCGCCCATGGAGGAGCCCATCACCGCGGTGGCGCCCGGATCGTCGGTGACCGCGTAGCGTCCGCGCACCAGCGGCAGCAGCTCCGTGACGAGGAAGCGCTCGTACAGCTCGCCGCGGCAGATCCCGTTCGGGTCCCGCGGGTAGGGCACCTCGTGGGAGTACTCGTTGCCGCGCTGGTCACCGGCGTTGGCGACGGCCACGGCGACCAGCGGCGGCAGCAGTCCCGCGCCGATGAGCCCGTCGAGCGTCTCGTCCACCCGCCAGCTCGGCGCGAGGCCCGCTCCCGCGAACACGTGTTGCCCGTCGTGCAGGACGACGAGCGGGTACGGCCCGGCCGCAGGGTCGTAGCCGGGCGGCAGGTAGACGAACACGTCCCTCGAGTTGCCGAGCGCCTCGGAACGCACACCGGTCAGAATCTCGATCATCGGGCGACCTCCCAGACGTGGAAGGCCGGTCCGTCGGAGGGCATCGGCTCACCGGGACGCATGTCGGGGCCGCCGGTGAGGCAGGACAGCGCGGCAGGGGCCGCAGCCGGCGCGTGGTTCGCCCTGCTGACCTGGACGAGTATCGTCTCGCCCGGCAGTGCCCGCTCGAAGAGCAGGACGTCGTCGTCGGCGCGCAGCCATCGCAGGCCGCCACGGCGCAGCGCCTGCCTGCTCCTGCGCAGTGCCACCAGCTCCCTGTACGTCGCGTAGGTCCGCCGGTCCCAGGTCTCGCCGTCCCACGGGAAGGGTCGGCGGCCGTCCTCCAGATGGACCCCTTCCACACCGACCTCGTCACCGGCGAAGACCATGGGCAGGCCGGGCAACGTGAACAGGAGCGCGGCGCCGAGAAGCTGGCGGTCGCGGCCCGCGATCGACCGGAACCTGGCCGTGTCGTGGGAGTCGAGCAGCGTGAGGTTGTGGGTGTAGGAGCGCCACGGGATCCGGGCGGCGTGGTCGCGCATCACCTCGACGACGTCCTGCCCGCCGTACAGGGGGATGGGGCCGGGGGTGCCCCAGAACTCGGTGGCACGTTCCAGCGCCAGCCACGACCAGACAGGCCGGGCGAACCCGGCGTAGGACATGGTGCCGTGCCAGCCTCCGCCGCGCAGCGCGGCGGAGGCGTCGAACTGGTGCTCGGCCAGCAGCAGCCTGCCTTCTCCCAGCGCCGCCCTGGTGTCCGCGGCCACCCGGTCGTTGAGTTCGACGCCGCCGTGGCGGCCCGCCGACTGGGCGACGTCCACGCGCCATCCGTCGAGCCCGAACTCGTCGGGGTAGCGGGCGATCACCCTGTCCAGGCGCCGGCGCAGCTCGGCCGACCGGTGGTCGAACTTGGGCAGCGTCTTCACCCCGGCGAACGTGGCGTAGTCGTCGCCGTCGACATAGTAGAAGTCGCGCTCGGGGCTGCCCGGGTCACCCATGGCACTGACGAACCAGTCGTGCGCGTCGCCCGAATGGTTGAGCGTGATGTCGCCGATCACCCGCATGCCGCGGGCGTGCGCCCGCGCGGTGAGCGCCTTGAGCGCCTCGTCCCCGCCGAGCAGCGGATCCACCCGGTCGAAGGTGGTGGCGTCGTAGCGGTGGTTGGACCTGGCGGGGAAGAAGGGCGTCAGGTAGATCAGGTCGGCGCCGAGCTCGGCGATGTGGTCCAGGCGGTCGGCCACCCCCCACAGGTCGCCGCCGTAGATCTGCCGCAGCGCCTCGGGCCTGCCGTAGGGGATCGGCTCGTCCCAGTCCGCGGGCCTGGCCCACCCGGGCAGCGGGCCGTACGGCCGGCCGGAGCGGGCGAACCGGTCGGGGAAGATCTGGTAGATCACCGCGTCCGCCGCCCAGGCGGGCGGCGGCGGGTAGGCGGTCAGCGTGAAGTCGGCCGCGTCGGTGACCTCGGTACGGCGCAGCCCCGACGCGTTCAGCCAGAGCGGCCCGCGGGCCGTGCGCAGCAGGAAGCGGTAGCCGCACTCCGGGTTGACGATCTCGACCGGCACCCGCCACCACGTCTCGTCCTCGCAGGCGCGGTCGATCTTCGCCTCGGTGAACCTGGGCTCGCCGTCAGGGGCGGTGCGCACGTACACCTGCTCGGCACCCAGCGCCGCGGCGGTGCGCACGAACACCTCCACCCGCTCGCCCAGCCCCGGAGAAGGGTCGGACACGTAGAGCGGCGAACCGTCGTGGTGCGCGCTCGTGTTGCAAAGTGTTTCGGGTTGCCACATGCTGTCAGTGCTCCGCAATTCGCTCATCACCTGCGTTTCTGGCCGGGAGCCTAGGTCGCTCCCGAATACCGCCGCAACAGCTGGCAACATGTTTCAACGGTTTCTGGAGGGTCGATGTCAAGGCTGTCGGTCCGGACGATCGCCAAGCGTGTCGGGGTCAGCGCGGCCACGGTCAGCCGCGTGCTCAACGACCGCCCGGGTGTGGCCGAGGAGACCCGCGACCGCGTGCTGCGCGCCATGCGCGAGCAAGGCATGGTCGCGCCGGCGCCCGTCTCCGACCCCTTCGTGGGCATCATCGTCCCCGAGCTGGACAACCCCGTCTTCCCGCTGCTGGCCGGCGCGATCGAGACGAAGCTCGGCGCTCTCGGCGTGACGGCGATGATCGGCAGCTCCACCAAGAAGGGGCCGACGGAGCTGGACTACATCGCCTCCCTGGTACGGCAGCGCATCCAGGGTCTGGTCCTGATCTCAGGACGGCACGCCAACCCTTCGGCCGACCACGGCTTCTACTGGCAGCTGCACCAGCGGCACCTGCCGATGGTTCTGGTCGGCGGGCACGTCCCCGACCTGCCGGTCTCCACCGTGACCACCGACGAGGCGGCCGGCGCCGCGATGGCCGTCGCCCACCTGCGATCCCTCGGCCACACCCGCATCGGCCTGGCCGGCGGCCAGGGCTACCTGCGGCCCTCGCAGAACCGGCTGAACGGCTACCGCAGGGAGATGCGCAAGTGGTTCGGCTCCGTCGACGACGCGCTCTACGCCGAGACCGACTACTCGCTGACAGGCGGGCACGCCGCCGCCCAACGGCTGCTGGCGGCCGGCGCGACCGCGATCGTCGCAGGCAGCGACCTCATGGCGCTCGGCGCGCTCGCCGCGGCCCGCCAGGCGGGTCTGTCCGTGCCGGGCGACCTCTCGGTGATCGGGTACGACGACTCCTACCTCGCCTCGCACAGCAACCCGCCCCTGTCGACCGTCCATCAGCCCATCGAGCAGATGGCCGGCGCCGCGGCCAACGCGCTGTGGGAGCGCCTGCAGGGCTACCACACGCCCCACGTCGACCACGTCTTCCCGCCCACCCTCATCGCCCGGGGCTCGACCGGCCGCGTCAGGAGTTGACCCACCCTGGCGGCGTCCGGGCTTCCGAGCCGGGCACCGCTCAGGCCTGCCGTGGGCTGCCGGCCTTCCGGCCGGTGTCGGTCACGCCCCGCGGAGCTCGGCGACGACGGCGACCGCCTGGTCGAGCAGCTCGGCTGGGCAGCCCCAGTAGTCGTAGACGCCGCCGCGTTCCCGGTTGCTTCCGCACACCACGAACACCCCCGTCCCCAGGCTCGCCTTGAGACGGGTGGCCAGCCAGCCGACGAAGCCGCTGTTGTCCAGCCCGGCGGGGAAGTGGAAGGAGAAGATCCCGAACCGCTCGACGTCCTCCCGGTCGCGGGTGAGCGGTATCAGGCGGCTCCAGCTGTCCTCGTCGCGGACGACGGCCAGCGTGTCGCCGGTGAGCGCGGGCGGGCGATCGGCGGGTGACTCCTCGAAGAACCAGACGCCCTCGTGCACGACGAGCTCGGCGCCGGCGATCACCCGGCGCAGGCGTTCCTCTGTCTGCTCGGGGGTCTCCGTGCTGACACTGACCATCGGCGGCCTCTTCTCCGTTGGGGTCGTCGATGAGCGGCAACACCGGGGTGCGCGCCGGTTGTTCCGGCGCGCCGCGACCTCACGGCGTGCGGCGGGCGATCCCGGCCAGCTGCTCCAGCTGCTCCAGCTGGTCGTGGAGCGTGGTGGCCGCGAAACGGCACACCAGGTGCTCGGCGCCGGCCGCCACGTAGCCGGCCAGCGTGGCGGCCACGTGCTCGGCCGGGCCCGCGACCATGGCCTGGATCGTCCGCGCCGTCTCGTACGGCACGCCGTAGGTGGCCCTGCAGAAGGCGTCGAGCTCACGCTCGCCGGCGGCCTCGCCGATCAGCACCGTGACGAACAACGCCGGGGTGACCGCCTCGACGGGCCGCCCCGCCGCGCCCGCCGCCTGCCGTACACCCTCGAGGCCCGCCCGGTAGGTGGCGGGGTCGGGCGGGTAGGGCAGCCACCCGTCGTAGAGCCGCCCGGCGCGTTCCAGCGCCGACGGTGTCGCGCCGGCCAGCCAGATCGGCGGCCCGCCCGGCCGGAACGACGGCGTCGGCTCGGGCAGCTCGTCGAAGCGCAGCACCTTGCCGTGGAAGGCGCGCTCGCCCGCCCACAGCGCCCGCCACAGGGCGACCGTCTCGTCCAGCCGCTCGAAGCGCCGCGGCCACGGCACCTGCGAGACCGCGTACTCGATCTCCGACCGGCCGGGGAAGCCGGCGCCCACGGTGACGACCAGCCGCCCGGCCGACAGGTGGTCGACGGCGGCCAGCTCCTGGGCGGCCGTGACCGGGCGGCGGAAGGCCGGCAGCAGCGCCGCGGTGCCGAGGGTGACCCGCTCGGTCGCCGGGGCCAGCGCGGCCAGCATGGCCAGCGGCTCGATGCGGGCGCCGAGCAGGGTGTCGTTGGCCCAGAGGGAGTCCAAGCCGAGCCGCTCGGCGCGGACGCCGAAGTCCACCAGCCCTCGGGCGTCGGTCCACTGGTTCTTGTCGGTGGGGAGCAGGACTCCCAGTCGCGTGTTCACGGAGGGAATCGTGCCGCCGCGAGGGAATGGCGACAATTCCCTTGAAGGAATGGGCGGCGTCCGCACAATGGGAGCGTGGACTTCTCCCAGACCCTGCGCACGACCCGCCGCCGCCACGGCCTCAGCCAGCTCGACCTCGCCCTGCGGACGGGCACGACCCAGCGCCACCTCAGCTTCATGGAGAGCGGCCGGTCCCGGCCCGGCAGGAGCATGGTCGTCCGGCTCGGCGAGTCGATGGAGCTGCCGCTCAGGGAGCGCAACGACCTCCTGCTCGCGGCCGGGTACGCGCCGGTCTACCCGCAGACCCCGCTCGACGACCCGGGCCTGGCCCACGTGCGGACCGCGCTCGGCCACATCCTGACCGGGCACCTGCCCTATCCCGCGATCGTCGTCGACGCCCGTCACGAGCTGGTACTGGCCAACGACGCCTTCGGCCTGCTCACCGAGGGCGTCGCCGGCCACCTGCTGCGCCCCCCGGTCAACGTGCTGCGCCTGTCCCTGCATCCGGAGGGTCTGGCGCCGCGGATCGTCAACCTGGCCCAGTGGGCCCAGCACATCCTCGACCGCATCCCGCGCGACGAGCTGTACGACGAGCTGTCCGGCTACGTGCCGCACGAGCCGCCGGGGCCCGACCACGTCGGCTTCGCCGTGCCCGTACGGCTGCGCTCGCCGCGCGGGGAACTGCGGCTCACCACCACGATCACGACGTTCGCGACCGCGCTCGACGTGACCGTGGCGGAGCTGAAGCTGGAGGCGTTCCTGCCCGCCGACGCCGAAACGGCGGCGCTGCTGGCGGCTGACCCCGGCGATCAGGACGGGAACATGTAGTCGGTGACGATGCGGCCGTCCTCGTCCAGCATGAGGACCTCGAGGCCGCCGCCCGTCACCGCGCCTCCGCCGCCGACGTTCACCGATTCCCAGTGGAAGGTGACGACGTCGCGCAGCCGTACGGCGTCGCCCTTGGCCCTGAAGACGAACTGCCCGCCGGCGACGAACCGCTCGTAGCTGCGGGTCACCCGGGTCTCGATCGCCTCGTGGCCGCGCGCTTCGAGCGTCGTGGCGTCGAAGCCCAGGTCGTAGCCGATCTGCCGGATCTCCTGCGGCGGCTGGAGCACGTGCTCGCCGTCTTCGGCCCACAGTTCCTGGACGGCCTTGCGGCGCTGCTCGGCGTCCGGCTCGAGCCAGAGCGCGATGTAGCGGTCGGCCAGCTCCTGGGCACGGATATCGGTCACTGCTTCTCCTCGTGTCGGTGTTCCCCTCGATCCTGCGGATCGCGGGGAACACCGACAATTCCTCACAGGGAATCGCGGACGTTCAGCCGCCCGGTGTGCAGGTAGCCGGCCCGCCCGCCGTCGCCGTCGCCGACGAACGCGACGGCCGCGTGCACCCCGCCCCTGGCCTCCGCGAACACGAACGTGTCGCCGCGCAGCCTGGCCAGCTCGAAGGTCTGCGGCGCGCCGTGCTCGGCCATCACGCCGAGCGGCGTGACGGTCACCCACAGCCTGCCCTCGGCGTCGCCGGTGACCTCCCACGCCGTCACGTCCGAGACGTAGCGCCCGGCGTAGCGGTCGACGTCGAAGGGGAGCGGCGGCACGGGCGGCTTCACCGGCGGCGGCGCGCTCACCCCGGCCAGGCGGCCGAGCACGGGCGTCAGCAGCTCGGCCACCAGCGGGTCGGGGTCGCCGCCGTTGGTCAGCAGCACCGCGGCCACCCCCGCCTCCGGGACGAGCTTCAGCGTGGCGGCCTGGCCGGGGGTGGAGCCGTCGTGCCCGACGACCGTGCCGCCCGCCCATTCCTGCAGTTCCCAGCCGAGCCCCCAGCTGGAGGGCCGGCCGAGGTCGGGAAGGGCGACCTGCGGCTCCCGCATCATCCTGGACAGCTTCGCGGGCAGCACCTGCGCGCCGTCGGCCAGATGCGCGCGGGCGAAGGTCAGCAGATCTCCCGCGGTCATCGCCAGGCTCGCCCCCGCCGGGTCGTTCGAGCGCATCAGCGACCAGGTCGAGACCGGCTCGCCGGCGGCGTGCCCGACCGCCGTGCCGTACAGGATGGCCTCGTCGGCGCTGGTGGCGGTGTGCGTCAGGCCCAGCGGGCCGATCAGGTGCGCGCGCAGCGCCGCGTTGAACGGCAGGCCGCGCAGGACCTCGACGACACGTCCGAGGACGACGTACCCGGCGTTGTTGTAGGACCAGATCGCGCCGGGCGGCGACAGCTGCGGCACCTCGCCGAGCAGCGCGACCAGCTTCTCGATCGCGTCGTCACCCCGGCCGGTGTCGACGAAGACGTCCCCCTCGAACCCGCCGGTGTGCGCCAGCAGCTGCCGGATCGTCACCGGCTCGGGCAGCACGAGCGCGGGCAGCACCGACTGCGCGGTCTGGTCGAGGTCGAGCCGCCCCTCGCCGACGAGCTGGAGCACCAGGGTCGCCGTCCACGCCTTGGTGACCGAGCCGATCTGGAACAGCGAGCCGGTCGTGACGGGCTGGCCCGTGCGGGTGTTGAGGACTCCCGTCGCGGCCGCGGCCACCTCCTGGCCGTCGGTGAAGGCGAGCACCGCGCCGGTGACGCCGTGCTCGCCGGCCAGCGCGTCGAGGTCGGCCTGCAGGTCGGGGAGCAGGTCAGGAAGGGCGGTGCTCATGCGGCGGCTCCGAAGGTCGGGTCGATGCGGTATCCGGCGGGCGGCTCCGCGCCGATCAGGTGGCGGGTGAGGAAGTCCCAGGTACGGCGCAGCACGTGCGCCTCGGCGTGCAGGTAGCCGTGGGCGGCGTTGGGCACCATGAGCATCTCGAAGTCGGCATCGGCCTCGACCAGCGCGTTGACCAGCCGCAGCGACAGGCCGGGGTGGCAGTTGTCGTCCATCTCGCCGAAGACGATCAGCAGCTTGCCGGCGAGCGCGCCGGCGTGCGGCAGCATCGAGCCCGCGGCGTAGTCCTGGGGCGGCGGCCCCTGGTAGGTCTCGCCCCAGATGGCGTAGTAGCCGTCGTGCTCGTAGTCGCCCGCCGAGGCGACGCCCACGCGGAAGAAACCGGGATGGGTCAGCATCGCCCTGGCCGTGGCCGCGCCGCCGCCCGAGTGCCCGGTGATCCCCACCCGCTCCAGATCGAGGTAAGGCCGCTCGGCGGCGAGCTGGGTGATCGCCGCCACGTGGTCCTCCAGCCCGGCCGTCACCGCCGGGTCGCCGTGGGAGACGTCCTGGAAGGCCTTGCCCCGGTACGGCGTGCCGCGCCCGTCGAGCACCACGACCGCCATGCCGAGCGCGGCCAGCGAGGGCGCGCCGCCCGCCGGGTCGAGCAGCCACGGGTCGAGCGTGTAGCCCCGCAGGGTGGTGCGCAGCTGCCGGGTGATCTGCGGCCCGTTGTAGATCGAGTCCAGGATGGGGTACCGCTTGCCCGGGTCGAAGTCGCCCGGCAGGAACAGCAGCCCGTGGACGTCGGTGACGCCGTCGGCGGCCTTGGCGGTGAACCGTTCGGGCGCCCGCCAGCCGGCCTTCTCCAGCAGGCTCAGGTCGGCCTGCTCCAGCTCCATGACGAGCGCTCCGGCGGCGTCGCGGAGCACGGTGACGCTCGGCGTGCCGGGCGTGGCGTAGGTGTCGACCAGCCAGCGGCCGTCGGGGGAGACGTGGACCTGGTGGTCGGCGTCCTCGGGGGTGAGCACGGTGACCCCGCCCCCGTCCAGGTCCGCCCGGCACAGGCGGCGGTCGTAGGGGTTCGACCCGTGCCCGCCCGACAGGAACAGCACCTGCCTGGCCGTCCAGTCGACCTCGAGCAGCTCGCGGACGAGCCATTCGCCGGTGGTGACGGCGCTGGCGAGCTCGCCGCCCCGGTACAGGTAGAGGTGGCCCCAGCCCGACCGGTCGGAGTACCACAGCACCTCGTCGCCGCGGGTGCGCACGAGGGTCGGCACGACGATCGTCGGGGCGGTGGCCATCACCGTCTCGGCGTGCTCCTCGAGGACGACCTGCGCCCGGCCGGTCCTGGCGTCGATGCGGTGGAGCACGGCGCCCCGGTTGCCGCGGGTGCAGTGCAGCAGCCAGAGCGTGTCGTCGTCCTCCCACCAGACCCGGTCGAGGTTGAGCGGGGCGTCGTGAGTGAAGGGCAGCGGCTCGAGCGCGACGTCGACCCGCTCGCCCGTCTCCGCGTCGAAGATCGCGTGCGTGACCGTCGGCAGCGGGTCGCCGGGCATCTCGTAGTGCATCGTGTGCGCCAGCGGGCGGCCGCCGCCCGGGGGGCACGACTGCGTGATCGTCAGCGTGGGCACGTGCCGCTGGTCGACACGGTGGGTGACGAACCGGCGGCCGTCGGGCGCCCAGACCAGCAGCGGGGGAGTGGTCATGCCCTGCTGGGTGGCGACGATCGGCATCCGGTTCTGGTCGCTCGGCAGGCCGTAGGCATGGCCAGGCTCGCCGTCACCGGTGACGCGCGTACCGTTCACCAGCAGGTCGCCGGCCTCGCAGGTCACGGTGAAGCGGCCGTCGGGCGAGGTCTGGGCACCGGTGAGCTCGGGCGGGAGCACCGGCTCGCCGGCCGGGGCCGGCGCCGGGCCCTCCACCCGCTCCTTCCGCTCGGGGAAGACCCTGACCTGGCGGGGGCCTTCGGGGGTGGTCACCAGGTACCAGAAGGAGTCCTCCTCCCAGACGGGCGTCACGGCCGAGCGGTGCACGAGCTTCGCCTCCCGCGAGACGTGCAGCGCCTCGGCGCGGCGATAGGCGTCGATCATGTGGTTTCTCCGATCGCATGGTCGATGAGGGCGTCGAGATCGCCCATGAGGGTCTTGCGGATGGTCGCGATGAACCACGACCCGAGGACCGCGGGGACGAGCAGCAACAGCAGCGCGCCGCGCAGGTCGAGGAAGGCGGTCGCCAGGGCCAGCAGCCCCGCGCCCACCAGGCCGCCGGCCGCGATGATCAGACCGAGCGCGGCCATGGCGTGCGGGCGGTCGGCGGGCCGTACGACCGAGAGGGCGCCGATGAACAGGCATGGCCCGATCACCGCGAGGAAGGCCTGGCCCAGCGCCAGCAGGGCCAGCATCACCCACAGCACGGGCACGACCGCGGACAGGGCGAACGCCGTGGCCGCCGCGGCCAGCGCCGCGCCCGACAGCGCCATGAACCGCGCAGGACCCGCCCGGTAGGCCGCCTCCGCCCTGGCCCCGAAGGCGGCCAGCGCCGCGATCGACACCGCCGCGGCGGCGCCGGTGAACAGCCCGCGCTGGCCGGGCGTGAGCGCGTACTCCTGCTCCAGCAGGGTCGAGACCACCACCCCGTACGGCGCGGCCAGCGCCCCTACCGCGGTGAAGCCGACGCACATCCGGCGGACGGTCGGGATGCGCAGAGTCCGCACGAACGCCGCCCCGAAGCCGCCGAACTCCGGCGTCGCCGCGTCCGCGGCCGGTACGGCGTTGCCCGACCTGGCCTGAAGCTCGGCCACGTCCCAGCGGCCCAGCACCGGCTCGCGCAGCCGCAGCGCGTACAGGCAGGCCGCCAGCGACAGCCCGCCGAGCGTCGCGAACACCGCCCGCCAGTCCATGCCGAGCCACGACACCAGCCCCGCCACGACCAGCGGTGCCAGGACGCCGGCCAGCGGCGACGAGGCCGAGTACAGCGACATGATCCGCATGCGGGCGGGCGGCGGGTAGGCGTCCACGAGCAGCGGCGGATGCAGCACCGCCACCGTGCCGGTGGTGGCCCCGTTGACCAGCATGAGCGCGGCCAGCGAGACGGGCCCGGCCACCGACCCGGTGAACAGCGTGGTCAGGCTCCAGGCGAACCCGGTGCCCACCGCCAGCCGTACCCGATGGGGGTAGCGGCGCAGCAGCGCCGCCACCGCGAACGGGGCGAGCCCCGTCGCCACGCCCTGGGCGGCCACGATTCCCGACAGCGAGCCCGCGTCCATCCCGAGCGAGGCGGCGATCTCGGGCGCGAGCACGCCGAACACCTGGGTCTGGAAGTTGTCCACCACGGCCAGCACGGTCAGCGCGACCAGGAACGACAGGCCGACGCCGTGCTCCCTGAGCGTGCGCAGCAGGGGAGCGGTGTCGCCCTCCTTGCCGGTGACGCCCAGGATCGCGCGTGCGTCCTGCCTGGTCAGGGAGGCGTGTTCGCCTGGAAGATCGTTCACGTATCGAGGATCACGCGACACGGCAGGCCCGCACGAGCGCCGAAGGGGGGCTGCCCCGTGGGGATCGTAGGCGCCGGCATCCTACTTTCGTCGGATCCGGCCGGCCTGCGCGGATCGGTAGCGTGGCGGTATGAACGCGCGGGTCAGAAGGCTGTCGGGGGACGTCGCGCTCGCCGCGGCCGTGGGTGTGGTGGGCGTCGGCAGCGATCTGGCCATCAGCGGCGCGGTGCCGATGGCGCTGGTGCCCGACGTGCCCTGGCAGGGGCTGTGGGTGCAGGCCGTGGCCGCGGCGGCGCTGCTGGGCCGTCGGCACTTCCCCCTCGCCGTCGCGCTGGCGATGATCCCGCTCGGCTTCATCGAGGTGCCGGTGGCGATGCCGTTCGCGCTGTACTCGCTCGGCGCCCACCGCGGCGACCGGCGGCTGCTCGTGGCCGTGGCCGGGCTGGCACTGCTCGTCCTGACCCACCTGTGGGAGGCGCCCGACCTCGCCACGGCCCTGAACCTCGTCGCGATCTGCGGCCTGGTGGTGATCCCCGCGACGCTGCTCGGCCTCTACGCCGACACCCAGCGGCGGCTCAACACCGCGCTGGCCGAACGGGCCGAACGCGCCGAACGCGAGCAGCGGCTGCTGGTCGAGCAGGCCAGGCTGGAGGAACGCACGCGGCTGGCCCGCGAGATGCACGACGTGGTCACCCACCACGTCAGCCTGATGGTGCTGCAGGCCGGCTCCCTGCGGATGGCCGCGCCCTCGCCCGAGGTGCGCGCGGCCGCCGAGGAACTGCGCGCCACCGGCCGGCGCGCGCTCGGCGAGCTGCGCGAGGTCGTCGGGGTGCTGCACGACCGGCAGCCGGCCGACCTCGCCCCGCCGCCGACCCTGCTCGACGTGTCCCGCCTGGTCGCCGAGTCGGGGCTGCCGGTGTCGCTGAGCCAGGACGAGCAGATCGAGCTGTCGGCACCGCTCGGCCGTACCGCCTACCGGGTGGTGCAGGAGGCGCTGACGAACGCGCGCAAGCACGCGCCGGGCGCGCCGGTCTCCGTCCGGCTGAGCCCCCGGGACGGCGGGGTCCGCGTCGAGGTGCGCAACCACCCGGCCGACCCGGCGCGCGCCGAGCCGATGCGCCTCGGCCTGCCGTCGTCCGGCACCGGGCTGCTCGGCCTGCGGCAGCGGGTGGAACTGGTCGGCGGCGCGTTCGCCGCGGGGCCGACCGAGACAGGCGGATTCGAGGTGCTGGCGACACTGCCGGCCAAACTGCCGGGAAATCTCCCGGGAAACCTGCCGGCAGAACTGCCGGGAAAGGGGAGGGGAAGCGCCCGATGATCAGGGTCCTGCTCGTGGACGACGAGCGGATGGTGTGCGCCCACCTGCGGGCGATCCTGTCCCGCGCCGCCGACCTCGAGGTGGTCGGCGAGGCGCACGACGGCGCCGAGGCCGTCGAGGCGATCGTCCGGCTGGCGCCGGACGTCGTGCTGATGGACATCAGGATGCCCGGCGTCGACGGCCTGACCGCGACCGAGCGCGCCTGCCGGCTCCCGCGACCGCCGAAGATCATCATGCTGACCACGTTCGACCTGGACGAGTACGCGGTCCGGGCGCTGCGCGCGGGCGCGGTCGGCTTCCTGCTCAAGGACACCGACCCCGAGGACCTGACCGGCATCGTCAGGGTCGCCGCCGACGGGCACGCCGTCGTCTCGCCCGAGCTGACCAGGCGGCTGGTGGCGGCCTTCGCCCCCGGCGAGCCCGCCAGACGGGCCGCCAGGCGACTGGTGGACGGCCTGACCGAGCGCGAGACCGAGGTGCTGGTCTGCCTGGCCGAAGGGCTGTCCAACTCCCAGACGGGCAGCCGGCTCTACCTCAGCGAGACGACGGTCAAGGGCTACGTGTCACGGCTGCTCGGCAAGCTCGGCTGCGCCAACCGCACCCAGGCCGCGCTGCTGGCCCACGACGCCGGGCTGGTCAGCCGAGCCTGAGCTCACGCGATCCGGCGGGCTGGTCAGCCGGGCCTGAGCTCACGCGATCCGGCGGGCGGCGAAACCGCCGCTGACCAGGCGCGCCGCCCGGCCGTCCCGGACCACGAACGCCAGATCCCAGCCCCGCCCGCCGGACAGGTCCTGCTCGGGCAGGAACCGGTGCTCGTCCAGCGGCAGCAGCGCCACCGGCGGGCTGACGGCGCCCGAGGCCACGTCCTCCAGCGTGACCGTCAGCACCCCCTCCACCGAGGTCACCTCGTAGCGCAGGTCGCAGGCGGCGTACCGGCCCTCGTACGGGCCCGCGTCGGCGGTGAGCCGCGTCACCGGCTCCACGTCGGCGGGACCGGCTCCCAGCAGCTCGGCGGTCACGGCGGCCGCCAGCGGGTAACCCGCGTGCGGGCTGTTGCACACCACCGCGACGACCACGCCGGTGGACGGCACCCACAGCAGCGTCGAGGAGCCGCCCAGATTGGTCCCGCTGTGGCCGAGCACGGTCGTCCCGCCGAAATCGCGCTGGTACGGCCCCAGACACCAGCGGTCGGCGAACCGCCTGGTCGGCAGCGACACCTGCGGCACCTGCATGGCGGCGCACGCCTCCGCCGACAGCACGCCGGCCCCCGCCCGCACGAACAGCTCGCCGAACCTGGCCAGATCGGCGGCCGTCGAGCACAGCGTGCTCCCCGCGGGCCCCGAGGCGCGCGAGAACGTCCACGGCCGCACCACCGAACCGTCGGGCGCGTGCCCGACCGCGACCCGGTGATACGGCAGCTCCTCCCACAACGTCAGGCACTCGCGCAGCCCCAGCGGCTCGAACACCCTGCGCCGCAACGCCTCGTCCCAGCTCGACCCGGTCAGCCGGGCGACCAGCGCGCCCGAGACGACGGTGGAGGCGTTGCTGTAGGAGTAGCCGTCGCCCGGGGCGAACAGCATCCGCATCCCGGACAGCGTCGCCAGGTAGTCGGCCGGGTCGTCGTAGAACCCGTTGTCGATCCCGCTGGTCATGGACAGCAGGTGACGCGCCGTCACCGACGCGGTGGCGGCGGCATCCGACAGCCGCAGCTCCGGCAGATGGCGCACCACCGGCGTGTCCAGGTCCAGCACGCCCTCGTCGACCAGCGTCATCACCAGCACCGCGGTGTGCAGCTTGGTCGTCGAACCGATCTGGATCAGCGTGCGGGCGTCCATCGGCGTGCCCAGCTCGGCGTTGGCGACCCCGGTGGCGGCCTCACGCAACTCGCCGTCGGCGAGCACAGCGACCTGCGCGCCGGTGACACCCAGCCGGCGGGCGGCCTCGGTCAGCATCTCTTCCATGGCGACCGAGTCTCAGCCGCCGTCCCGTGCCTGATCAAGGCGATGACGGGCGAAGCCGACCTTCGGCACGGCAGGACCGTACTTTGGTGGGGCCTTCGAGCGGCGGCCTGCCGCCGAAGGCCTGTCTCCGGAGGTCCGCCCAGGATTCGCCCGCGTGCGCGGCCGCCCCTCCCTTTGGCAGCCGAGCCGGTTCCAGAAAGCACGCCAACTTGAAAGCCGAGCCAGTTCGAGAAGCCGAGCCAGTTCGAGAAGCCGCGCCTGTTCCAGCGGCCGGGCCGGTTTCAGAGATCGCCCGGTTTTGGAGACCGAGCTGGTTTCAGAAGCCGAACTGGGCGAAAGGCCGGCCGTCGCCGATCGCCGCCAGCGCGGCCGCCGGGTAGGCCACCATGCCGTCGGGCAGCCGGTCGAGCGGATGCCACTCCAGCGCGTCGCACTTGCCCGGCTCGGCGTTGTACGGCTCGCCGTGCCACCGCTCGGCGCGGAAGAACAGCCCCACCCGATCGGGCGCACGATGCATGGCGTGGACGAAGGTCAGATCGCCGGGATCGACGATGACACCGACCTCCTCCCGCGCCTCCCTGGCCGCCGCCTCGACCGCCGACTCGCCGGCCTCGAGGTGGCCCGAGGGCAGATGCCAGCGGCCGTCGGCGTAGCCGGTGTTGGCCCTGCGCCCCAGCAGCACCTTCCCGTCACGGACGAACAGCACGTGCACGTCCACGATCGCTTTGAACCTGGCCCGCTTCACCTGGTGGGGAAGCGTCGCACCGCGGCCGCCGAGCGCCTGGGCCCACTTGACCGCCACCGCCGCGACCTGGATCAGCTCCGCGCGCAGCCGGTCGGGGTCGCTCTCGGCGAAGGCCTCCAGCACCTCCTCGTGCAGGATGTGCCGCCAGGTCACCGCACCGGCCCGCTTGGCCGTCTCCAGGTCGGCCTTCGCCCGGTCGGCGGCGGCCGTGCGTTCGGGACCCGTGCCGTCGGCGGGGTCCTGGACGCCGAACATGACGTCCTGCGCGACCCGCTCGGCGGCCACGTCGGCCAGCACCTCGGCGAGCGAGCCCGGCCGCCCGTAGTCGCCGTCCACCGCCTCGCCCCGCACCTCGGCGAGGGGACTCGGTCGGTGGTCATCGCCGTCCGCGTGCTCGCCCTGCGCCTCGGTGCGGGAAGTTCGCCGGTCGTCATGGCCCTCCGCGTGCTCGTTCCGCACCTCCACATGCACGCTCCGCACCTCGGCGGGCGAGCGCGGCGGGTCGTCATCGCCGCCGGCCGCGCCGCCCAGCGGGAACGACGCCTCCTGCCGCCACGCCGTACCGTCGTAGGCCAGGAGCACGACCTCGCTCACGCGGGAGACGAACGGCAGCCGCGCGACCAGGTCCGCCTCGATCTCAGCGCAGGCGTCGGGTGGCGGGCCGTCGGCGACCGTCAGGTGCGGGACGACGTCCGGATAGCGCCCGCCGTACGGCGGCACCTCGGGCCAGCGCCGCCACACGGCCAGGGTGAGCGCGCGCAACGGCTCGTCCGGCTCAGGGGCGAGATAGAGCACTCCCGGAAACCGGCCGGTGGCGTGAAAGGTGATCTCGAACGGGGCGAAAGCGGCGAACAGCCGCCCGAGCTCGGCCTCCACCCGCGCGTCCACGAGGTCGCGGGGCAGGAACGGGGTGAGCACGGTCACGTGCGCCGGCACGCCGTAGGCCGCGGAGGGGTCGTGGCGCTCCCGCCAGCGCCCGACGACGGGTTCGGCCGCCGGAACCGTGACCACCAATGCCGTCTCGCCTATCCGAAAGCGCTCCACACGACGATCTTCGCATGTCAGGCGACCGTGTGGCCGCCCTTGACCGCGATCCGCTCGCCGGTGACGAAGCGGGCGGCGGGGGAGTGAAGGAACGCGTCGGGGCCCCGGCGAGGAGGCCCGCGACCGCCGACTCGTCGGTGACGTCCGCCGTGAAACGCCGCGGCACGCCACCCCCGCCCGGATCTCGCCGACCATGGCTCAGCCCGCTCGGCCCCCAAACAGTGTTTGTCGGTGACCGCCCGGCTGTCGGTGACCGTCGAGCCGTTGCTGACCGCCCGGCCGTCGGCGACCGTCGAGCCGTTGCCGATCGCCGAGTCGCTGGCGGCCAGTTGCCGCGCGATGGCGGCGCCCAAGCCGCGGGAAGCGCCGGTGACGAGCGGGACAGGCCGAGCGGGACAGAGAGAGGGCGCGGGACGATCACCGGCGAATCATGTGCCGACGTCTCGGCTACCCTGGGGGCGCGATGAACGAGCTTCACCTGACCCGCTACCCGGACAACCCGCGCGACCAGCTGCGCGCCTGGGACGCCGCCGACGAGTACCTGCTGCGGCATCTCGGCGGCGACGTCCACGGCAGCCTGGTCGTGGTCGGCGACAGGTGGGGCGCGCTCACCACGGCGCTGGCCGCCCACCGGCCCACCCAGATCACCGACTCCTACCTCACCCAGGAAGCCACCAGGGCCAACCTGGGGCGCAACGGCGTCGACCCCGACCAGGTACGCCTGCTGTCCACCAGGGACACCCCGCCCAGCCGGATCGACGTGCTGCTGGTCCGCGTGCCCAAGAGCCTCGCGCTCCTGGAGGACCAGTTGCACCGCCTGGCCCCCTCCGTCCACGCGGACACCGTCGTCGTCGGCGCCGGCATGGTCACCGAGATCCACACCTCCACGCTGAAGACCTTCGAGCGCCTCCTCGGCCCCACCAGGACCTCGCTGGCCGAGCGGAAGGCCAGACTCATCTTCTGCACGCCAGACCCCGCGCTACCCAGGCCCCCGAGCCCGTGGCCGCTGAGCTACGCCCTCCCCGACGACGTCGGCGATCTCTCGCGGCGCACGGTCACCAACCACGCGGGCATCTTCTGCGCCGACCGCCTCGACATCGGCACCAGGTTCTTCCTGCGCAACCTGCCGGAGAGCCGGGGGCCGGAACGGATCGTCGACCTCGGCTGCGGCAACGGCGTGGTCGGCCTGGCCATGGCGCTACGCAACCCGGCGGCCGAGGTGCTGTTCGTCGACGAGTCGTACCAGGCGGTCGCCTCCGCGGAGGCGACCTTCGCCGCCAACGCCTCCTCGCCCGCCCGCTTCGTGATCTCCGACGCCCTCACGGGGGCCGAGGCAGGCTCGGCCGACCTCGTGCTCACGAACCCGCCCTTCCACAGCCACCGTGCGACCACCGACGGCACCGCCTGGCGGATGTTCACCGGATCCCGTACGGCGCTGCGCCGCGGCGGCGAGCTATGGGTGATCGGCAACCGGCACCTCGGCTACCACGTGAAGCTGCGCCGGCTGTTCGGCAACTGTGAGGTCGTGGCCAGCGATCCCAAGTTCGTCGTCCTGCGGTCGGTCAAGCGCTGAGGCGACGCCCGCCCGCGTGATCGGCCTGCCCTGCCGCTCGCCCGGCAGGCCCCCCGACCTGCGGGTCACCTGGCATGCCCTGCCGACCTGCGGGTCACCCGGCAGGCCTCGCCGATCTGCCGCTCACCCGGCAGGCCGCTGACCTGGCTGTTCGTCTGGTTGGCCCGCTGTTCTGGGCGCTCGTCCGGTCCGGCGTCTGCGGGCCCTTTGCTCGCCCCGGTGGGTCACCCGGTGAGCGAGGCGGCCAGCGTCGCGAGCTGCTCGCGCCAGAAGGCCTTCATCCGAGCCGCCGTCTCGGCGTCGGGCAGCTTCTCGTGCACCACGCCGACCATGGACTTGCCCTCTCCTTTGCCGGTGAAGCCGACCACCAGCCTCGTGGATCCGTCCTCCCAGCCGGCGCGCAGCGACTTCGGCGCGTTAGCCGTACGGATCACGAAATTTCCGGACAGCCAGCCCTGGCCGACGAACGCCTCGTACAGGCGCTCGACCGGCACCGCCACCGTCTTGCTCCTCTGCCCGGGCGTCCAGCCGGGCGAGCCGATGGCCGCCTTGACAAAAAAATTTGTCGGTGAGAGGCTGACAGCACACCGGAACAAGGGAGCAAGACATGCGCAAGATCGTCGCTTCGTTCTTCATCTCGCTCGACGGCGTCGTCGAGTCCCCCGACAAGTGGCACTTCCCCTACTTCAACGACGAGATGGGCGCCGCCATCGGCGCGCAGATGTCCGAGTCCGACGCGCTGCTCATGGGCCGCGTCAACTACCAGGAATGGGCCGCCTACTGGCCGACCAAGGCCGGCGAGGGCGAGCCGTTCGCCGACTTCATCAACGGCGTGCGGAAGTACGTGGTCTCCGCCACCCTCGACTCGGCCGACTGGAACAACTCCACGCTCATCCCCGGCGACTCCTTCGTCGAGCGGCTGACCGAGCTGAAGCGGGAGCCGGGCGGCACCATCGCGATGAGCGGCAGCCCCACCCTCGTCCGCTCCCTGCTGGAGCACGGCCTGCTCGACGAGCTCAACCTGATGGTGCACCCGATCGTCGTCGGCTCGGGCCAGCGGCTGTTCGACGGCTCCGGCCAGATCCCGCTCGCCCTGACCTCCTCCACCACCTTCACGACCGGCGTCCTGTCCCTCACCTACTCCACGGAGACGAAGTGACCACCACCAAGACCACCGCCGCGAAGCTGCTCCTCAAGCCGGGCACCTCCCTGTGGGTCTCGGACCCCGACCGTCTCGCCCTGGTCGGCCCGCTGCCCGACGGCGTGACGAGCACCCCGAGCCCGGCGGACGCGGGGGTGGCGCTGGTGTTCGGCGACGACGCGGCCACCGTCCACGACGTGCTCGGCAAGCACGCCGAGGACATCACCAAGCCGGCCACCGTCTGGATCGCCTACCCGAAGGCCAACAAGTCCGACATCAACCGCGACACCCTGTGGCCGATCGCCGGCGAGTACGGCCTGCGCCCCAACGGCCAGGTCGCCATCGACGAGACCTGGTCGGCCCTGCGCTTCCGCGCGCTGAAGCCGGGCGAGGCGCCGTTCACCGGCGGCCGCTGAGCCTCGGGTGGGCCACCACGGGTCGAGCAACGGTCACTCCGGCAGCCGGTCGCCCTCACGTGAGGCGGTCACCTCTCCGGCTGCCTGGTCAGGCTTCCGATAGACCGCCACCGCGAAAGGCCGGTGGGTCTCCGTGTCGACCCGCCTGGCGATCAGCCAGACGGCCGGGTCCTCGTCCGCGAACCTGTGCAGGCTCCTCGCCTCGGGCCATGGATGCACCAGGACCAGCACCCCGCCGTCCGCGAGCAACCCCGTCAACCGCCGCGACGCTCTGCGCAGCCGGTCGGCCCTGCCGATGTAGTAGAGCGTCTCCGCGCAGAACACCAGGTCGAACTCCTCCTCGAGACCATGGCTGAGGAGGTCGGCGTGCACGAAGCGGGCCCGCGCCGCGCGCTGCCTGGCCCTGTGCAGCGCCCGCGCCGAGATGTCGATCCCCGTCACCCGCGCCTCGGGGAAGCGCCGCACCAGCGTGTCGGTGAACACCCCTTCGGCGCACCCCACCTCCAGAATCCTCCGGTACGGCAGGCGCGGCACCTCGCCGAGCGTCGTGTCGTACTTGCGCCGCTCGTAGGCGTCGGTGCCGAGCTTCCAGGGGTCGGGCGTTCGATGCCACCAGTCGAAGTAGCGGCGCAGGAACACGCCCTGCCCTCGGGGCGAGAGCAGGGACATCGCCCGGAAGAACGCCCGGTGCAGGTGCTCAGGCAGTTCCGCCATACGGTCCCCCTTGATCGTAAGCGCTCAAGGGGAACCTAAAACGTGGCGGGCGAGGCGGCTAGTACTGGCGGCGTGTCCCGCGCGTGGCGGCCCGATGGGCGCCCGTTCCGGTCAACGACCGGACCGACAGCTCGTCGAACCGGTCGGGATCGGCCTTCTCCTTGCTGAGCAGCGCCCCGGCGACAGCGCACAGGAAGCCGAAGGGGATCGACACCAGGCCGGGGTTCTCCATCGGGAAGACGGCGAAGTCGATGCCCTTGGGCAGGAGCGACAGGCCGGCCCCCGTGACCGGGTCGATCTTGCCCGACACGACGGGGGAGAAGACCACCAGCAGCACCGACCCCGACAGCCCGCCGTACACCCCGGCCACCACGCCCGTGGAATTGAACCGCTTCCAGAACAGCGACAGCACGATCGCCGGCAGGTTGGCGGAGGCGGCCATCGCGAACGCCAGGGCCACCAGGAACGCGACGTTCTGCTGGCGGGCGATCACCGCGAGCCCGATCGCCAGCAGCCCGATCACCAGGGCCGAGAAGCGGGCCACCCCGACCTCCTGCGACTCGCGCGGCCGTCCGAACATCAGCACGTGGCCGAAGTAGTCGTGGGCCAGCGAGGTGGAGGAGGCCATCACCAGCCCGGACACCACCGCCAGGATCGTCGCGAAGGCCACGGCGCCGATGAAGGCCAGCAGCAGGTCACCACCCATGGGGCCGCCGACGAACTCGCCGAGCACCTGCGCCAGCTGCAGCGCGGCGGTGTTGCCCGACGGGTCCTGCGCCAGGATCGCCTCCTGGCCCACCAGCGCCGTCGCCCCGAAACCCAGCGCGAGCGTCATCAGGTAGAAGACGCCGACCAGGCCGATCGCCCAGTTGACCGAGGCGCGGGCGGTGCGGGCGTCCGGCACGGTGAAGAACCTCGTGACGATGTGCGGCAGGCCCGCCGTACCGAGCACCAGTGCCAGGGCCAGGCTGATGAAGTCGAGCTTGTTCAGCAGCGTCCTGACCGGGTCGCCCTCCACCTCCTGGGCGAACTTCGCGCCCGGCCGCAGGAAGTCGGGCTCGCCGCTGGCCTTCGCGGCGGCGCCGAGCATCTCGCTGAGGTTGAACCCGAACCGGCCCAGCACCAGCACCGTCAGCACGATCGTGCCCGCCATCAGCAGCACGGCCTTGATGATCTGCACCCATGTGGTGCCCCTCATCCCGCCGAACATCACGTAGAAGATCATCATCGTGCCGACGGTCACGATCGTCGCCACCTTGGCGGCGTCGGTCGACACCCCCAGCAGCAGCGACACCAGCGCGCCCGCGCCGACCATCTGCGCCAGCAGGTAGAACACCGACACGGTGACGGTGGAGACCACCGCGGCGGTGCGCACCTTGGGCTGCCGCCGTACCCGGTAGGACAGCACGTCGGCCATCGTGAACCGGCCGGCGTTGCGCATGAGCTCCACCAGCAGCAGCGTCAGCAGCCACGCGACCAGGAAGCCGATGGAGTAGAGGAAGCCGTCATACCCCGACAGCGCGATGATGCCCGCGATGCCCAGGAACGACGCCGCCGACATGTAGTCGCCCGCCAGGGCCAGCCCGTTCTGCGCGCCGGAGAAGGCCCTGCCGCCGGCGTAGAAGTCCTCGGCCGACCTGGTGTTGCTCCTGGCCCAGAAGGTGACCACCAGGGTGACGGCGATGAACAGGACGAACAGGCCGAACGTCAACGCGGTCCCGGTCATCGGTGCCGCCTTCCGTGCCGGGGCGAGGGGGTCCAGTTCTCGATGCGCCGGCGCTCGGCTAGCAGCTGCGCGGCCCGCTCCTGCTCGGCCTGCCGCAGCTCGGCCTCGTGGCGCAGCTGCGCCGACAGCGGGTCGAGCATCTTGCGGGCGTAGCGGGTGTAGCGCCAGGCCAGGACGAAGGTCGAGACGAACTGGAGCACGCCCAGGACCAGGGCGACGTTGACGTTGCCGATGGCCGGCGAGGCCATGAAGTCGCGGGCGAACACCGACAGCGAGATGTAGAGGAAATACCAGCCGAGGAACGAGGCGACGATGCCGATGGCCAGCCGGCGAAACCGTGTCCTGAGAAGACGGAACCTCCTGTCCTGCGCCAACTCCGCATATGGCCCTGGCGGGCCGTGACGTCCTGAGGCCCCCACCATGCGGCCCTCCCCTGGCTCGCGCGATGACACTCTGTGGTGATGCGACTGCACAGCGAGATGAAACGATACGGTCGCCTCCGCACTTTTTCCGGGGAATGCGGGAACTCCTGTTTCCGGCAGCTGGAGCGCCTGTTGCCGCGGCCGCCGTCGTCGGCTGAACCGGCGGCTTGCCGCTGGTCGTGGCCCAGGCCGAAGCGGGAACGATCGGCCACCCGCTGCCCCCGGCTCCCCGGCCCGATCCGGGCGGTCGCGTCGGGGGAGACGCTGCTCGAGCCGCCATGCCCGAGACCGCGCCGGACTTGTCATCGCCGCCTACGAAGCCCGCCTGGTGACGCCGCGTCAGCGCAGGCGCTGGACGGGGCTCCACGGCGTGATGTTTACGATGGCCAGCGCGGCGCGCGGACCATCGTGGCGGAGAGATCTGGCCGTCAGAACCAGAGATCGCAGTGGTGGGCGATCCTTGCGTTGACCGGTCGGACCGCCTCCGGAGCGAGGTTGAGCGCGCCGTCGGCGGCACCGAGACGAGGCCACGTCGGGCTGCCCGCCCCGTTGGGGTCGCCGGTCCGGACGAACCGGGCCCAGTAGCCGACGAGCCGGTCCGCCAGGCGCCGTTGATCCGCGGTGAGCTTCGGGGCGTCGGGGAAGTCGAACAGGTAGGAGGTCTCGGCTCCGTGCGCGGTGGCGGGCCGGACGTGGGCGGGCAGGGGCGCTCCGCTGGGAGTGGGTGCCGACGGGTCAGCGAAGACGTAGACGTAGGTGGACGCCTTCCTCGCGTGCTCGCGACCCGACTTCCAGGAGGGGCAGATCCAGCCGCTGTCACTGAACACGCGGCTGGCCGCCGTGGCGGGAGAGGGGAAGCGTCGCGCCGGGTAGCGTCGTTCGACACGTGGGGCGGCCGGTCCGAACGCGGTCTCGAGCATGGCCGGGTACTGGCGGGCGGTGATGCCTCGCGGGTAGCCGGCCAGGGTGAACTCGACGTGCTCGTCGCGGGTGTTGCCCTGCAACAGCGGTATGGCCGCCTGCTCGCCTGCGGCGAAGACCTTCGCCGGCTCCCGCGGGACGATGCCGGTGCCGTAGGCGAGCAGCGGGAACCAGGCGGTGTACGGCAGCAGCTCGCCGGCTCTCTTGTGGCGCAGGCAGGCCACGTCCGCGCAGGACAGCTGCTTGGCCAGGGCCTGGCCGGTGGCCTGGATCGTGCTGATCGGGTGCCAGGAGGAGATCGCGCTGACGCCCTTGCCCATGGCTCCTGCCGGATGGCTGGTACGGCACGATCCGCTTTGCACGATCGCCCGGTGGAACAGGCCCCTGGCGGCCGGTGAGGTCATCAGGGTGCAGGCGCTCATCGCGCCGGCGGAGGATCCGGCCAGCGTGACCTTGCCGGGGTCGCCACCGAACGCGGCGATGTTGGCGCGCACCCAGCGCAGCGCCGCCACCTGGTCCTGCAGGCCGAAGTTACTGCTGTCACCGAGCTCGGGATGGGCGAAGAAGCCGAACACGCCGAGCCGGTAGTTGACCGTCACGACCACGACGTCTCCGGCCCTGACCAGCCGTGCCGGGTCGTAGATCGAACCGGCGCCGGTGATGAAGCCGCCGCCGGGAACCCAAACCATGACCGGCCGTCCCTTGCCGGGCCGGGCGGGCGTGGTCACCTCCAGTGTCAGACAGTCCTCGCTCCGCGGGGTGCCCTTCGGCATGTCAGGTGCCTCCGGCTGTATGCACGCCGGTCCTGCCGTCGTCGCGTCGCGGGTGCCGGCCCAGGAGTCGGCCGGCTGGGGTGGCTGCCAGCGCCGCTCCCCGGTGGGCGGAGCGGCGTACGGGATGCCGCGAAAGCGGCGGACTCCGTTCTGGTCCGTGCCCTGGAGCTTGCCCGACGCCGTCACGACGACCGGGCCTGAGGTATCGCCGGCATGGGCGGGGGTGCCGCCCGCCACGAGCATCGACAGGCTCGCCAGCAGGGCGAGGACCACGGCCGTCGCCGGTGTACGGCCGGTCATGCGCCGCGCCCGCTCTGCTTGGCCTGCCTGCTGCCCCAGCCCGCCAGGAGTGCCCCGGCGACGGCGGCCATCGTGTAACACGCCAGCCATACCGCGAACCCGCCGGGCAGCCATGCGAGCAGGCCCGCGTTGTCGTGATCGGCCAGCAATCGGATGGCACCCTGTGCTCCCAGGACCAGCAGCAACATGCCGATGATCAGCACGGTGACGTGCTTCATGTGCGCTTTGTCTCCCATCGCCCCGAAGGGCCGTGACAGCGGGCGCGGCCACGCCCGCGGTTTATGGTGCGATCGAACCATAACACTGTCTTGGTACGATCGCACCACAACGAGTCGCCAGGGACGGATGACATGCCTAGACAGGTGGACCACGGCCAGCGCCGCCGCCAGATCGCAGAAGCCGTCTGGCGTCTGGCCACCCGCGGTGGCCTCGAGGACGTCACCTTGCGGCAGGTCGCCACGGAGGCCGGGGTCTCCGCCCGGCTGCTGCAGTACTACTTCGGCACCCGCGACCAGCTGCTGCTCGGCGCGCTGGAGATCCTCAACGACGACGCCGAGCAACGGGCCCGCGAGCGCCTCGCGATGCTCGGCGAAGTGCCCGGCACGCGCACGATCGTGCGGGGAGTACTGCTCGAACTGCTCCCGTTGGATGAGGAACGGCGCAACCGGCACCTGGTGTACGCCGCCTACTTCGTCCGCTTCCTGACCGACCCTGCTCTGGCCAAGGTCGCCCGCGACGCGCCGCGCGCGGTGGAGAACCTGGTGAGCGGACTGATCGGTCAAGGGCAGGAGGCCGGCCAGGTCCCCCGGGAGATCGACGCCGCGGCCGAGGCGGCGTTCCTGGTGGCGGGCGCCTATGGGATTCAGCCGAGCGTTCTGCTGGGACAGCAGTCTGCCGCGGACGCCGTCGCCGTGATCGACCACCAGCTCGCCCGCATCTTCACCACGACGTGATCCACATCGTCTGTGTCGCCCGCGTGCCGCCGCGGTCGCGTCAGGAGCGACCGGGCCCGGCCTCGGGGCGGCGCGGGTTGTTCGACGTCATCGCTGGTGGCGGAGAGCGGTGGTGAACCAGCTGTAAAGGGGGGCGAGTGTCGGCGACGCGGGCCATCCGTTGATCGTCGCCAGCAGTTTTCCAGTAGCGCTCGGCGTGCGGGTGGGCGGTTGTCCGCAGGTGGGCCAGGAGCCAGCGGCGCAGATCGCCGTCGTCGGCACGCTCCAACGCGTCGGCGTAGAGGCTGCCCAGTGAGACCGTTGGGGGTGCGGTTCTGGCGGCGGCCTGGAGGATGCCGGCGGAGACGGCTTCGTCGATTCGTTCACGCATCACCTGGTCGAGGCCGTCGTGCAGGCCGCTGATGTCGTGTCGGGGAGGCTCTTCGGCCTGGTCCTCGGCCGTGCGGCGCAGCGCGGTACGGAAGTCCGCGTTCTGGCAGAGTTCGGCGAGTTCCATCCAGGCCTCGACCTGATCCGGCGTCGGGTCGTCGGGGAGTTCGGGCATGGCGGATCGCATCAGGGTCACGAACTCGGGGTTGGCGTGGAGACCGCTGAAGGCGTCGTCGAGGAAATCGGCTACCAGCCGGCGTCGCTCGGACTGGGGAAGGGTGGCGAGTCGGTGCATGAGGTCCATCTCCATGGTGGTGGGGCCGCGTCTGGCGACTGCTCGAAGTACTGCACGGCGCAAGCGGAGGGTCTGGATCTTGCGGTCGGTCGGCCGGACGATGCCCTTGTCGGGGAGTAGAACCGGACGGTCTTCACCGTCAGGCCGGTCCTGCGGGATAGTTCTCCGATGGAACAGAGCGTGTCGCTGTCCATGCCCTCAGCTTGCTGTCTCCCCCACTGGAGACTCAAACCGGGGCCGGGGCGGTCACTCTCCGGATCTTCCCGGCACGCGGATCAGCGTCTGACGGCCGGGCGCGCAGTCAGCCGACCAGCTGGTCCGCCGGCAGATCCGGATCACGGGTGGTCCGGCGGTGGTGTTCACTGCTAGCCCTTCCCGGTGCGGAATTGTCGGGGACGTGCGGTTGAATGCAAAGATGGATCGACAGTTGACAGTGATGGCCGTTCACGCGCACCCCGACGACGAGGTGATCGGCACCGGCGGCATCCTCTCCCGTTACGCCGCCGAGGGCATCAGGACCGTCCTGGTCACGTGCACCAACGGTGAGCAGGGTGACGGTCCGGGCGGGGTCAAGCCCGGCGACCCGGGTCACGACGACGCCGAGGTCGCCGAGCGCAGGCTGGCCGAGCTGAAGGAGTCCGTCGCCCACCTCGGCATCGAGCACGTCGAGCTGCTCGGATACCGCGACTCGGGCATGGACGGCTGGGCGGGCAACGCCCATCCCGACTCCTTCTGCAACGTGCCGGTGGACGAGGCGGCCGCCCGGCTGGCCGGGTTGATGGAGCGCTACCGGCCGCAGGTCGTGGTCACCTATGACGAGAAGGGCGGGTACGGTCACCCCGACCACATCCAGGCGCACAGGATCGCGGTGGCGGCGACGGAGTCGACGGGCATTCCCGACAAGCTTTACTACACGGCCGTCTCGCGGGCCCGGGTGCAGGAGATGTTCGACTGGATGCGCGCCTCCGGGATCGAGATGGAGGAGGTCGAACTGCCGGAGGACTTCGGCACGCCGGACGAGCTGATCACGACCGTGGTCGACGTCTCGCCGTACGTGGAGAACAAGGTCAAGGCGCTGCGGGCGCACGCCAGCCAAAGTGACAGCATCTTCCTGTTGCAGATGCCGGAGGAGGCCCAGCATCGGGCGTTCGCGACCGAGTCGTTCGTCAGGAAGGTCGCCAAGGTGGCCGCGCCTGATCAGGAGGACGACCTGTTCGCGGGCCTGCGCGGCTGAGGGAGGCGCGGCTCGGGGCCCCGGTGGCGGCGACAGGAAAAGCTACCAACCGATAGGTTTGTTATCCTCGATCGCATGGCCACCAGGAAGCCCTACGCCGTCGGTATCGCCCGCAGGCAGCAGATCCTCGACGCCGCCAGGGAGTTGTTCAGTGTCCGCGGCTACCGGGGCGCGTCGATGCGCGACGTCGCCACCCAGGTCGGACTCACCCTGGCGGGCGTCCTGCACTACTTCCCGTCCAAGGAGGACCTGCTGGCCGCCGTGCTGCAGCAGCGGGACGACATCGACATCCCGTGGTTCGAGGAGAAGTGGGCGGAGGTCGGCAGCTTCCGCGTGGCGATGCGCGAGCTCATGATCCGCAACATGACCGCCCAGGGCGTCATGCGGCTGTTCGTGACGCTGTCGGCCGAAGCCACCGACCCCGAGCATCCCGCGCACGACTTCTTCCAGAAGCGCTACCGCACCAGCCGCGAGCTCTTCTCCGCCACGATCGCGCAGGCGCAGGAGCGCGGCGAGGTCGTGCCCGAGGCGAGCGGGCCGCTGCTGATCGCCGTCCTGGACGGCCTGCAGATCCAGTGGCTGCTGGAGCCGGAGTTCGACCTGCTCGCCGCGCTGGAGTCCTACCTCGACGGCATCGCGGTGAAGTGACCCCGACGCGTCGGTGACGAAGTTAGGAACCTTTCCTAACTTTATTGACACCCTCCCGAACCGCTTGCCAAGATGCGGCTGAGCGGCTTGGCGCGGCGTCGGCGACGACGTGACGCGCTCAGTTACCTTTCTGCCCCGGCCGCGCGTCGTGAGTCGTAGCCCCATGCCTTGGAGCTGTCAATGTCGCGTGCCCTGCTGTTATCCCTCACCCTGGTGGCCGGGTTGCTCGCCGTACCGGCCTCGGCCACGGCGGCCGAAACCCTGCTCTCTCAGGGCAAGCCGGCCACCGCCTCCTCGATCGAGGACGCCTCGTTAGGGGCCGCCGCCGCCTTCGACGGCGACCTCACCGCCACCCGATGGGCCTCCGCCGAGGGCCACGACCCGGAATGGATCCAGGTCGACCTCGGTGCGGTCACCCCGATCTCCCGCGTCACGCTGACGTGGGAGGCGGCCTACGCCAAGGCGTACCAGATCCAGACCTCCGCCGACGGCGTCGCCTGGACGACCGTCCACTCCACCACAAGTGGCGACGGCGGCACCGACACCCTCACCGTGACCGGCTCGGGCCGCTTCGTGCGCCTGTACGGCACCGCCAGAGGCACCTCCTACGGCTACTCGCTCTACGAGATGCAGGTCTACGGCGACGGCGGGGGCGGCAACCCGGGCGGCCCCGACTACCAGGCGGAGGACGCCACGCTCTCGCAGGCCTCCGTGGCCAGCAACCACGCCGGCTACACCGGTTCCGGCTTCGTCGACTACGTCAACGCCCCGGGCGGCTACGTCGAGTGGACGGTCCAGGCCGCGACGGCCGGCCCGGCCAACCTGACCTTGCGCTACGCCAACGGGACCACGGCCGCCCGCCCGCTGGCCATCGCGGTCAACGGCGCCACCACCACGCGTGACTTCCCCGGCACCGGCGCCTGGTCCACCTGGGCCGACGTCACGCTGCCCACCACGCTCAAGGCGGGCGCCAACACCGTCCGCGCCACCGCCACCGGCTCGACCGGCGGCCCGAACCTGGACAAGCTCACCGTCGGCAGTTCCTCCGGCGGCGAGACCTTCGTGGTGGCCGCCGCGGGTGACATCGCCGAGCAGTGCACGGCCTCTTCCAGCTCCTGCGTGCACCCGAAGACGGCCAACCTGGTCAAGCAGATGAACCCCGAGTTCGTCATCACGATGGGCGACAACCAGTACGACGACGCCCGGCTGCAGGACTTCACCGCCTACTACGACAAGACGTGGGGCGCGTTCAAGAGCAAGACCCGCCCGTCGCCCGGCAACCACGAGAGCTACGACCCCGCGGGCTTCGAGGCCGGCTACAAGTCCTACTTCGGCTCGATCGCCTTCCCCAACGGCAAGAGCTACTACAGCTTCGACCGCGGCAACTGGCACTTCGTGGCCCTCGACTCCAACCTCTTCGACCAGAGCGCCCAGATCACCTGGTTGAAGGCCGACCTGGCCGCCACGAACAAGCGGTGCGTCGCCGCCTACTGGCACCACCCGCTGTACAGCTCCGGCGAGCACGGCAACGACCCGGTCAGCAGGCCGGTGTGGCAGATCCTCTACGAGCGCGGAGCCGACCTCGTCCTCAACGGTCACGACCACCACTACGAGCGGTTCGGCCCGCAGAACCCGAACGCGCAGGCCGACCCGAACGGCATCGTCGAGATCCTCGGCGGCATGGGCGGCGCCTCGCCGTACAACATCGAGAACGTGCAGCCCAACAGCCAGAAGCGGCTGTCGGGGACGTTCGGCGTGGTGAAGCTGACGATGGGCGACAGCACCTTCTCGTCGCAGCTGATCGGCGTCGACGGCCAGGTCAAGGACACCAGCCCCACCTACACCTGCCACTGAGGCATGTACATCTCCGGATTCCGCTACCGCGGGCTGACCACGGCGGTGCCGGCCAACGTGCTGGCGCTGGGCGTGGTCAGCCTGGTCACCGACATCTCCGCCGAGATGGTGACCGCGGTCCTGCCGTACTACGCGGTGCTCGTGCTGGGGCTCAGCCCGCTGGCCTACGGCCTGCTGGACGGCCTCTACTTCGGCGTGACCGCGCTGGTACGGCTGGCCGCCGGGCACGCCGCCGACCGGTGGCAGCGGCGCAAGCTGGTGGCGGGCATCGGCTACGGGCTCTCGGCGGCGTGCAAGCTCGGCCTGCTCGCCGCCGGGAACTCGGTGGGCCTGCTCGGCGCGGTCGTCGCGGCCGACCGGACGGGCAAGGGCCTGCGGACGGCGCCCCGTGACGCGCTGATCTCGCTGAGCGCCACCCCCGAGACGCAGGGGCAGGCCTTCGGCGTGCACCGGGCGATGGACACGGTCGGCGCGTTCCTCGGACCGCTGGCCGCCTTCGCGGTGCTCGGTGCGACCGGCGCCTACGACGCGGTGTTCGTGGTCAGCTTCGCGATCGCCGTGCTCGGGGTGGTGCTGCTGGCCCTGTACGTCAGGGAGACGCCGGCCCTGCCCGCGCGGCAGGGGGTGCGCCTGGGCCCCGCGCTCGCGCTGCTGCGGCTGCCGCCGTTCCGCCGGATCTGCCTGACAGCCGCCGCGCTCGGCCTGGTCACCATCAGCGATCCGTTCGTCTACCTGCTGCTGCAGAAGGGCACCGGCATCGCGCCCGAGCATTTCCCGCTGCTTCCGCTCGGCACGGCCGCCGTCTATCTGCTGCTGGCCGTGCCGCTGGGCAGGCTGGCCGACAGGTGGGGCCGGGTCCCCGTCTTCCTGCTCGGCCACCTCGCGCTGGTCGGCGTCTACGCGCTGCTGGCGACCGGCGCGCCGTACTGGCTGGTGCTGGCGCTGTTCGGGCTCTTCTACGCGGCCACCGACGGCGTGCTGATGGCCGCGGCCGGCCCGCTGCTGCCCGCCCACCTGCGCACCAGCGGGCTGGCGGTGCTGCAGACCGGGCAGGCCGTCGCCCGCATGCTCTCCTCGATCCTGTTCGGCGCGGCGTGGACGCTCGCCGGACCCGTGCCAGGACTGGTCGCGATGGGCGCCGGCGTCGTGGCATGCCTGGCGCTCTGGAAGGTGGTCAGATGAGGAAGGCGCTCATCCTCGCCGCGGCGCTGCTCGTGCTCGGCGGCGGCGCGCTGTTCTACACCGTGCGTGCCGCGAGGGTGGCCGCGGAAGGCGGCCCGGCCGCCTTCGACCTCGCGCGGCCGGGCCAGATCGTGGTCAGGGACGGGCGCACCGGCCTGGTGCGCGGCAGCCGTACCCGGTGCGAGCGGTTCGCCACCGCCTCGGGGACGGGCATCTGCCTGGTCACCGACGTGGCCAAGACCTACGCCGTCGTCGTCGACCGGACGATGAGGGAGACCAGGCGGCTGCACATCGCCGGCATCCCGAGCCGTGCCCGGGTCTCCTCCAGCGGGCGGATGATCTCCTGGACGGTGTTCGTGACCGGCGACTCCTACAACACCTCGGGCTTCTCCACCTGGACCGGCATCCTCGACAACCGGACCGGCTACGCGGTCACCAACATGGAGCAGATCCCGCTGATCAAGGACGGGCGTCGCTACCACGCCGCCGACGTCAACTACTGGGGGGTCACCTTCGCGCCCGACGACAACCGCTTCTACGCCACCGTCTCCACCCGCGGGAAGACGTACCTGGTGCAGGGCGACTACGGCAAGTGGGAGGCGCGCGTGCTGCGCGCCAACGCCGAATGCCCCTCCCTGTCGCCGGACGGCGGGCGGCTGGTGTTCAAGAAGCGCATGCCAGGGGGGACGTGGCGGCTGCACGCGCTCGACCTGGCGACGATGGCCGAGACCCCGCTCGCCGAGCAGGCCGACGTCGACGACCAGGCGGCGTGGCTGGACGGCGACACCGTGATGTACGCCAAGGGCGGGGACGTGTGGGCGGTACCCGCCGACGGCACGGGCGCGCCCCGGCTGCTGGTCGCCGACGCCTCCTCCCCGTCGGCCGTTCGCTGACCTGGGCCGTCCGCTGACCTGGGCCGTCCGCTGATCTCGGCCGGGTGCTCCCGCGCCGGGCGGCGACGGCCGCGAGGGCTCAGGCGCGGCGGATCACGACGTCGCCGTGGTAGGTGCGGGCGCGCACCTCGAGGGTCTCGTCGGACTCCTCGGGCCCGGCCGCCGCCGTCATCAGGTTGCGCACCGTGCCGTACGGCGCGCTCACCTCGAGCCAGGCGGCCGTGCCCCGCTTGACGCCGACCTCCAGCTGGCCGTGGGCGGTCTCGAGGTCGAGCGAGCCGCGCACCGCCTCCTCGACGTGGATGCTGCCGTGGGCGGTCCTGGCGTGGACACCCGCCAGCGCGCGGTCGATGGTGATGTCTCCGTAGGCGGTCTTGAGCCGCAGGTCGCCGCGCACCTCACCGAGGCTGATGTCGCCGTTGGCGGTCCTGATCAGCGCGGTGCCGTCGACGCGCCGCACGTCGATCGTGCCGTTGTCGGTGGTGACGTCGGCGTGGCCGGTGGAACCGGCCACGCTGACGTCGCCGTCGCCCGAGCTCAGCCGGAGCCGTCCCGTCTCGTCGAGCGTGATGCCGCCCATGGCGGTGGTGAACGAGGACTCGCCGAGCCGCCCCCTGCCGCGGATCTCGGCCTGCGTGGACGCCTCGACGCGCGAGCCGGCCGGCAGCTCGATCAGCACGTCGACCGAACCGGGGCAGCTGAACAGCGACAGCCCCCGCTTCCTGGGCGCCTTCACCAGCAGTCGCCCGCCCACGAACTCGACGGTGGTCTGCCGGGCGGCTTGCACGTCGGCGTCGTCGAACTCGTCGCGCGGGCGGACCGTGACGACGGTGTCGGCGCGGTCGCTCGCCTCGATCCGCAGGCTGCCGGTGCCGGTGGAGATCGTCGCGGTGATCGGGTCTGGGGTCTCGAAGGTCTCGGGCACGGCACCACTATGACGCCATGATGACACCATGACAAGAGGGATATGGCCTCACCCTGGCGTCAGTGTCGCCTCTCAGGCCTTCCTGAGTGCCGCCCGGTAGCGCGCGATCCGGTCGGACTCGCTGACCAGGCAGCAGCTCGCGCACAGCTCCTTCTCGGCCGAGGTGTAGTACAGGCAGCAGGTGTCGCGCAGGTAGAACAGCCCCTCCCGGCCGGCCTCCGCGAGCCGTACCAGCCGGCCCAGCCGGACGAGCCTGCCGCCCGCGGCCGACAGGAAGCGATGGTAGGCCGCCTCCAGCGCGTCCACGTCGGCGCCGCGCAGCGCCGCGGCGCCGAAGGCCGTCGCGCAGCCGTACGCGATCCCGCCCTCGAGCTGCCGCAGCCCCGCCCTGGTCCGTACGCGCAGCGCGGCGGCCAGCGGCAGCAGATGCTCCTCCAGCACCCAGGAGACCAGCCTCTCCACCGGGCCCTCGGTGACGGACGGCTCCCGCAGCCCGACCGCCTCGAACCCGTGATGCTCCGACAGGCGGATGGCCACGTTCGAGGGGCGCATGTCGATCAGGACTCCCTCCAGCGCCCATGCCAGCAGCGCGGCGGGGGTGACGCGGCTCGCGTAGACGGCGATCACCGTCAGTGCCGTGGCGTGGTCGCTCACCTGGCCGCTGGCGTGCCGTTCGGCATCGAGGACGCGGGTCAGCTCCGGCGAGCCGGGATCGAGCAGCCGCGAGCAGTCGATCCAGTCCTCGCCGGGAGAAAGGCCGTGGTCGAGCCGGTACCGCTCGCCGAAAGCGTCGAGCCTGGCGAACACGTCGTGCATGCGCATCCTTCGTCGAGATCGAGCTACGACGAAGGATCGTAGTTCACAGCAGGGGAAGCGAGTGGCAGTGGTGGGCGACGAACGCGGCCAGCCCAGGAACCGCGGCCACCGCCGCGGGACCCGCCAGCAGCGACGCGACGGCGGCCAGCCCCGCCACCCGCTGGCGGCGGCCCAGCGGCGCGGCCGGCCGCAGCATGCGGCGCACCCTGGCCAGCGCGCTCTCCCCGCCCGCGCCCATCACGAACGCCGGCACCCGCCCCGTGGCCAGGCCCACCAGCGCGGCGGCGACCTGCACCCGGGGGTGGCGGCTGGCGGCCACGTCATCCGCGCGCAGCTCGACCAGGCGGGCCACCTCCGCGCGGGCCGCGGAGAACAGCGGCACGAACGGGAAGGCCCGCGCGAACGCCTCCCCGGCGGCCAGCACGAGGTGATGCCTGCCGCGCACGTGCGCCCGCTCGTGGGCGAGCACGGCGGCGACCTGCTCGCCGTTCAGCGACCTGAGGGCGGCCGTGGTGATCACGGTGGTGGCGGCCCTGCCGGGCAGGCAGTAGACCAGCGGCTCGGCGTAGTCGACGACGACGGCGCCGAGCTCGCGGTCGGGACGGCCGAGCAGGGCCAGGCTCTCCGCGTGGCGACGGCGTTCGCTCCTGGCCTTCGCCAGCACCCCGCCCAGGCATGCCCCCAGCCGGCCCGCCACCAGCGCGCCGGCGCCGAGCCCCGCCCACGCGGCCGCTCCCGGGCCCTCGGCCAGGATCATCGTGCACAGCTCGAACAGGTCGGCCAGGCCGTGCCCGATCGTGTCGGCCGGCACCGTGGCGGCCAGCAGCGCCAGCGGCGCCGAACCGGCGACCGACGCGCAGGCCGCCAGCCACATCGCGATCGCCAGCCTGGGCGCCCGCTCGGCCCACCGCGCCCTGCTCAGCCGGGCCGGCAGCAGGACGGCGACCGCGACCGCGTAGCCGGCCAGGATGACGGCGTCCGTCACGGCTGGCGGCCCTTCGGCGGGTACACCCGCAGCGCCGACTCCAGCGCGGCCGACTCCTCGGGGGTCAGCCGCTCCAGAAAGTGGACGAGCGTGGCGGCCTGGTTGCCGCTGCTGGCCAGCGTCTCCCGCATGAGGCCGGCCGTGTAGGCCTCCTTGCTGGTCACCGTCTCGTACACGTAGGCCTTGCCCACAGGCTCCCGGCGCAGCAGGCCCTTCTTGTGGAGCTTGTCCATGACCGTCATGACGGTGGTGTAGGCGATCTCGCGCTCCCGGCGCAGATCTTCGAGCACGTCTCGCACCGAGGCGGGGCGGTGGTAGGACCACATCTTGTCCATGATCGTGGCTTCGAGATCGCCCAGAGCGCGCACCATGCGCCTCATGCTACCCGCGATCGTAGGACAGGATGGGGGTGTGCGGACACTCACGACCACACCTGTCCTCGACTGGGCCCATCCGCGGGTGGCACGGCTGGCGGCGGAGGTCCAGGAGAGCGACCCCCGGACGGCCCTGATCGCGGCACACCGGCTCATCGCCGCCCGCCTGCGCCCGGTCCACGCGCTCGACGAGTTCCAGCCGGTGTCGGTCACGCTGGCCCTGGGCAAGGGCTCCTGCAGCCAGCGGCTCGCCGTCCTGGAGGCGGTGGCCAGGGCCCGCGGGATCGCCACGAGGGTGCGCGGGCTCCAGGTGGACGGCAGGTTCTGGGCTGCGCGCTTCCCGCGGCTGCGGGCCCTGCTGCCCCGCACGGTCGTCCTGGCCTGGCCGGAGTTCCTGCTGGACGGCCGGTGGGTGCCGGTGTCCGAGCTCTACGAGTGCCTTGACTCCTGCCACCCGTTCACCAACAGCGGCGAGGAGACGCTGTTCGAGGCGGTCGGCAGAACGTCGGTCGACCTGTCCGCGTGGGTCGTGGCCGACCTCGGCCACTTCGACACCAGGGACGAGTTGTTCGGCCGGTTCTGCGGGCCTCACCCGCGCGGCGTCCTGACCTGCGCGGTTCCCCGGCGGGCGCGCGTGTGGTGGGCGGGACGGGGCGGCGGCGCTGATCCCGGCGCCGCCGCCGTGCGCGACCTAGCGGTCGGAGGTGACGGGGAGTTGGTTGCTCGTGGTCAACGTCCTTCCGGTTCGGGGTGGCGACCCAGGTAGCGAAGGAGGGTGGCGGTGTCGTCGTCGCCCGGCCGGGGCGGGAGCGCGGCGGCGTAGGCGCCGAAGGCTCGCAGGGGCTCGACGATCTGGCGGGCCACCGGGAGGAGTTCGCGGGCGAGCTCCCGGGTGAGCGGGGACGGGGCGCCGCTCGCCATGGCGATGTCCCAGGCGTGCACGGCGGCGTCGAGGGCGCAGGCGCCCACGCCGAGCTTGGCGGGCATCTTGTTCGGTGGAACGGGGACCGGGACCTCCTCGGCGTCGGGCGAGATGCCGGCCCAGGCGTCCGCGGACAGCGTGAGCGCCTCTTCCAGCACGCTCTGGGGCGAGGCGTCGAGCCTTCCCGACGGGGCGAACGGGTTCTCCGACGGTCTCGGTCCTCCCGTGAGGAACGCGGCGAAGGCGATCTGGTCGCCCGCGGCGTGCTGCAGTACCTGGGTGGCGTTCCAGTCCGAGCAAGGAGTCGGGGCGGTCCAGTCGGAGACCCCTTGGACGGCGGTGCGGAGCGCGTCGTGCGCCTGCTCCAGGATCGGCCGGCTCATGCCTTGTCTCCCATCGTGGAAAAGGTGGAAAAGAACGTGCGGATGTCGTCGGCCAGCAGGTCGGGCGCGTCGTGGGCGGCCCAGTGGCTTCCCCGGTCGTACTCGTTCCACGACGTGATGTTCTTGTGGTCCCGCTCGGCGAAGGCGCGGACCGGCCGGAAGTCGTAGGCGAAACTGGCCAGCCCGAGAGGGAACGTGGTGGGCTCGGTGGGCTGCGGCGTGTGCGCGTTCTCGTAGTAGAAACGGGCCGAGGAGGCCGCGGTGTTGGTGAACCAGTAGATCGAGGCGATGGTGAGCACGTCGTCGGGGTCGAGGGCGTCGCCGAGCAGCTGCCCGATCCAGGCGAGCAGGCCGGCGGGCGAGTCGGCCAGCGCGTGCGCCAGGGTCTGCGGCTGCGCGCTCTGCGCCTTGTCGTGGATCGCGTGTTCGACGAACGACTGCAGGAACCCCAGATAGTCCAGGTCCGCCTGGGTGAGGCCAGCGAACTCGGCCGGATCACCGGAGGGGAAGGAGAAGATCTGGTTCACGTGCACGCCGATCACCCGGTCCTGGTCGATCCGGCCGAGCACGGGCGCGATGATCGCGCCGGCGTCGTTGCCGTGGACGCCGTAGCGTGCGTAGCCGAGTCGCCGCATCAGCTCGGCCCAGGTCGCGGCCACCCGTGTGGCGTCCCAGCCGCGCCGCCTGGTGTGCCCGGAGAAGCCGAATCCGGGGATGGAGGGGATGACCAGGTGGAACTCCCGTGACAGCGGCTCGACCAGGCCGAGGTACTCCACGAACGTGTTCGGCCAGCCGTGGGTGAGGATCAGCGGCGTGGCCTGCGGGTTGTCCGAGCGCACATGGACGAAATGGACGGTCTGCCCGTCGATCTCCGTGCTGAACTGCGGGTGTCGGTTGAGCCTGGCCTCCTGCTCGCGCCAGTCGAAGGAGTCGCGCCACCGCGTCACCAGGTCGCGCACGTAGGACAGCGGCACGCCGTACTGCCAGCCCGGCCGCACCGGTCCGGCCGCCGGAACGCCGTCGAGCTCTTCGGCGGGCAGCTCCTCGGTCCAGCGGGTACGGCGCAGCCGGTCCTTCAGATCGTCGAGATCGGCTTGCGGGATCTCGATCGTGAATGGCTTGATTTCCGTCATGCCATGATTTTTGCGCCGGCCGATAGCTGTCGGTAGTGTCGTGTGCACCTGACGTCATGCGGATCGCATCCGGAAAAAGTGCAAAATGCACGCCCGTCACGTGGGTGCCACACACCGCCTGGTCAGGCGGTGAAGCCGTACTCCCGGGCCAGCTCCGCCACCGGGATCGTGCGCCCCGCGTGCCGCCGCACGTCCGGATCGTCCAGGAGGGCCCGCACGGCCCGGCCGGGGAACTCCACCGGGTCGCCGCCCTGGAAGTCGTCGCCGAGCGCCGCGACGATCGCCTCGGTCCTGGTGAACCCCGGCGAGACCGCCAGCGCGGTCACCCCGTGCGGGCGCAGGTCGTGGGCGAGGGAACGGGCCAGGCGGCTGACGCTCGTCATGGCCAGGTCGTAGAACAGATGGCCGGCGATCACCTCGGCGTCGGGATCGGCGTACCCGGTCAGGACGGCCAGGCCCCGCCGTTCGATCAGCAGCGGGGCGGCGTGCCAGGCCGAGACGAGATGGCTGCGGACCCCGACGTCGATCATGTTGCGCCAGTGGTCGAGCGGCAGGGTCCAGAACGGCCCGCCGGCGAACGGCAGCGCGTTGCCGTCGCAGGCGTTGGCCACCAGCAGGTCCAGCCCGCCGTGATCGGCGGCCACCTTGGCGAACAACGCCTCGACGGCCTGGTCGTCGCGGTGGTCGACGCGCACGGGGATGCCGTGGCCGCCGCGCGCGGTCAGTTGCTCGGCGGTGTCCTCGACCGTGCCGGGCAGGTCGGAGTGGCGTTGGTCGCGGCTTTCGCGGTCGGTGACGTAGACGGTGGCGCCGGCTTCACCCAGCACGAGGGCGATGCCCCGGCCGATGCCGCGCGCGGCCCCTGTCACGACGGCGACGATGTCTTCCACGCCCGCCACTTTCACGGCGCCCGCCCGTGATGTCAACGACCGGCGCCCACGTGGCGGCGGTCCCGAGCGCGCCCGGCACGGGTCCGCGCCGGCTTCGCGCAGCCACCGAGCTCGACCCGGTGCGGGTTCAACGTCGGCAGCTCACCGTGTCCACCGTCGTCGTGCACGCCTCCAGATCCGCCTCCTCGGGCAGCACGCCGAGGCCGGGCTCGTCCGGAACCGGCAGTTCGCCGCCGTCCAGCACGAACGGGCGGGTGATGTCGCGGTGGTAGTACCGCTCGGTGGCGGAGATGTCGCCCGGCAGCGTGAATCCGGGCAAGCTGGCCAGCGCCAGGTTGGCGGCCCGGCCGAGGCCGGTCTCCAGCATGCCGCCGCACCAGACCGGCACGCCGTTCGCCTCGGCCAGGTCGTGGATGCGGCGCGCCTCCAGGTAGCCGCCGACGCGGCCCGGCTTGATGTTGATGATCGAGCAGGCGCCCTGTCTGATGGCCTCGGCGGCGTCGCGCGCGCTGGTGATGCTCTCGTCCAGGCACACGGGTGTGTCCATGCGGGCGGCGAGCGCGGCGTGCGCGCGCAGGTCGTCAGGGGCGAAGGGCTGCTCGACCAGCGCCAGCCCGTATGCGTCGAGTTTCGCCAGGTGCCTGAGGTCGCCGGGATGGTAGGCGGTGTTGGCGTCGACGGTGAGCATCACTCCGGCGCCGAACGTCTCGCGCACCGCCCTGACCGGCTCGAGGTCCCAGCCGGGCTCGATCTTCAGCTTGATCCTGGCGTAGCCCGCGGTCAGATGCCGGTCGACCGTGTCCAGCAGCGCGTCGACGGTCTCGGCGATGCCCACGGAGACGCCCACGCGCACGCGCCGCCGTACCCCTCCCAGGTGGGCGGCCAGGCTCGTGCGGCGGGCCCGCAGCCAGCAGTCCAGCACCGCCGTCTCCACGGCGGCCTTGGCCATCGGGTGCCCGCGCAGGTGCCGCAGCGCGGGGCCGACCGCCGCCGGGTCCAGGTCGAGCGGGGCCAGCGCCGGGACCATGAACCGCCTGATCGCGTCGGCGGCCCCGGCGAGGTACTCAGGGCTGTATGTCGGCTCGTCCTCGGCCGCGCACTCGCCCCAGCCCTCGCCCTCGTCGCTCAGCACCCGCACGAGCAGCGCGGTGCGCACCGTCTGGGTGCCGAGCGAGGTACGGAACGGGCTCACCAGCGGCAACGCGACCTCGCGCAGTTCGACGGCCTCGAGCTTCACGCGGCACCTCCGCGGGCGAGCAGGTACCAGCCGGAGCGGGTGAAGCCGGTGACCCGGTAGCCCTGCTCGAGCGCGCCGCCGAGCCCGCTCTCCAGCGCCGCCCGCCACCGCCCGGCCGCCGCCGGGTCCGCCGCGCGCAGCGACTCGACGTCCGCAGGGGTCGCGCAGCGCAGCAGCGGCGCGCCCCCGGCGTCCCGTACGGCGCCCGTCTCGTCCACCACCACCACCCCGTCGCCCTCCGGGACCGGTGGGGGAGCGGCCTGTTCGGTCGGCCAGGTGACGAACAGCCGGTCGGACGGCCCGCCGTCGTTGATACCGTCGCTCATCGGACCGTAGAAATCGGGCAGGTAGCCACGGACCTGGGCACCCAGGCGGGTCAGGTTGAAGAAGGCGTTGCGCCTGACCAGCGGGTCGAACGTCCATGACACGGCGACGAGCCCGCGCTCGGCCGCCCATGCCCGCTGGTGCTCCTTGAGCGCCCGGCCCACACCACGTCCGCGCGCCTTGGCGGCCACCCCCGCGACGTGCGAGTGCAGGCTGTGGTCGGCCGCCAGGAAACCTGCCGCCACCCCGACGAGCTCCTCGTCGAGGAAGGCGCCGCCCACGTATCCGCCCGTGTGGGCGAACGCGCACATCAGGTCGAGGAGCATCGGCGGGTCGTCACCGCGTCTGGTGCCCCAGACCTCGCGCAACAGTCGGTCGGCACGCTGCAGCGCCCCTGTGCCGTGAAGGGGACGGATGATGAGGTGTTCGGCCATGGAACTCAGCATCGCGGCGCGCGCCGCCCGGGGCGTTGGCGTCCACGCCGAACTTCACCCGGTCCGCGTTGTGGCGCCGTTCAGCCTGAGCTGGAGGGCGAGCACCAGCCGCGTGTCCGGGTCGTCCAGCGCGATCATCTCGCCGACCTTGCGCAGCCGGTACCGCAGCGTGTTGGGATGCAGCGACAGCAGTTCGGCCGCGCGTGGCACGTCGTAGTGGGCGCCGATCCAGACGGCCAGGCTGTGCACGTACTGGGTGCCGTGCCTGGCGTCGTGCGCGGCGATCAGCGCCAGCGGCTCGCCGGACAGGGAGGGTTTGGGCCGCAGCGCGGCCTCCGCGTCCATGAGGAACAGCGGCGTGGACAGGTCCTCGTGCGAACCGGCCAGCTCCTGGGCGAACGGCCCGCAGACCGCGCGCAGCGCCTCCTCCGCCTGGCGCGCGCCGGCGGGCACGGCGGCGACGGAGGCGGCGGTACGGCCGATGCCGGCCCGCCAGCCGCCGCCCAGCCGCTCGCTCACCCTGGCCAGGGTGTCCACGGTGATTCTGCGTAGCAGCGGCGCGGACGCCTCAGCCGCGGCGATGGCGTAGGCGCGGCCGTCGACCACGCCCGTCGCGGCCCGGATCCGGTAGGCCAGGTACGCGGTACGCAGCAGGTCGGCGGCGTGCGCGGCGGCGAAGGCGTCGGCCGAGCCCGCGTAGGGGCCCAGTGTCACGACCGTCACCGGTTCGCTCGGCAGCAGGCCGAAGGAGGTGGCCAGCTCGTCGACCGCGCCGATGCCGCGCAGCAGCCAGCCCAGGCACTCGTCCCGTCGGCGCCGCGCCGCGTCGGCGGCGAGGTTGATGCGCGCCAGGTGCGGCGCGGCGGCCGCGGCCGCCTCCGCGAGCACCGCGGCGGCGTCGTGAGCCAGCGGCTCGTCCGCCTGCACCGCCCAGATCGTGCCGAGCGCCTCGCCGTGCGCCCGGATCGCGATGGCCAGGCGGGGATAGTACTCGCGCGGCTCGTAGCTCCAGACCACCCCGTCGGCGCGCAGGACGATCGCGTACTCCTCGGCGTTGGTCGGGTGCTCGGGCACCCGGCGGCCCAGGATGCCCTCCTTGCGCAGCTCGTCGATGCGCTGGCCCTCGACCGTGGAGTAGGCGAGCACCCGCATCGCCAGATCCTCGATCGCCACCGCGCCACCCACCCGGACGGCCACCTCGTTGGCCAGCACGAACAGGTCGGCCGCCCGGGTGGCGCCAGGATCCTCGGCCGGGGCGACCATGGCGAGCAGGGTGTCGACGAGCGTGTAGAGCTGGCCCCAGGACAGCTCGGGCGGCGCGGCGAGCAGCGCCGTGCCCGCCGCCTCGGCCGCGGTGGTCAGTGCCTGCTCGTCGCAGGTGCCCGGCTTGACCACGACGACGGCCACCCCGCTCTCGCCCGCGCGGGCCAGGATCTCCGCCGAGGGGCGGCCGGTCACCAGCAGGACCGTGCCGTCGAGCCCGGCCTGCGGCCCTTCGGGGTCGTAGATGACCGGGGTTCCCACCAGCGGTCCCCTTCCGTGCGGCAGCGCCAGCGGGCGCACCACGTCGGGGCCGAGGCTGTCGATCAGCACGCCGAGCGTGATCCGCCCGCGCGCCGTCACCGGGCGCCCCGCCTGAGCATCCGGCCGTGCCTGCCGCCGGTGAACTCGCCGCCGGCGATCACCTGATGCCCGGCCAGGAAGACGTGCTCGACGCCCGTCGGCCGTACGTCGGGCCGCTCGTAGGTGCCCGCGTGGCCGATCGTGTCCGGGTCGAAGACGCAGAGGTCGGCGACCGCGCCCGGCCCCAGCCAGCCGCGCCCGGCCAGGCCGAACTGGGCGGCGACGGCGGAACTGACCTTGCGGATCGCCTCAGGCATGTCGTCCTTCTCGACGTAGGTGCCGAGGTAAGTGGGGAAGGTGCCGAACGTGCGCGGATGGTTGGGGCCGACCGGAGGTCCGTTGTCGGAGCCGATGGAGACCAGCGGGTCGGCGAGGAACGCCGCGAGATCCTTCTCGTGCATGGTGTGGAAGACGCCGGAGGCCTGCGGGTCCAGCCTGAGCAGGTCGCACAGCGCCTCCCACGGGTCGCCGCCGAGGTCGGCCAGCCGCCTGCCCTCGATGCCCGGGTCGTTGTGGACGAGGATCTGCACGTCCGAGGCGTGCAGCTCGCGCCAGAACCCGACGCCGGTGCCCGTGTCCGGGCTCTCGGCCAGCGCGCGCAGCGCCGCGCGCTGGGCCGGGTCGGCCAGCCGTTCGAGCAGCGCCTGCTCGCCGCCCTCGCACGCGATCGGCGGCAGCACCGCGACCAGCATGGTGCCGAAGGCCAGGTAGGGGTAGACGTCCGCGCGTACGTCCACGCCCGCGCGGCGGGCCTGGGCGAGCTTGTCCAGCATCATCGCGGAGGCGCCGTGCACCGCTCGCCCCGAGGCCTTGCAGTGCGAGACCTGCAGCCGGATGCCGGCCCGCCGCGCCACCGCGATCGCCTCGTCCAGCGCGTCGGCCAGGCCCTCGCTCTCGCTGCGCATGTGCGTCGCGTACGGCAGGTCCCAGCGTTTGGCCACCAGCGCGAGCGCGACCAGTTCGTCGAGGTCGGCGTAGGCGCCGGGCACGTACTCCAGGCCGCTCGACAGTCCCACCGCGCCGGCCTCGAAGGACTGCGCGGCCAGCTCGCACATGCGCGCCAGCCCATCCGGGGTGATCCTGGCGCTCATCCCCGCCGCGGCCAGGCGCAGCGTGTTGTGCCCGACGAGCACGGCCAGGTTGTTGCTCGGCCCGGCCGTCTCGGCGGCGTCCAGGTACTCGCCGAGCGTGGTGAAGGCCGCCCCGGCCAGCTCGGCGGGCATGAAGCCCATCGTCTCCGGATGGGTCGGGCCGCACGAGAAACCGCAGTTGCCCACGATCTCGGTGGTCACGCCCTGCAGCAGCTTGAACGGCTGCGCCTCCTCCAGGAAGGGCACGGTGTCGGAGTGGCTGTGCGGGTCGACGAACCCCGGGCTGACGAGCAGGCCGGAGACGTCGATCACACGGCGGGCCGGGCCGAGGTCGGGGCCGACGGCGACCACGCGCCCGTCGGCGATCGCGACGTCGGCGTGCCGCGGCGGTCCGCCGAGCCCGTCATGGACGGTCCCGTCGCGAAGCAGCAGGTCATGCATGGCGATAGGCTCCCTTGCCCGCCATCGCGGGCGCTATGTACGAATGGATGAAATATCAGGGCTTGGCGGGTACGGCGGCCAGCAGCCTGCGCGTGTAGGCGTGCGCAGGGGCGTCGAGCACCTCCGCCGTGTCGCCGCTCTCCACCACCTCGCCCCGCGAGAGCACCACCAGCCGGTCGGCCATCTGCCTGACGACCGCCAGGTCGTGGGTGACGAACACCATGCTGATGCCGACCTCCCGCAACAGCTCCAGAACGTGTGCCTGGACCGAGACGTCCAGCGAGGCCACCGGCTCGTCGCAGATCAGCAGCTCCGGCCGCACGGACAACGCCCTGGCGATGGCCACCCGCTGCCGCTCGCCGCCCGACAACCCGGCCGGCCTCCGGTCCGCGTACGCGGCGGGCAGCCCCACCAGCTCGAGCAGCTCGGCCACGGTGTGCCCGCCCTCCGCCGGGCCCTGCGCCGCCGCCTCCGCCAGCGTGGCGCCGACCGTCAAGGCAGGGTTGAGCGAGGTCGACGGGTCCTGGAAGACGCACTGCACCAGCCGATGCCGTGGCCGCACCGGGTCGGCCAGCTCGATCGTGCCCGAGTCCGGCCGGACCAGGCCCAGCACGCAGCGGGCCAGCGTGGTCTTGCCCGAGCCGGAACCGCCGACGACACCGACGGTCTCGCCACGGTCGACGTGCAGGGAGACGCCGCCCAGCGCGACGTGCGAGCCGTAGGTCTTGCGCAGGTCCGTGACGCGCAGCACCTGGTCGGCGGCGACCCGGCGGTGGTCCAGCGGACCGTCCTCGGCGCGGATCCGGGGGCGCACGTCGTGCAGGCAGGCGGTGAGCCGGTCCGGGCCCAGCTCGCGCAGCGGCGGCCGGGCGTGCGCGCACTCGGGCGTCGCCTGGTCGCAGCGGGAGGCGAACGCGCACGTCTCCGTCACCTCCGCCGCGGCGGGCACGCTGCCCCTGATGCCGGTCAGCCGGGGCAGCCGCCGCTCGACCGTCGGCACGGCCGCCAGCAGTCCCGCCGTGTACGGATGCGCCGGCGTGCTGCCCATCCCCGCGGCGGGTCCTTGCTCGACGATGCGTCCGGCGTACATGACCGCCACGCGGTCGCACAGCTCGAAGGCCACCCGCAGATCGTGGGTGATCAGCAGGACACCCATGCCGCGCGCCCGCTGGATCCCCTTGACCAGCATGAGGATCTCGTGCTGCGTACTGGCGTCCAGCGCGGTGGTGGGCTCGTCGGCGATCAGCAGCTCCGGGTCCGCCGCCAGCGCGGCGGCCAGCGCCACCCGTTGCCGCATGCCGCCCGACAGCTGGAACGGGTAGCGCCCGGCCGCGGCAGGATCGTCGATGCCCACCTCGGCCAGCCGGCGCAGCACCTCCGCCCGGTCCCTGCGCCCCCGCAACGACTCCGCGACGTGGGCGCCCGCCGTCCGCAGGGGGTTCAGCACGGCGAACGGGTCCTGCATGAGCAGGCTCACCCGGGTCCCGCGCACCGAGCGCAACACCCGCTCGCGCGCTCCGAGCAGCTCCCGGCCGTCGAGCGTGATCGAGCCGGTGGCGTGCAACCCCTTGGGCAGCAGGCCCGCGGCCGCCCGCGCGGTGAGCGACTTGCCGCTGCCGGACTCGCCGACCAGGCCCACCATCTCGCCGCGGGCGACCTCCAGGTCCACCCCGTCGACGATGAGGCCGGACCCTGAGACACGCAGCTCGGAGATCCTCACCGCAGGCCTCCCTTCGACAGCGACTCGAACGCGCGGTCGCCCAGCAGGGTGGCCGCGCACGCGACCACGGTGATCAGGGCCGCGGGCGCGATCGAGGCCCACGGGTTCAGGTCCAGCAGCCCGCGGTTCTCCTCGACCATCAGGCCCCAGTCGGGCGTGCCGGCGGGCAGGCCGACACCCAGGAACGACAGGCCCGCCAGCGCCACCAGCGCCGCCACGAAGCTCAACAGCGTGTTGGCCACCACGGTGGGCGCCACGTTCGGCAGCAGATGCCTGAACATGATCCGCGACGGGCGCAGGCCCAGCGTGCGCGCCGCCTCGGCGTAGGCCAGCTCGCGCTGGGCGAGGGTGAGGCTGCGGATCACCCGGATGTCGCCCGGCGTGAACAGCACCGCCATGGCCAGCACCGCCCAGCCGTACCCGCCGCCGACCACGCCGACCACGACGATCAGCACGAGCATGCCCGGCAGCGCGATCGCCAGGTCGGCCGCGCGCATGAGCAGCGTGTCCACCCAGCCCAGCCGGTAGCCGGCCAGCAGCCCGAGCGTCGTGCTCAGCAGCGTCGTGCAGACGGCGACGAGCACCGGCCACATCAGTGCCGAACCGGCACCGGCCAGCAACCGCGACAGCACGTCGCGGCCCAGGTCGTCGGTGCCCAGCCAGTGCGCGGCGCTCGGCCCCACCGCGCCGAGCGCGAGATCCTGTGCCGCCGGATCGTACGGCGCCAGCCACGAGCCGGCCACGGCGGCCACCGCCGCCAGGCTCAGGACGGTCAACAGGATCGCCCTCATGCCGCGGCCGCCTTGTGCCTCACCCGGGGATCGACGGCCACATAGGCGAGGTCGATCAGCAGGTTCACCACGATCACGATCGCGCCGCCGAGCAGCACCAGCGCCTGCACCACCGGGATGTCCTTCTGGCCGACCGCGCCGACCAGCAGCGCGCCCAGCCCGTGCAGCCCGAAGGCCTGCTCGACGAAGACCGAGCCCGTCAGGTTGGCCGCCAGAAGCAGCCCGCCCACGGTCAGCACGGGCAGCGCCGCGTTGCGCAACGCGTAACTGACCCACACCCGCCGCCTGGGCAGCCCGCGCGCCCTGGCGAAGGTCAGGAAGTCCTGCGCGGCCAGGTCGAGCGCGGCGGCGCGCATCTGCCTGACGACGATCGCCGCCTGCCCGGTGGCCAGCGCGATCGCGGGCAGCGTGAGGTGCACGATGCGCTCCATCGGGGTGTCGCCGGCGCCGAAGACCGGGAACCAGCCCAGCGCGACCGCGAAGCCGTACAGCAGCAGGATGCTCAGCGCGAACGGCGGGATCGACAGCGCGACCAGCGACGTCAGCGTGATGCCCTGGTCCAGCCTGCCGCCGCGCCGCATCGCCGCGGCGAGTCCGGCCGGCACGCCCACCACGACCGTCAGCACCAGCGCGTAGCCGGCCAGCCCGGCCGTCACCGGCAGGCGGTCGGCGATCACCGCGGTGACCGGTTCGCGGGAGGAGATCGAGGTGCCGAAGTCGCCCCGCAGCGCGTCGCCCAGCCAGCGTGCGTAGCGGACCGGGAACGGGTCGTCCAGGTGGTACTGCTCGCGGATCGCCGCCCTGGTCTCCGGCGTGGACGGGCGCCCGCCGAGCAGCACCTGCTCGGGACCGCCAGGCGCCGCGGCGAGCAGCCCGTAGGTGAGCACGGACAGCACCCCGAGCAGGAGTACGGCGGCGCACAGGCGCTTGACGACCGCCATCTCAGCGGCCCGCCGGGCGGAGCGAGGCGATTGCGTCGGCGGACCAGGTGGTGAACGTGCCCGTGAACTTCTCGCTCAGCGCGACGGCGTAGTCGGTGGAGAACAGCGGGATGTACGGCACCTGCTCGGCGACCTCCGTCAGCAGCGCGGTGACCAGCGCCTTCCTGTCCTGACCGGTCGCCGAGGCCAGGGCGTCCAGCTGCCTGTCGGTGGCGGCGGTGCCGTAGCCGGAGAAGTTGAAGCCCTCAGGCTCGGCCGCGGCGCGGCTGACCATGTCGGGCAGGACCTCGAGCGGGTCGGGTGTGCCGTAGGCCAGGTTGACGTACTGGATCGACAGGCGGTCGTGCTGCATCATCCGCGACCGGTACTGGTCGGCGGGGCTCGGCTCCAGGGTGAGCCTGATACCGATCTTGGCCAGGTCGGCGGCGACGGCCTGCATGACCGTGCCGCTGTCGCCGGTGCTCGCGTACGGCACCGCCAGGTCGAACCCCTGCGGGTAGGCGGACCTGGCCAGCTCGGCCTTGGCCCGCTGCACGTCGTAGGGGTGGGCCGGCAGGGACGGGAGGCTGTCGCCGTACAGCGCCGCCAGCTGAGGGGCCGGCAGCACGGTCGCCGCCGGCGCGCCGTGACCGGCGGTCATCAGGTCCGACACCGCCCGGCGGTTGACCGCGTGCGCGATGGCCCGCCGTACGTGCAGATCCTTCAGCGGGCCCGACGTGACCGCCAGCGACAGGTAGCCGATGTTGTTGCCCGGGTAGAAGATCGTCCTGACACCGGGCAGGCCGGTCCACTTGCGGGCGTCACGGACAGTGAGGCCGTCGGTGGCGTCCACCTCGCCCGACCTGACGGCCAGCCGCAGCGTCTCCGGGTCGGTGATGGTCTTGAACTCGACCGTGCGCAGCGCGGGCGGCCGGCCCCAGTACGAAGGGTTGCGCTCCAGGACCACGCCCGAGGTGAGCGAGAACTTCGCCACCTTGAACGGGCCGGTGCCCATCGTGCCGACCTCGGGGCTGCCCAGGTCCTGAGGATGCGTCTCGGCGAGCTTGCGCGGCGTCACCTGCCAGGCGATCGCCGCCATGGCCAGGAACGCGGGGTTCGGCCGCTTCAGCGTGACCTTGACCTGGCCGTCGCCGACCGCCTCGACCTGCTTGACCGTCGTGAAGTAGCTGGCGGCCTGCGAGGCGACCTTCGGATCCAGGTGGCGGCGCAGCGAGAACGCCGCGTCGTCGGCCGTCAGCGGAGTGCCGTCCGCGAAGCGCACGCCCTTGCGCAGCGTGAACAGGTAGGTGGCCGGGTCCGGCTGCGTCCATTCCGTCGCCAGCCGGGGTGCGGGCGCGCCCCGGGTGTCGAGGGTGAGCATCGTGTCGAGGACGGCGGACTGGATGAGGGTCGAGGCGTTGTTGAAGCCGTGTGCGATGTCCAGGCTGTTGGGCGGGCTGGCGGTGGCCCAGACCAGGGAGTCGCGGGCCGGTGGCGCGGCTCCGCCGGAGGAGCAGGCGGTGACGAGCGCGAGTACGACGGCGGCGGTGGCAGCCTTCGCGGATGTCATGGAACCACCTCTGTCATGGAACCACCTTGGGAAGGTTCGGGCGGGGACAGTCGGACGGTAGGAGCCGGACAGCCGCTGTTCACTGACCCGGCAGCCAAAACCGCCGGCCCCCGCCTCGTCCTCCAGGCCAATCAGCCGTCGAAGCGCATCCGGCGCAGGCCGCCGCCGCTCACCAGCAGGTCGCCCTCGTGGAGACGGAGCGTGAACGGCCCGGCCTCCCACGCTCCGCCCGGCGCGGGAGTCACCGGCAGCTTCAGCTCGCGGCCGAAGCGCACCTGGCCGTCTCGCACGGTGGCGGCGATGTCGAGCTCCCGGCTGTGGAAGACGCCGTCGGGCATCGGCGCGTCCGAGGGCGGCGACGCGGCGTGGAAGACGACCGGCGGGCGCGACGGGGGGCCGACGCGCAGGAACATCCGGTCACCGTCGATCTCCAGCCAGGCGCCCTCGGCGTCACCTGTCCCGTGCCAGCGTCCGTCGGCGCCGGCGGTGAACGCCCCCACGTCCGCGATCACGAGGCGCCCGTCGGCGGGTTCGAGGGTCAGCGTGCCGTCCCCGGCCGGATCGTGCCAGTGCAGCCGCTCCGGCGGCGCCGACGCCGCGGGCGCGGGCTTCGGCGGCTCCGCCGCGCCGAGCAGCAGCCGCACCAGCCGGTGAGACAGCCGCACCGGATCGATCGCCGTCTGGTTGGACAGCACCGCGATGCCGACACCCGGATCGGGCAGATACAGCAGGTTCGACCGGTAGCCGTGCATGCCGCCCGCGTGGCCGAACCAGTCGTCGCCGTGATAGATCCCCAGCGCGTACGGCTGGACCGTCCCGTCGGCGAGCACACCCCGCTCCAGCAGCCGGTCGCGCAGGTCGGCGCCGAGCACCCGCCCGTCGGCCAGGAAGCCGAACCACGGCGCGAGCTCCGCCACGCTGGTCACCAGCCCGCCGTCGCCGACGGCGCTCTCCTGGGTGTCGGCTCGGCGCGGTTCTCCCTCCGCGTTGGCATAGCCGTACGCCAGCCGCTCCAGCGGCACCGACGCGTCGTCCCTGAACACCGAATCGGCCATCCCCAGCGGCTCGAAGAGCCGCTCCCGCGCGAACCGCGCCAGCGACGTGTTCGTGACCCGGTTGACCACGACCGCCGCGAGCACGTAGCCGGTGTTGGAGTAGGCGAAAGCGGTGCCCGGCTCGAACGTCGTCCTGCGGATGCCCGCCAGCACCTCCAGCAGCCGCTGCTCGGTCATCTCGGGCAGCGGCACACCCGTCAGCGCCTGCAGCCCGTACCACTCCGGCAGGCCGCCGGTGTGCTGCAGGCACTGCCGCAGTGTCACCGGCACCTCCAGGCTCAGCTCCGGCACGTGCTTGCGCACGTCGTCGTCGAGCCCCAGCTTCCCGTCACGCTCCAGCAGGAGCACGCACGCCGCCGTGAACTGTTTGCTCGCGCTGGCGATGTCGAACCGGGTGCGCTCGTCGACCGGTACGCCGAACTCCACGCACGCCGCCCCCTGGGCGACCGTGAGCACCGCGGCTCCGTCGGCGTACACTCCTACGGCCAGACCTGGCGTGTGCGGGCTGACCAGCGAGAATACCTCGCGCTTGACTCGTTCGAGATCCATGCTGCCAGTATCACCAGGCGACCCGCGCCGCCCTTTGGCGTACGCGACGACGGATGCCCGCCGTTCTTTGTCCTCCTGGCACAAGGCGGGCCTGTGGCAATACGTAAACTCCCCGATGCGTGATGCGGCCGGAGTCTCTACCGTCTGCGACGTCGAGAGTCCCCCAGCCAAGGTGAGCCCATGCGCGTGCTGACCGTGTTCCTCTCCGCCGTCCTGCTGACCACGACCGTCACCCCGTCCGCCGCCGCCGAGCTGAAACCGCCACCTGGCCCGGCGGACGTCGTCTACCAGCGGGCCGCGTTCGCCTCCGGCACCGCCGAGGGTGTGACGGCCGGCGACACCCTGACATTCGCCTCCCCGGCCGGGACCACCTCCTACACCGACGCGCTGGGCACCAGGACCTGGGAGTACGCCCGATGGACCGGCCCTGAGCGGCCGATCGGCTTCGCCGCCACCGAACTGGTCGCCTCCTGGACCGCCGACACACCCCCCGGAAGCTGGCTGCAGGTCGAGATGCGCGGCCGTCACGCCGCCGGGGCGACCACGTGGTACGTGCTGGGCCGCTGGGCGTACGGCGAGGCCGACATCCGCCGCACCTCCGTGCCGGGCCAGGCCGATGCCGACGGCACCGTGTCCGTCGACACCTTCGTCGCCGCGACCGGCAAGCCGATCACCGCCTACCAGCTGCGCGTCACGCTGCACCGCGCACCAGGCTCCGCCGCGACGCCGGTGGTGAAGACGCTCGGCGCGATGGCCTCGGCCGTCCCCGAGCGCAAGACCGTGCCGGTCAGCCCCGGCGGCGGCGCGTGGGGGACCGAGCTGAACGTGCCCCGCCGTTCGCAGAGCATCCACCAGGGCCACTACCCCGAATGGGACGGCGGCGGCCAGGCCTGGTGCAGCCCGACCTCCACCACGATGGTGCTGGGCTACTGGGACAGGTGGCCAAGCGCCCAGGACACCTCCTGGGTCGACGCCGCAGACCCCAACCCCGAGGTGGACCACGCCGCCCGGTACACCTACGACCACGCCTACCAGGGGGCGGGCAACTGGCCGTTCAACACCGCCTACGCCGGCCGCTACGGCCTGGAGGGGTTCGTCACCCGGCTGCGGTCGCTGACCGAGCTGGAACGCCTGATCACCGCCGGCATCCCGGTGATCACCTCCCAGTCGTTCAAGAAGGGCGAGCTGCCCGGCGCCGGCTACGGCACCGACGGCCACATCATGGTGGTGGTCGGCTTCACCGCCACCGGCGACGTGATCGCCAACGACCCCGCCTCGCCGAGCAACGACGCCGTGCGCCGGATCTACCCGAGGGCCGATTTCGAGAACGTCTGGCTGCGCAGCTCCAGCAGCGGCGGCATCGTCTACGTCATCCACCCGCCGGGCCACGCCCTGCCTGCCACCACCCCGGGGCTGCCCGCCAACTGGTGACCCCTCGGTCCCGACCGGGCCGGTGAAGGACGGCCGGCTGGTGCGCCACCCGCCTCGCGTACCGTCAGGTTCGAGGAGGCGGGCTAGGTGTGCGGCTGCGGCTGATACAGGCTGGACAGAGGGGCCAGGTCGGCGGCCGGTACGGCCAGCCGTACGTGTGGCTCCAGCGACTCGATCTGCTCCCACCTCACGTAGCGGCTGTGGCGGTGCAGCCGGCGGATGACGACGCGCACCAGCCAGGGACTCTGCCCGCCAGGTCCCCGCTCGTAGCCGAACAGCTGGCCCGTGTTGCGCGGCACGACGATGAGCCCGGAGACCCGCAGGGCGTGCTGCACCTGGCCGAGCATCGGCCCGTCCTGGCTCAGCTGGACGTCGGCCACCTGGCCCACCACGGCGCCGGTCGCGTCGGCGACGGGGCGGCCGATGAGCGGGCCCAGGCGCAGCTCGTCGACCGGCTGGCTCCTGCGCGATGGACGATGATCGGGCCCGCCGGAGGTGGCGCCGCTGCCGGGCAGCGGAGCGATGAGGTGCGCCCGCGCCCAGCGTTCCAGCGCCGCTTCCTGAAGGTCGCCGCCGACCCTGATCGCGCTGCCGATGTCGGAGACCAGCTCCATGGGGATCCGCTGCGGCGCCGGGTCCTCCTCGGGACGGAACAGCTCGGTCACCGACACCATCAGGCGGCCCACCACCCCGCCGATGCGCGGCCCGAGTGCCAGCGGCCCGGTCAGGACGGCGGCCACGTACGGCCGGCCCCGGTCGTCGAAGGCGAGGGCCAGGTCGTCGACCTTGCCGGCCAGGCTGTCGTCGTCCGCCCTGACCAGCTGCCTGTCGAGCAGGTGGAGCTGGGCGTGCAGGGTCCTGGCGGCCGTCATTGTCCCGCCTTGGTCGCGAGCATCAGCGGGATCGCCGCCGCGGCGACCACGAGGAGCAGGATCATGTAGGCGGTGCCCAGGGCGTTGGACAGGCGCCCGTTGACGTGCTCGCCCATGTAGTCGGGGTCGTTGGCGATCATCAGGACCGGCAGGTAGGTGAGGGGGAGTGCGGCGGCCGACAGGACCAGCGAGTACTCGGTCACCTTGATCGGATCGATCGTGGTGAGGATCAGCGCGGTGGCCACGATCACCGCGAGCAGCAGGGTCACATGGAACCTGGCCGCGTCCTTGGGCTTGACGAACTTGCCCCACTGCCAGCCGAAGTACTGGGCGACGGTGTAGCCGGACGACAGCGCGGTCTCCAGCGTGGCGCCGAAGGTGGCGGCGAACACCCCCAAGATCACCGCGGCCAGCCCGGCCTGCCCGAGCGCCAGTCCGGCCGGCAGCGCCATCTGGCCGAGCGTGTCCACCTCGATGTGGAGCGGCAGGAACACCGTGGCGGCGCACGCGGCGATGGCCAGCGACAGCAACCCGCCCAGCGGGAAGCCGACGAACACGTTCGCTCTGGCCTCGCCCAGGTCTTCGCGGGTCCAGCGCTCCTCCACGCCTCCGGAGGAGAAGAAGAACACCTCGTACGGCGTCATCGCCGCGCCCAGCAGCGCGATGGCGTAGTACCAGTAGGTCGGCGCGCCCTCATCGGGCGGCGGGTGGGTCACCTGGTGGGCCAGTTCGCCCCAGTCGGGGCCGAGCTGCCACAGGGCGCCGACGAACACGATCAGCGCCAGCCCGGCCAGGCCGAAGACCCGCTCCATGGTGGAGAACCGCACCCGCCACATCACCAGCCAGGCCACCAGCCCGACTCCGGGCACCCACAGGAGATAGTTCATTCCGGTGGCCAGCTCCAGCGCGAGCGCGGCGCCGCCGATCTCGGCGGCCAGCGTCAACAGGTTGATGCCGAAGGACGCGCCCAGGTTGACCAGCCCGGCCCGGGGTCCGAGCCGCTCCCTGACCAGGTCGAAGACCGGGCGCTGGGAGACGGCGGCGATGCGTCCTGACATCTCGGCGAACAGGCAGATGCCCGCGACGCCGACCACCACCACCCAGGCCAGCGACATCCCGAACCTGGCGCCCACCAGCGAGTTGGCCACCAGGTCGCCGATGTCGACGAAACCGCCGATCGCGGTGAGGATGCCGAGCGTCACGCCGAACAGCTTCTTCACTGGTGGGCCTGCCCGAAAGCCCGCAACGCGGCGCCCAGCGCGCTCAGGTTCCGTACGGCTCGCCGCGGCTCCTCGATGCCGTCGCGCCTGACCTCGATCAGCAGTTCCTGCACCTCATCGGCCGCGGCGGAGGTCAGACCCGTCACCTGGGCGCGCACCTGGTCGGCCGCCTTCGACGGCGGTTGCACCGCGCTGAACTGGTCGTTCACGCTCCCCAGGTCGCGCGCCGCCTCGGTCAGGAGGATCGTCAGACAGGGGGTGGTTAGCTTGTCGCGGCCGGCCACGGCCAGCCGTACCAGCTCCACGCTGGAGGCGGCGGCCTCGGCCGTCGCCCCCGCCTTCAGCGCGTAGTCGTGATCGCTCCACGCCGGGCTCGCACACCCGCCGGCCGCCAGGACGATCGCGGCCACGGCGAGCGCGCGCCTCACGAGTGCCTGCTGAGCAGGAAATAACCGAGCAGCGCCAGCAGCCCGATCAGTTGCCCCCAGGCGGCGAGCAACACCAGCCCTTCATCCTTCACGCCGATCATCTACCCCTGGAAACGCGCCTAATCCTCGGCGTTCCCGAGCCTGGCGGTGCGTCCGTGCCCTGACGCGTGGTGGGCGACCTCAGCCGCGCAGCGGGAAGTGACAGGCCACCTGGTGCGCGCCGCCCGTCAGCGGCGGCTCGCTCTCGCAGATCTGCTCGGCGAACGGGCACCGGGTCCTGAACCTGCACCCCGACGGCGGGTTCTGCGCGCTGGGCAACTCCCCGCTGATGGCGACGCTCGGCCGGACGGCCACGCCGGGCTCGGCGGCCGGGACGGCGTCGATCAGCGCCTGCGTGTACGGGTGCCTGGCCGCCCGCACCACGTCGTGCGCCGGGCCGACCTCGACGAGCTTGCCCAGGTACATGACGCCGATCCGGTCGGCCATGTAGTCGACGACGGACAGGTCGTGGCTGATGAACACGTAGGCCAGATCCAGCTCCCGCTGCAGGTCCCGCATCAGGTTGAGCACCTGCGCCTGGATCGACACGTCCAGCGCGCTCACCGGCTCGTCGCCGACGATCAGCCGTGGCCGCAGCGCCAGCGACCTGGCCAGCCCGATGCGCTGCAACTGCCCGCCGGAGAACTCGTGCGGGTAGCGCTCCAGCACCCGCCGCGACAGCCCCACCTGGTCCAGCAGGGTGGCGACGCGGGACCGGCGCGTGCCGGGGTCACCGTCCTGCTGGATCTCCAGCGGCTCGGAGAGGATCGCGTCGATGCGCATCCGCGGGTTCATCGCCGCGTAGCTGTCCTGGAACATCAGCTGCACCTGCCGGTGCATCCGGCGGCGCGCCCGCCGGTCCAGCGTGGCGATGTCGGCGCCGTCGACGACGATCCGCCCGTCCGACGGCTGCTCCAGCCCGACGACCAACCTGCCCACCGTGGACTTGCCGCACCCCGACTCGCCGACGAGCCCGAACGTCTCGCCGGGCCGAACGTCGAACGACACCCCCGCGACCGCGCTCACCTGCCCGGTACGGCGGCGCAGCCCGCCACCGGCCGCCTCGTAGTTCTTGACCAGGCCGCGGACCGACAGGATCGGCTCCACCGCGGGAACGTCAGGCCCTTCCGCGGGCCCGGAGCCGGGTGCGGAGCCAGGCACGGAGCCGGTTGCGGTGGCGGTCACGGCGGCGGGCACGGCCGGCGTGACCGCACGAGCCGTGACAGGCGGCTCGGCGACCGGGTGCAGGCAGGCGTGCCGGTGCTCCTCACCCGTCAGGACCACCTCGGTGGTACGGCACGCCTGCGTGACATGCCGGCAGCGCGAGGCGAACCTGCAGCCGGTGAGCGGCCTGGACAGGTCGGGCGGCAGCCCGGGGATGCTGTAGAGCCTGGCGCGCGAGCCGTTCTCGCGGGCGGCGGCGCCGGGCAGCGACTCCATGAGCGCCTCGGTGTAGCGGTGCCGTGGCGAGCGGAACAGGTCCGCGGTCGCCGCCGACTCCACCACCCGGCCCGCGTACATCACCGCCACCCTGTCGGCCCTGCTGGCGATCACCCCGAGGTCGTGGGTGACCAGGATGACCGCCATCTCGTATTCCTCGCGCAGGTCGTCGATCAGGTCGAGGATCTGCCGCTGCGTGGTCACGTCGAGCGCCGTCGTCGGCTCGTCGGCGATCAGCAGCCGTGGAGAGCAGACCAGCGCCATGGCGATGACGACCCGCTGGCGCATGCCGCCCGACAGCTGGTGGGGATAGGCGTCGATGATCTTCTCGGGGCGGGGCATCCCGACCCTGCGCAGGATCTCGACGGCCCGCTCGCGGGCCTCCGCCTTGCTGACGCCCTGATGGACGCGCAGCGGCTCGGACACCTGCGCGCCGATCCGCATCGTCGGGTTGAGCGAGGTGAGCGGATCCTGGAAGACCATGCCCATGCGGACGCCGCGGATCGCGCGCACCTCGGCGGGCGGCAGCGACAGCAGGTCCTGGCCTTCGAAGAGGATCTCCCCGCCGACGACACGGCCGCCGTGGGGGAGCAGCCCCATGACCGACAGCGCGGTCATCGTCTTGCCGCTGCCCGACTCGCCCACGACGCCGAGCGTCTCGCCCTGCCGTACCTCCAGGTCGACCCGGTCGAGTGCGTGGACGACACCCCGGCGCAGCGTGATGTCGGTGCTGACGTGACGCAGCCGCAGCACGGGCGTGCTCGCGTCGATCGGTGCGCTCATGTTCCCGTTTCCTGCTAGCGCCGCCGGAGGCGGACCTCGAAGACGTCCCTCAGCCCGTCGCCCATGAAGTTGAAGGCGAGCACGATGAGGATGATGGCGATGCCGGGCGGGTACAGCAGCCACCAGTGGCCGCTGTAGGTGTCGGCCAGGCCGTCGGACAGCATCCCGCCCCAGTTGGCGGCCGGTGGCGGCACGCCGAGCCCGAGGAAGGACAGGTAGGCGACGTAGAGGATGGCGTCGGCCACCTGGAAGGTCGCGTTGACGATCACGGTGCCGATGGCGTTGGGGATGATGTGCCGGCGTACGGCCCTGCCGCCGGTGCCGCCCATGGACCGCATGGCGTGCACGTACTCGCGAGAACGCAGGGTCAGCGCCTCGCCGCGCACCAGCCTGGCCGGGCCGAGCCAGGCGAACGCACCGATGATCAGGATCAGCATCGGCACGCTCGGTGTGACGATCGTGGCCATCAGCATGAACAGGAACAGCGACGGGATCGACATCATGGCGTCGACCACGCGCATCATGGCCGCGTCCACCCAGCCGCCGGCGAACCCGGCGATCGCCCCCCACAGCGTCCCCACGAAGGTGGCCAGGACACCCGCGGCCAGGCCGACCACGAGGGAGGTTTGCCCGCCGAGCATGAGGCGGCCCAGCTGGTCGTAGCCGACGCCGTCGGTTCCCAGCGGGTGCCCGGCCGTACCCGGTGGCAGGTGGACCGACGCGAGGTCGGTGTGCACCTGGTCGGTCTGGTAGAACAGCGGGCCGAGGAAGCAGATCGTGCCCAGCACGACGAACAGCGCCAGCCCCACCAGGGCCAGGCGGTTCTCGGCGAAGACCGACAGGCCCTGACGCCACAGGCCGCGCACCGGCGCGTCGTCGGCGTCGAGGGGGGTCCCGGTCGTCTCGGTCGTCTCGGTCGAGGTGATCATGCGCGGCCCGCCCTGAGCCGCACCCTGGGGTCGGCCACCGCGTAGAGCAGGTCGGCCAGCAGCGCGCCGACCACGGTGGCGACCGCGATGATCAGGGTGACGCCGAACAGGATCGGGAAGTCGCGCTTCAGCGCGGCCTGCCAGAACAGCTGTCCCATGCCGGGGAAGTTGAACAACGACTCCACCACCAGCGCGCCGCTGAACAGCGCGGGCAGGTACATGCCGAGCAGCGTGATGACGGGGAACAGGCCGTTGCGCAGGGTGTGCAGGCCGACCACCCGCCCTTCGGACAGGCCCTTGCTCCGGGCGGTGCGCACGTAGTTCTCGTTGAGGTTGTCGACCATCGAGGAGCGCACGTAGCGCGAGTACACCGCGATGGTCACGACGGCCAGGGTCACGGTCGGCAGGACCAGGCCCGCGGGGTCGGCCAGCACCTCACCCAGGGTGAAGCCCTGCGGCGCCTCGGGCGGCAGGATCGGCCAGACCTGCGAGAAGACAATGATCATCATGAGGCCCAGGAAGAAGATCGGGGTGGCGTAGGCCAGCAGGGACAGGGCGGTGATGGCGTAGTCGGGCCACCTGTTGCGCCGCACCGCCTGCACGACGCCCAGCGGGACGGCCACGACGATGGCCAGCAGCGTCGACAGCAGCGACAGCACCATGGTCTTGGGCAGCCGCTGGCCGATGGCCTCGGTGACCGACTGGTTGAGCTGGAAGGAGTAGCCGAGGTCGCCGCTCAGCAGGCGTTGGACGTACATCACGTACTGCTGCGCCCACGGCTGGTCGTAGCCCATCTCGTGGTTGAAGGCCGCCAGCTGCTCCAGCGTCGCCTCCTTGCCCAGCGTGGCCCGCGCCACGCCGCCGGGCAGCAGATGCAGGATGACGAACGTGATCATCGTGACGAGCACGACGATGACCAGGGCCTGGCCCAGGCGCGTGATCAGATACCGGGCCACGGAGGCCCCTCCTTGTTCCGGGGACCCCGGCGGCCCTGTCGCGGGCCGCCGGGATCGGGGACGGTCGCTGCGTCAGCTCTTCCAGGCCCAGTCCTGGAAGAACATGCCGTTCATCGGGTCCTGCGGGTCGACCCCCTGCAGATCCGCCCGGAAGGCCGAGATCTGGTAGACGGGGTTCGGCATCCACAGCACCGGCAGGTTCTTTGCCAGGTGGTCGTTGTAGGCCTTGAGCGTGGCCTCGTCGGTGGAGAACTGCGTCGCCTCGATGAGCCGGTCGGCCTCGGGGTCGCTGTAGCTGCCCAGGTTGACCGGCGCGCCGGTGGCGAACAGCCGCTCGCCGCTGGCGAAGGCCGGGTAGTACCAGCTGCCCTGGGAACCGAAGAAGGACATGTCCCACGTGCAGCTCGCCTCGGACGGCTTGCAGATCGGGGTGACCGCGACGGAGTCCGGCACCTCCTTGATGGTCAGCTCGATGCCGACCTTGGCCATCTGCGACTTGATCTCGGCGAACATCTTCGTCGTCGCCGCGAAGCCGGTCTGGCTGGTGACCGTGAAGGCAAGCGGCGTGCCCGCCTTGACGCCCTCGCCGCACTGGCCGGCCGCGCTGCCCGGCTTCTCGCAGGTGGTCCGCCCGTCGGGGGTCACCTTCCAGCCGTTGCTCTCCAGCAGCTGCCTGGCCTTGGCGGGGTCGAAGCCGTAGACGCAGCCCTCCCCGCTCCCGTTGGTGCCCGGCTTGCTCGGGACGGGCCCGCACGTCGGCGCGGCCATGCCGGACCAGACGACCTTGCTGATGGTCGGCTGGTCGATGAGCATCTGCATGGCCTGCCGCAGGTACAGCTGCTTGAACAGCGGCCCCGAGGTGGGGTTGTTGTAGTTCAGCTGCAGGTAGGTGATGGACCAGCCGTACCAGGGCGAGATCGTGTAGCCCTTGGACTCGAGGTACTTGCGCTGCGACAGGTTGGCGGGGGGCAGGTAGCCGTAGTCGATGTCGCCGGCGCGCAGCACGTTGAACTCCGCGTCGTCACCCGTGAACGGCCGGAGCACCACCTTCTTCAGCTTCGGCTTGTCGGTGCCGGAGTAGTTGTCGCGGGCGGCGAGGACGACCTCGCCGTTCGGCACGTACTTCTCCAGCTTCCACGGGCCGCTGTTGACCTGCCACAGCTCGTTGGTCGCGTACGTCTTGGGATCCTTGGCGGCGGCCAGCAGGAAGTCGAAGACTTTTTTCGCACCTTCGGGGGTTTTGTCGAGGTCGCCCACCGTGCCCGTGGCCGAGTCCTTGTCCCAGACGTGCTGGGGCATCGGGACGATGCGGTTGAGCTGGTTCCCGACGAACCAGGCGGTGTTGTAGACCTTCGTGGTCGTCAGGGAGAAGGTCTTCTCGTCCTTGACCTTGAACTCGGTGATGTTGTCGGGGAACCCGCCGGCCCGGTAGGAGGCCCACCTGTCCTTGTTCGCGCTGACGAGGTTGTACCAGAACTGCACGTCCCGGGTGGTGACGGGCTTGCCGTCCGACCACGTGTTGTCCTTCAGCGTGATCGTCAGGGTCTTGCCGCCGTCGCTGACCTCGGGCGGCGCGGCCATCGAGCGCTCGGGGTCGATGTTGTGGACGGCCGAGCCGTCCAGCCGGTACTCGTACAGGTGACGGTACTGCGCGGCGCCGAAGATGGCGTTCTCGCCCTGGGTGAAGCCGGGCGCCGAGATGGGCAGGATCCAGTTGGGCGTGCGCAGGGCGACCGTCACGGTGTCCTTGCCCTGGCTGCCGCCCTCGCCGTTCTGGGCGCCCTTCGGCGAGCCGCCGCCGGCGCCGCCGCACGCGGTCAGGCCCAGGCCGACGGCCATCACACCCGCTAGGGCGACGGTGCCGCGGAGTCCGCGCCTGTGGAATCTGGTCCCCATGGGATCTCCTCGATTGACGGGCACCGGCCCTGCGCTTTCGGGGCTCTGGTGCGCTCAATCCGGAGAATGTATAGACGCATATGTTCGAAGTCAACGGAACTAACCACTTTGTTTCGCTAACTTATTTCGCGTTAGAGTCGAAGTGCGGCGTGGTCCATGATGGGCCTCGGTGCAATCGCGGTCCGGGAGACCGGCCGTAGGGAGGAGAGGCATGTCGGACCCAACGAGCCCCGCCAACTTGCGTGAGCAGGCGCTCAGCCTGTTGGCCAGCGGCGAGGCCACGTCCCGTGCCGACCTCGTGGAGAACCTGCAGGTCGCGCCGTCGACCGTCTCCAGCGTGGTACGGCGGCTGCTGGAGGAGGGCGCCATCCTCGAGGAGGGGGTGGGCAGGTCCACCGGCGGGCGCCGGCCCCGCATCCTGCGCCTGCGAGACGCCGGCGGCGTCTACGCCGTCTCCGAACTCGGCGCCGGGCACGCCCGCGTCGGCCTGTGCTCCCCCGACGGGCGGCTGCTGGCCACCGAGGAGATCGCCATCGACATAGCGGCAGGACCCGGCGAGGTCTTCGACACGGTCGAGACCGCCTTCGACAGGGTCCGAAATGTCGTCGCCGCGGGCCAGGCCTTCCTCGGCGTCGGCCTCGCGCTCCCCGGACCCGTCGAACACCCCAGCGGCCGGCTGATCGGCCCGGCCAGAATGCCGGGCTGGAGCGGCTTCGACGCGCAGGCCGGCCTGCGCGAGCGCCTCGGCCTGCCGGTGGTCGTCGACAACGACGCCAAGGCGGCCGCCATCGGCGAGCACATCACCCGCGGCAGGGACACCGGCGACATGATCTACGTCAAGGCCGGCACCGGCATCGGCGGCTGCCTGGTCAGCGGCGGCCAGATCTACCGCGGCGGCCGCGGCCTCAGCGGCGACGTCACCCACGTCCGCGTCGCCGACAGCGGCGAACGCGAGTGCTCATGCGGCGCGCGCGGCTGCCTGGAGACCGTCGCCAGCGGCGCCGCCCTGGCCCGCCAGCTGGGGGAACGCGGCCTGCCCGTCAGCACCACCCGCGACGTCATCGCCGCGACCGTCAACGCCGAACCGTCCGTCGTGACCATGGTCCGCCACGCCGGCGGCCTGCTCGGCGTCGCCCTGTCCGGCCTGGTCAACTTCCTCAACCCCGACGCCGTCGTCATCGGCGGCGCGCTGTCCAGCCTGGACGTCTACGTGGCAGCCGCCAGGAGCATGCTCTACGAGCGCTGCCTGCCGTCCATGACCCAGTCCCTGTCCATCGAGGCCAGCGTCGTCGGCCCGGATGCGGCCCTGCTCGGCCTCGGTCATCTGGTCCGCGCGTCGGCCGACGTCCGACCCTCCTGAGGAGCCCCCACCCGTGTCCCGCCCCCTCCGCATCGCCATCGGCGGCGTCCACATCGAGTCCAGCACCTTCTCGCCGCACCTGAGCACCACCGACGACTTCGAGGTCACCCGCGGCGCCGCCCTCCTGGCGCGGTACGGCTGGCTCGCGCCCACCGCCCCCTGGGCCGAAGGCGTCGAATGGATCCCGCTCGTCCACGCCCGAGCCCTGCCCGGCGGCGCGGTCACCCCCGCCGCCTACGACGCGTGGGCCGCCGAGATCGTCGAAGGGCTGACCCAGGCCGGCCCCGTCGACGGCGTCCTGCTCGACATCCACGGGGCGATGAGCGTCGTCGGGCGCGACGACGCCGAAGGCGCGCTCGTCGCCGCCATCCGCGCCGCGATCGGGCCCGAGCCGTACCTGTCGGCCGCCATGGACCTGCACGGCAACGTCTCCCACGACTTCTTCCACGGCTGCGACCTGCTCACCTGCTACCGCACCGCCCCCCACGTCGACGTGTGGGAGACCAGGGAGCGCGCCGCGCGCAACCTCGTCGACGCGCTGCGCAGGGGCGAGCGCCCGCACAAGGCGCTCGTCCACGTGCCGATCCTGCTGCCCGGCGAGATGACCAGCACCAGGATCGAGCCCGCCGCCGGCCTGTACGCCCGCGTCCCCGAGATCGAGGCCAGGGACGGCGTCATCGACGCGGCCGTGTGGATCGGGTTCGCCTGGGCCGACGAGCCCCGCTGTCGCGGCGCGGTCGTCGCCACCGGCACCGACGCCAGCGCCACCGCCGAGGCCGCCCGCGAGCTCGGCGAGCTGTTCTGGGCGGCGCGCGACGAGTTCGCCTTCGTCGCGCCGACCGGCACCATGGACGCCTGCCTCGACGAGGCCGTGGTGGCGGTCAAGGACCCGGCCCGGCGCCCGTTCTTCATCAGCGACTCCGGCGACAACCCCGGCGCCGGCGGCGCCGACGACGTCACCTTCGCCCTCGGCCGGCTGCTGGCCCGCCCGGAGGTCGCCGACGGCTCGGTCAGGGCGGTGTTCGCCTCGCTGGTCGACCCCGACGCCGTGGCCCAGGTGGCGAGCCTGCCGATCGGCTCGCCGGTGAGCGTGCGCGTCGGCGGCCGCATCGACACCCGCGCCCCCGGACCGCTGCCGATCGACGGCGTCCTCGAAGCCGTCGCCGCCGACCCCGACGGCGGCACCTGCGTCAGCGTGCGGACCGGCGGGCTCAGCGTGTTCGTCACCTCCCGCCGCATGCAGTACCGCGAGCTGGCCTCCTACACCAGGCTCGGCGTCGACGTCGCGGAGGTGGACCTGGTCGTCGTGAAGATCGGCTACCTCGAACCCGAGCTGTACGACGCGGCCGGCGACTGGCTGCTGGCCCTCACGCCGGGCGGCGTCGACCAGGACCTGACGCGGCTGCCGTACGAGCGGCTGGCCCGCCCCGTCTTCCCGCTGGACCGCGACTTCACCGCCGACCTCACCGTCGTCACCGGCTGACCGGTGAAGGCCTACCCACGTTGTCGGCGACGAAGGCGATCTGGTCGGGGGCGAAGGTCGAGTAGACCGAGCAGGACGTGCCGCCCGCGTGGACCGCGCCGAGATCGGC
>NZ_JBSGJX010000038.1:0-92230 GCF_053605785.1 Nonomuraea sp. NPDC003754
GAAAATCGTGCAAGGCGCCTTCACCCCGCTCCAGGCCGAGCGATGGCGAGGACTGGCCAGCACCATCGCCACCGAACTGATCGACACGTTCGAACCGCGGACCGACTTGGTCGAGGACTACGCACTGCCGTTCTCAACACGTGTCATCTGCGCGCTCCTTGGCGTACCCAACACCGACTGGCCCCTGTTCCATCACTGGACGCAACTGTTCCTGTCCACTTCAGACGCGTCTGCCGAAGCCCGCGCTGATGCGGTCGCCAACCTGGTCGACTACACCACGCACCTGATCGCCGACCATCGCGCAAATCCGGGTAACGATTTGGTTGACCTGCTGATCCAGGCCCGAGACGAGGGCGATCGCCTCACCGAAACCCAGCTGAACAGCATGATCTACCTGTTGATTATGGCTGGGCACGAGTCAACGGCGTTGATGATCGCCAGGGGTGTCTATCGGCTGCTGTGGGCACGGCAGTATGACGAACTGGTCGCCGACCCGAACCTGATCGAGAGCGCGGTGGAGGAGATCCTGCGCTACGACGGCCCGGGCTCCAACGGGCTACTGCGCCTGGCCACCTGCGACATCGAGCTCCCGTCGGGAACGATTCCCGCAGGCAGTGTGGTATTGCCCAACGTCTCGGCCGCCAACCATGATCCGCAGACTTTCCCTGACCCGAGGCGCTTCGACATCCGCCGTTACCTCGATCGCGCCGCACGGCCGCACTTCTCCTTCGGTCATGGCCCACACCACTGCTTGGGTGTGAACCTGGCCCGTGTGGAGTTGCAGGAGGCGCTTCGAGCGCTGGTGACTCGCCTGCCTTCGCTTCAGCTGGCTGTTGCACCCGCCGAGGTGCAGTGGGCCGTCGAAGGGATGGGGCACCGTCCCCTGTCTTTGCCCGTTATATCGGGTTAAGCAGAAGCGCTCAGGAATCCGTGGGAGCTACGTCCGAATATCCGGGCCTTGGGAGGCCAGCGCGCTGGCGGCGAGCGCGAGTAGTTCATGTGAGGAGTGCGCGGGAGGTCTTTGGCTCGTAGTCGATCAGGTCATGACCACGTAGACGAGGCTGCAGGCTAACGCTCCTGCCGCCGCGCCCGCTATGACCTGTGTGGGCTTGTGCTCTTGGCGGTGGACACGGGACCAGCCCACAGACGCCACGCTGAGGACGAGGCCTGCGCCGACATACAGGCCGGGCTGCACGAGGAGCAGGGAGAGCGCGGTAGCGCCAGAGATGGTGGCCACGTGGATACTGATGTCCCACAGCAATGTGATCGGGGTGAGAACCAAGAGCACGGCCAGCAGGCCGGCGTTGACGACGAGCACGTCACGGGGGGCGTCAGCAAGGAGTAGCACGGCCAACCCTGTTGTCAGCGAGACGAATGCGAAGACCAACAGGCGGGGGTGCTTACCGCTATGGCCGGACAGCTTGGCTGCCCGGCCGAGGCGGTGAGCGTACAGCGTGGGCAGAATTCCGGTGAAGGTAGCGTCACCCAGCCCCCACAAGGCGCCGACCAGCCCTGCGCTACAGGCACCAATGCACAGCGGCAGCGCGACCGCTACCACAACGGGATGGAGAAGAGTCGAGATCAGCCTGGCTAGCGATGTCCTGGCTCGGCTCCCTGGCATAGGCATCAGGCTGCTGGTGGGTGGCGCTGCTGGCGGATCGTCATACGGCGATGCGGGTAGAGGCCAGTAAATGGGCGGCCGCTGAGCGGCGTTGCCACCATCGTGGCTCCTTCGCAGCCTTGTTGTACTGGTGTGCTACCGCGAACACCCAGTTGGGAGTACCTGCCTTGGCGCTGAGGCGCCAGGTCGGTCGGTGATTGAACTGAGGAGAATGGGTGGCGAGATGGTGCAGGGCTGAACGGACCCACAGGGCGTAGGCGAGGGCTTCTCGCTCGCGAACGCGGGTCGTCGCCGTTGCGATGGCGGAAGCCCTATGCCACAGGTCCGGTGGGGTGACCTTCTGCAGCTCCACCAAGGACTCCCCGATCAGCGCACTGCGCGCCATCAGCTCAGCGCTGGGTTTGTCGGCCGTGCCGATACGGACCAGATGAGGAAAGACCGCCACCAGGTCCTGCCAGAGTCGGCTCACCGCGGCGAGGTCATGTTCAGGGCTTCTGCGAAGATCGAGCTTGGGCAGTAGCAGAGTGAGGAAACCCACGGTGTAGGGGACCGTGTTGATGTACAGGCTGACGTTCTGTGACCACGGTAGGGAGATGGGCGGAATGCCGAGCACTTGCGGAACGAGGTAGATCATCGTGTAGACCGAGCGCATTGTGGAGAACGTCGAGGTGATCGCCAGGATGTAGAAGCAGCGTCGGAGCCAGATCTGGTGCGCGGGTGCTACGCGAGCGCGCCACACGAACAGCACGACCTCGCCGTACATGGTGGCCATCATGCTGCCCTCGTAGAGCGCGAGGTAGGACAGCTGCGCAGGACTCGCTTGCTGGGCTCCGACAGCCGCATAGATTGCACCGTCAAGATCGTGGGCGTAGGCGAGTACGGCCAAGATGCTTGCGATGCTCACAGCTACCAGCCAGGCTGGAAGTACCCACCGTCGCCATCTCGGGTCGCCGGCGTCTTCGACGAAGCTGAAGCACACCCAGGTGCCCAAGCACGCCATCGTGAAGACCGTGAGCAGATGCTCGGCGACAAGAGGGGTCGCTCCTGAGTGGCTCACCTGGGCAAGCCAGGTTCCCAGCGGAGTCCAGCCCACCGAGATGCCGTTGATCCCCAGGAACAGAGCTAACCAGATGCTTTTGAACGCCCGGCTTCCTCTCACCCCAAGGGTGAAGACGATCACGACAGCCCACATGATGGCCAAGCAGGCAAGGGGCACGACGCTACCCACGCCTGCGCCCTCTCCAACCCTTCAAGGGCTGGGCGAGATGGCTGCCATATCCGAGGTCGATCTCGCCTTCGTGGAGGCGCTCAGTGCCGAGGATCGCGAAGGTCTCGGCCTGGCGCTCTTCAGCGTCGCGGAAGGCGGTACGGCCCATGAGTTTGACTATGTCGCCCGGGCCGCCTAAGAACTCCAGCAAGTCTGGCGTCACCAGGCTGAACAGGTTCTCGAGGCTTTGCACCTCCGGGCGTCCGTCATCATTGACGAAATGACCCAGCTCATGCAGGAAGTAGATCTCCTGCAGTACCTGAGGGATGTCGGGGCTTGATCCGTAGCACAGCACCGTGCGCATAACCCCGGGCCGCTTCCGGTCTTCCACCCTGCAGTACAGGCCCGTAACGCCCTCGCACGAAATCGACAGCTGCATCTGTTGAGGGTCGAAGGGCCAGGACAGGATGGTCTGGCCGAAGTGTTCGCTCAAGGCCCCGCAGAACTCGTCGATGTTGAGGGGGGAGCGCCGTTCGGCAAGCAGCGCGAGCACCGAGTCATGCTGCTTGCGCTGGCTCTCGTACAGATCTAGATCGTTCAGCACGTTCAGTAGTCCTTCCTCCGAACCTGGCCCTTTGTGAGGAGGGGTGAGGGCCGGTTGATGCCGTTGGCTAGCTCGGTGCTGCTACTTCTCGCCTTCCTGACGCGGCGGCGAGATGTTGGCTTCTAGCGCGTCCAGCATCGCGGAGATCGCTTTGATCGCATCTGGCATGATCCCAGGGTTGAGAGTTTCGATGCGGTCGAGACGTCCAGCCAGGGCGCGAATGCGGCGATCATGTATCACCCGCGCGGCCCGCATCTGTTCGATCAGCGCCAGTCCTCTTGGGTCGTTCTTCTCCGCCAGGCCGAACAGCTCGTTCATCTTCGGGTCGTTGACCAGAGCACCGCGGGGCAGGCCAAAGAAATCGGCGATGGCATACAGCGTGTCGACCTTCGGATTGGTGATCGACCCATCACAAAGCCGGCTGATTGTGCTGGCGCCGACCCGGTTGCCCGAGGCCTCGGCCACCCGCGTAAACGAGAAGCGGCGGCCGTCTGCGCCCCTGATGTTGTCGAACAGCCAGTTGATCCGGTCTTTCAGCCACGTGTCACTGCGCCCGCTGTCGGGGTTCTCGGGAACGGGCTCGTCCGAAGGGCTCGTATGCGTGGACAAGTGATCAGGCTCCTGAGCTTAGACGGCGGGACGCGTCCCGGAGCCTACCCTCTCGTGCATTCATGGGGAAGTGATGTTGACATCCGAGCACCAATGCATAGACAGTGATCCCCCATGAATGCAAGCTCAACTCATGGATCATGCATTCGTGGAAGGTTGAGAGCTCTTTCGATGAGGCCACGTTCTCCTCGTGAGGCTCTCAGTAGTTCCGCCGACTTGGGTCTTGGAGACGCACGGATGACCATGACCAGCTCCCCCCTCCCCGGATCAGCCTTCGCCTGGGTGATCCTGCACAGCATCCAGCGCCAGCTGCATCAGCTGGGCTGGTACGTCGAGCAGGAGAAACAGATTCAGGGGCTGGTGGTGCTCGGATGGAGGGAGTGCACCAAACCTGAGCCACCGCGTGCGCTTGCTGCGGGCGGCGTTGAGCGGGCAGCCCCTACGAGACTGCGCCGCCACGTTCATGGGGGCCGTCGACACGGCCGCTGGCGTGCTGCCTCACTGCCGCGGCGCCGCTGGCCGCTGGCCGCTGGCCGCAGGAAGACATCCATCAGATCGTGCAGGTGGCCATCATCGAAGCTGATCGCCGGCTGCGCTGGCGGCGGCACCGGTCCCTGCTGCGGGCGGACCTCCTCCCTGGAGGACATCCAGCGCAGCCTCGCACGAGTGATGGAGCTGGAACACAGCCTCTGGGAGCGCTGCCTCGATCACCTGGATCTGGCCGAGCATGCCGCCCACACCGTGTGCGCGCACGCGAACGCGACTGGCGAGGTGAGCACTGCCCGAGGCGTGGCCCTGGCTCTGCTGAAGTCGGGTACCACCCTGCCGAGTGTCGGTCAGCGGTCAGACCTGAAACCGCGACCACGCACTATCCCGGCACGCGGCCCCTTCGCATGTTCAAGCGGCTGATCGAGGCCGCAGTACCCAACCGGTCGATCGACACGGCCGGCCTGCAGCCGGAGTGATCTTCTCACCCGACCGGTGACATCCGCATCCACTGTGCCGGGGATGCGATGTCGCCCACCCGCAAGCCCCCGTCCTGGCACCGTCCCCGGATCGTCTGAGCATCGCCGTCACTCGGGGATGCCTTGATCACCATTTTCAGCAACTGCGATGCGGCGGCAACGACCGAGCGACCCACGCGTCCCGCTCCGGCTCAGTTCCTGTGATCGCCTGTGCCGCAGTGTGCGTCATCCGTGCGGCTCCGCCATCCCTTTTAGCTCATCTTCCCCGTTCCTCCAGGAGAGCCTCCTGGGCCGGAAGGACCACCCCTCATGCGCCACGCTGAACGCTCCGCAGCTGAGGCCATCTACCTCACCCAGCTCATGCCCGATCCATCGCAGCCTCGCCTGACGACAGTGGATCTCGCGCTCACTTCTACCCGGGCCCAGCCGCTCGGTGCCAACATGCACCACGTCGGTGGTAGCTATGACGGCCCCTGGTGCAAAACGGTGCATCGTGCGGCCAGGCGCATCCACAACTTCCTCAACTTCTTTGAAGTTCCGCACTCTCTCACCGGCAGCGCCCTGTGCGGGGTCGACCCGGTGACCGGCAACACCACCGTCTACACCGGCCTCGAACTCGGCGGCGGCCGCCCTTTCACCTTCGCTACCGGAAGTCTGCCCGGAGCGGGGCTGCGGGAGCTTGCCGAGCTCGCCATCATTACTGGCCTGTGCCTGTGGCCCGAGGCGGCAGTGCGCCTGGTGACTGCGACCGGGCAGCGCATCCCGCTGCTGGCTCTGCGCAGCTGCCAGCTCGCCGAGATCGGCGCGATCGTGTCAGTGGAATGGGACGGTCCACAGCTGTCGGTGGCAGAAATCGACTCCTGTGCCCGACTGGCTGGGACCGCCGCAGCGCTCGCGGCGTCCGCGTCCGCTCTGGTGCCGACCACGATCGCTGTGCAGCTGCCGCGCCTGCAGTACTACGGCTTCGTCGAGCCTCTGCTGCGCAGCGGCAAGATGCGCCCAGAGCTGGGCCTCCACGTGGCCGCCCTGGTTGACGACCGCCGGTGCCGCCTGAATGAGCATCTGCGGTGGCAGCTCGAGCTACGGTTGCCCGCCGCGTGGCGTTCCCGCGTCCAGGTGGTAGCGCGTCCCGAGCTCGACCATTTCGCCGACCGCGTCTACCAGGGCCTTACCCGCGGCCAGGTCCTCGGCGTTGAGGACCTAGCCGCCGACGACCGGCGCGATCCGATTATCGCGGCCGTTTTGCACTACATGCGCCCCCGCACAATCGCCCAGCTCGGCGTGGCCGCCTACGTTGCCGAGTACCTGCGGGCCGGACTAAGCAGGAACCGCGGTGCTGTCCGCGTCGCGGTCGCGGTGGAGAACGACCAGGAACGGCGGATACTGACCACCGCCCGCCAGCTCGCCCCGAGCATCAGCCGCAGCCTCGATCTGCCGGTCCACCTGGCCGGCCTCTATCCGCTGGGGCGGCTCTGGGCGACACGGGCCGGGATCGCCACCCGCCCCGATCTCTACCAGCACACCCCCAGGAGATGGGTGCGCGACAGCGCCGCCGGCGAGCTTGTCGACCTCCACCAGCTGTGCCAGGCGTTGTATCCCGCCTCCCGCCAGCCGTACCCGGCGCCCGGCGGGGCCGCGGTGCTGGAGTCGGCATGACCACCACCGCAGTCGCTAGCCCTACCCCGCCGTACAGACGGGCCCGAGCCAACCTGCATGGCCACCGCCTGGCACTGCTGGGCGCCGCACTCTGCTGGGGCCTGGCCGCAGTGGCTATTGAGCATGCGCTGGCCGCGATCCCCTGGCAAGCCATGCTGGGCATCCAGTTGGGCTCGGCCACCGCGACGCTGTGGGTGCTGTCGCTCGCGGCCGGACATCGGCGGCCGCACCTGACGCGCGGTCTGATCCTGCTGGCCCTCACCGAGCCCGGTCTGTCCAGCGCGTTGTTCGTGGCCGGCATGCTAACCGCGACCGCCGCCACCGGCTCCATCCTGGCCAACCTTGAAGGGCTGATCGTCGCCCTGGCCGGGGTGCTCGTGCTAGGCGAGCGACTTCGGCCGCTGGGCTGGCTTGGGCTGGCCCTCAGCCTGCCGGGTGTCTGGTTGCTGGATGGCGCCACCACCTCGTGGGGGGACCGCACCGGCACCCTGCTGATCGTGGCGGGCACGCTGTGCGCGGCCCTCGGTTCAGTGCTGGCCGCCCGCCTCCTGCGCCGTCGCAGCGACCAGGCGCAGCCTGACCCGCTGTCGGCCACCGTGTGGCAGTTCACCATCGCCACGGCCGCCCTCGCCGTAGTGATCATCCCGCTCAGCCTGGCGACGCCGTTTCCGATGGCGCCCGGCCTGACGCACTGGGCGGCGGCCGTCGCCAGCGGCGTGATCGGCCTGGCGCTTCCCTACGCGCTGTTCAATCGGGCGATCGCGACAGTCCCTGTCACTGAGGCCTCCCTGCTGCTGCAGCTCACCCCGGTCATGGGCATCGGCGCAGCGGTCGTCCTGCTGGGCGAGCGCCTCACCCCTGGCCAGATGGCAGGGGCGGCCCTGACCGTCCTGGCGGTGGCCCTGCACATCCTCAGCACCATCCAGCGAATGCCCCGCTACCGGCCGGCCCACGGCCGTCGCGGTGCCCACCGTGCCTCATACGCAAGGAGCACAACGTGATCAGCGATCTCCTGCTTGACAAGGCGCCCCGAGCGGCGCATGCCCCAGCCACACTGCACATTCGCGGCCGTCACGTGATCGCCACCCTCCGCGGCGTGGACGCCGCTGTCCTCAACGACGAGGAGGACCTGCGCTGCGCGCTCACACAAGCCCTGTGTGCCGCCGGTGCCACTGTCCTCAGTATGCACGCCGAGCGGTTTCCCGTGCAGGGCGTGACCTTGATCGCCATGCTGGCCGAATCGCACGCGAGCGTGCACACCTGGCCCGAGGCGGGCGTTGCGGAGGTAGACATCTACACCTGCGGGCCGACCGCGGATCCCATGGTGGCACTCGAGCATCTCAAACAGGCAGTGGGCTGCACCCGGTCTGAGCACCTTCTTCTGGTGCGCGATGTCCACGTGTGAGGCGTCCCTGCGAGATGGGATCGAAGGCAAGGTGGCGCTGGTCACAGGGGCCAGCGGCGGCATCGGCGCCGCAGTGACCGATGCCCTGCTGAGCACTGGCGCCATCGTCGCCGCCACCAATCTGCTCATGCAGCCCACCACCTCGCGCGGCGCGGTGCCGTACCTGCTGGACGTTCGCGACCCGCGTGAGGTGGAGGATGTCGTCACGGCCGTGGAGCGCGATCTCGGCCCGGTCGACATTCTTGTCAATGTGGCGGGTGTACTGCTGCCGGCGGCCGTCGCTGACATCAGCGACGAGGACTGGCGGCAGACCTTCGACGTCAACGCAGGCGGTGTCTTCCGGCTATCCCGTGCGGTCGCCGCCCGAATGGTGCCACGCAGGCGTGGGGCGATCGTCACCGTGAGCTCCAATGCTGCCTCGACACCTCGGATGGGCATCGGCGCCTACGCGGCCAGCAAGGCGGCGGCCCGCATGTTCACTCTCTGCCTCGGCCTGGAGCTGGCCGGGCACGGCATCCGGTGCAACGTCGTGTCTCCCGGCTCGACCGACACCGACATGCTGCGCACGCTCCATGGCACCAGAACCCCAGCTGAGGCGTGGACCGCCACGATCAACGGCGACTCGGCTACGTATCGGCTCGGTATCCCCCTCGGCCGTGTCGCCAGCGCCACGGACATCGCCGACGCCGTGCTGTTTCTCTCCTCCGACCGCTCACGGCACATCACCATGCACGACCTCGTGGTCGACGGTGGTGCAACGCCGCGGGCTTGATCGATCCAAGGCAGGATCTTCATGACACAGCTGACCATCGCCGCCGACCCGCTGGCGGACTACGACCGGGCGACCAGCGTGCTGTTCGCGTCCTCCCGCGGCACGCTCCTCACACGCGGGATCAGCGCTGTCGTCGACGGCCCTCTCGACACCCTGCCCGCGCGGGCGGCCGCCGTGCTCGATGGCTCCGGCCTGGTGGCGGGAGCCGTCACCTTCGCTGGTGAGGCCAATGTGCTGATGCCGGAATCGGCGACCTGGTCGTCGGCTCTGCAGCCGGGCGCGCCCGCCTTACCCTTGGGCGGCTGGTGGACCCGGCCCCTGCCTTCCCCCCCGGGTTACCTGCAGGCAGTACGGCACGCCCTGACCGAGCTCGGGACCGGCCGTCTAGACAAGGTCGTGCTCGCTAGATGTCTGGAGCTGCGCTCGGACGAGCCCGTCGACCTGACCAAGCTGCTGCGGCCGTTGCTTGGCCACGGCCACACCCTCGCCGCGCCGCTGCCGTCCGGTCGAACGCTGGTCGGCGCCAGCCCTGAGCTGCTGGTCTCCCGCCATGGCCCGAGCGTGATCAGCAACCCGCTGGCCGGATCAGCCGCGCGCAGCTCCGACCCAGCCGAAGACCGTCGACGTGCCGCCTCCTTGCTCGCTTCCACGAAGGATCTGCGCGAGCACCGCTTCGTCGTCGAGGCTATCGCTGACGTTCTCCAGCCGTTCTGCGCTCGCCTGAACGTGCCGCGCGCGCCCGAGCTGGCTAGCACCGACACGCTGTGGCATCTGTCCAGCAGGATCACCGGCACCCTGCGCGACCCAGACACCTCGGCGCTCACGTTGGCCGCTGCCCTACACCCGACCCCGGCCGTGTGCGGCACCCCCACCGACCAGGCCCGGCGACTCATCCAGCGTCTGGAGCCGTTCGACCGCGGCTACTACAGCGGCTTGGTCGGCTGGATGGACGCCAGCGGAGACGGCGAGTGGGCGGTGGCCATCCGCTGCGCCGAAGTCTCCGAGCACATCCTGCGCCTGTACGCGGGCGCCGGAATCGTCGCCGGCTCCGACCCCGAGCGGGAGCTCGAGGAGACCTCCACCAAGTTCCAGACGATGCTGCGCGCGCTCGGCGCTGACATCGACACCCGCTACCTGCACGAAAGGACCTGACCGATCATGGCACTTCCCTCGATCGAGCCCTACGCGATGCCAACCCACACCCCCGCCAACCGGGTCGATTGGCAGCCGGACGCGGACCGCGCCGTGCTGCTCGTGCACGACATGCAGCGCTACTTCCTGGGCGCCTTCACCCCGGGAGCTTCACCACTGGTGGAGCTGATGTCCAATGTCGCGGCGCTGCGCGAGCACTGTTCCAGCCTCGGCGTGCCTGTGATCTTCTCAGCGCAGCCATTCGCCCAGACCGCCAATCAGCGTGGGCTGCTTCTCGATTTCTGGGGCGGCGGCATCCCTGACTCGCACGAGGCGGAGATCACCCGCGAGCTGCTGCCTCGCAAAGGGGAACGCCTGCTTACCAAATGGCGTTACTCGGCCTTTCAGAGGACGGAACTGGCCCAGCTGATGGACGAGCTCGGCCGGGACCAGCTCATCATCTGCGGCATATACGCCCACATCGGGGTGCTGATGACCGCCGGCGAAGCATTTATGCGCGATATACAGCCGTTCGTCGTCGCCGACGCCATCGCCGACTTCTCGCACAGGCACCACGTGATGGCGCTGACCTACGCCGCCGAACGGTGCGCGGTCACCACGACCACCACCCAGCTCAGCCGCGCTCTGTCGCAGGCAATGCCGCTGCCCGAACCAGGCTCGGCGGACAGCCCGCTCAGGCCCCTGCAGCCGCCTCTGCGCACAGCAAGCTGACCGGCCGCCCTCCTTCTGTCTCGCGAAAGGACTCCTGGCGTCGTGACCAACGATCAAGGCAGCGATCAAGGCGTCGCCTCCAACGAACCGCGCGTCAGTGACGACCGGATCCTGTCCTGGCTGACCGAGCTCGGCTTCCGAAAGATCGCCATGGCGGGGATGGGCGACAGCCGATTCGTGCTGCTGCGCGGCGGCTCGGTCGCTCTCACGCTCACCACCCCGTATGTCAGCAACACCTGCTCCGGCGTCCTACGGCTGGGCGGCAAGGAGGGACTCACCTACGCGATCTCGCCCTTGGACGCTGGGCGAGCCGACAACCACAGCCTCTGCTCGCAGTCGACCGCGGGCGTAGAGCACCTGGCCTTCAACCGTCGCGGCATCGCGACCGTGCTGACCTGCGCCGGGCGGCAGCGGTGAGCGCCGTTGACGAGCGCTCCTGGCCTGCGGACGCGCCCGGCCACCACAGACCGATTCACGCCCACCGCCCGCCGGCCGGCGACCTGCACGCCTGGTATGAGGAACTGGCCGGCGAACTCAACCCCCAGCCGTTCAGAGACCGCGGTGCAGCGTCCAGGTCCTGGCCCATGCCGGATGACCTTGCGCCGACCGATGTCCTACCCGCGATTAACACCTGGCCTCCTGGCCATGCCCTCACCGCCCGCCAGCGTGATGCCCTGCTCAACCTGCGGCAGGCAGCGCAAGAAGTCGTATTGGCCTTCGGCGAGCACGCCCACCCCGATTGACCGCTCACCCGGCCGATGACTGGAGGCTGATCATGATCTTCGCGCGCACACCCGCGCACGCCTCGAGCGCCATGGCGCCTGCGCCGGTCGATTCGACTTCCCTTGCGGGAGGCAGGACCTCTCGCAGCCGCTGGCGCCGCAGCAACGCCTGCCGTACCGGGACGCTTATGCTGCTCGGCTTCGGAACGATGGTGCTGACCATGGGTGACACCATGGCCAGCACCCTGGCGGTGCCGCTGGTGGCCGAACATGCGATCAGCGCCGGGATGAGCCTGGCGGAGGTCCAGTGGGTCGCCAGCGCCTCAGCGATCGCCTACGCCGCGGTGCTAGCCGCCGCTGGAAGGCTGGCTGATGCCGTCGGCCGCCGCCGAGTGCTGTTGGTGGGGCTGCTGGTGTTCGCGCTCGGGGGCGGGGCGGCCGCCGTCGCGCCCAGCCTGGTCGTGCTGGTGGCTGGACGCGCCCTACAGGGGGCTGGTGCGGGCGCGATCGTGCCCGCTTCCCTGGCCTTGCTGCTGGCCCATCTACCGGCGGCCCGGCGCACCCTGGCGATCGGCGCCTGGTCGGCCTCCTCTGGGCTGGGCGGCGTGCTGCTGCATAGCGCCGGAGGGTGGCTGGCCGACCTGTGGGGCTGGCGGCTGCTGTTCGTGCCCGCCACGGTGGGCGGCGCCGCACTGATGCTTTTGGCGTTGACACTGCCGCCCGACCGCGCCGGCGACCTCGCCGGCGGGCGGCGCGTGCCGGATCCAATCGGCTCCCTGATGCTGCTCGGCGGGCTGGCCAGCCTGGTGCTGGCGCTGACCAAGGGCCAGCAGTGGGACGGGGTCATGCTGCTCGGGCTGATCAGCGTGGCTGTCGGCTTGTTGCTGATCGCGATCGTCCGTTCTGCCAGCCATCGGTCCCCGGCGGTCGACCTGACGTTGTGGCGGCGGCCGCGCTTCCTACTGGCCGGGCTGATCTCGCTGCTGTACGGCGTCGTATCGCTGGCGCTGCTGGTTGCCGCCCCCATCTTGCTGCGGGAATGGCAGCTGCCGTTGCCGCTGATCGGGCTGGCGCTTACGCCGCTGTCGGCTGGGGTGCTCGTCTCCAGTCTGCTGGCCGGGCGGGAGGTCCGGCGCCGCGGCGCCAGGCCGGTGGTCTATCTCGGTGTCCTCGTTGTCGTCGGCGCGGCGCTCTGCCAATTGGGATTCGGTCTGCAGCCCCAATTCCAATTGCCGCTGTGGGCGGCCGCATCCCTGGCCATGGGCCTGGGATTGGGCATGATCAGCACTGGCGCGTCGGCGGCCGCCACCCTGACCGCAGGCAGCGACCACTACGCCTCAGCCGTCGGCGCAAGCATGACCGCCCGCCAGCTGGGCGGCGCCATCGGCGTGGCCATGGCCGTGCTCCTGCTACAGCACCCGCCGCTGCGCGGCCCCATGCCGGGCTACAGCGCGGTCTTCGCCCTCATCATCGTCGGCACGGTAGCGGCCGGGTACCTGGCCCTGGGGCTCCGCACCGACGCTGCTCGGCCCCGCCGTACTGACCAGGCACTCGACGACACGAACAGCTCTTTGCACGCTCAGCTCAGCGTGCCGCAGCAGCGTCGCGTCGCACCTTCCCCGGCCGACGCCACGCCCGCCGAGCCTGCGGCACCATACGGCTCAATCCTGGCTCTGGCCGGCCAGCTTATCGCAGCGATCGATCCGCTGCTGACCAGCCCGCCCCCGGCACCACCGGCCCACAAGCTACCGGTGCCGCCACGGCCCCACACCGTTCCCCCGGACCCATCCCGTATGCGGCCGACCGTCACTACTGATTTTCGGCGGGCCGCCCAGCAGCTGTACGGCCAGCTGCCCATCCACGAAGAGGAGATGCACGCCCCCATGCGGCACTCATTATCTGACGACGAGCGCCAGGCGATCCAGGATCTGCTGCAGGAGTACGCGCCGCTCCTGCTCGACTACATGCGTGCCGAGCTGAGCACCGAGCAGGCCGAACTCGCCGTCTGCGGCACCCTGCTGTCGGCCCACGCTCACGCCGCTCGGCTGTCCGAAGAATCGCTGCTGCGCGCCTGGTTGTATGCCGTGGCGCGCGTGCATCGTAGCCAAGCCGCCGCCGCCAACCCGGCCAGCACCGGTACCTGGGCCCGGATCCGTACCATCGATCAGGCCTCGCCCGAAACCCAACCCGACCCGACGCTCACCCTGCTGCCCGAGGCGCTGGCAGCTCTGGGAGCCCCGCACCGCGAAGTTCTGGACCTGGCACTCCGGCACGGCCTGACCGACATCGAGATCGGCGCGATCTTCGACGCCGGCGCCGTCCAGATCGAAACGCTCGGCGAGGCCGCCTGCGCCCAACTCGAGACCTGGATCGCCGCGGTACGCGCCATTCAGGACGGGCAGGGCTGCGAGAGCCTTGCCGCCATCATCGGCGAAGGCACCCCGAGCCGCCGCACCCGCACCCAGACCAGCAAGCACATCGCCGACTGCCGGAAATGCCAGAGCATTCCCACAACCTCAGCGTTCGAGCTGCTGGCCAGCATGCCGGTACCAGCGGCCGCGGACGAGGTGGCCGTCCGCCTGACCCTGCTGCTGGAGCAGGCCGCGCCGCTGCCAGACACCGGGAACCTGTGGCGCGTCGACGGCTTCCCCGTTCAATCCCACTCCCTGGTCGAGCCCACCGCCGCCGCGCACGAGCCCACGCGCGAGCACCTCTCCGGCGCCGCCCCGGCAGCCATGCCCGTCGAAGAGACCGAGCAGGCGTTCCGCGCGTGGGAGAAGACGCACAAAGACTGGGAGGAGGAGATGTGGCGGCGACGCCCGGACGAGTCCGACCCCGAAGCTCGGCTGTCGTGGCGGCCCGTCGTGCGGGTGACGGCGCTGACTGCCGCCTCTGTCGCCGTGGCCAGCCTGGCCTGGATCGGCCTGCACACCGTCGGCCGCCCGACCACCGTGGTGCAGGCGGCCGCGCCTAGCCGCAGCATCCCGCCGACGATCCTGATCGAGACCGCCCCAGTCGACCCTGACACCGAACTGGCCCTCGAAGAGCCGCCCGGTCGGCAGGCCTCCCCGCCGCCGGTCGCCATTCCCACCGTTCGCCCCTCCACGGTAAGGGCCCGGCCCACCGGCAAGCCGACACCGAAGCAGGCCATCACGGCGAGTCGCAAGCCCTCCCCGAAGCTCACCCTGCGCGCGGGGGAGCCGCGCACCGGGCCCGAGCAGCCGCCGGGCAGGCAAAACAGCCAGCAGAGCAGGTCCAGGGCCAGCAGCAGCCCGCCGAGCACTGCCGCGCAGCCGAGCAAGGCTGCCCTTCCCGCGCCGCCGCCTCCGCAAGCCTCAGCCAGTGGCGGCGGCAGCCTGGGCAGTGGCCGCTCGGGAAACATCTCCGTGACGATCTCACCGGGCACCGGCACCTGGTCGGCGTCCGGCTCCGGCCCGATCTCCGTCTCCGGCAACACGTTCACGGTGTCGACGCCGGTCTCCAAGCCTGGCTGCGGAGGCCCGACGACCGAGTCGGGCACGATCACCATCTCCTGGCAGGCGTCCAACACCGGCGACGGCACCAGCACCTCTGGGACGACAAGCGAGTCCGGCACCCTGTCCCTCCCGGTGAGCTGGACCGTGGAAGCCGACAAGGGCTACCAGTACGAGACCCCCAGCGGCACCAAGTGGTCCAACTGCAACTAATCAATCACCAGTTCGAGGGACAATTGCGATGAAACGCTTCTTTGGCGACATCACCCCTCGCGAGCGGCGTTTCGCCCTCGCCGGGACGGTGATCGCTCTGGTCATCTTCATGCCGTTTCTTGCCTTCGCCGACCCGAGCGGCCTGATCCCCGGCTCGGGGCCGGGGCAAGGCCCCGCCCCGATCTACGAGCAGCCCGTCGACGTCGAGCGCGGCGATTCCTGCCGCGATCTGCTGCCCAGCGACACCCCCACGTTCGTTTCCTGCACCTGGCTGACCCCGCCTCAGGACGCCCTGGAAGTGGCGGCGTTCTGGGCAGCCGATGGCGGCGCCCGCATGGAGGCGGCCCAGCCGCTGCCGACCGAGTACATGCGCTGCAACCAACGGACCGACCTGTCCAAGGCCAGCCGCTGCAAGGGTGGCCAGACCCACTGCAAGCAACGCCCGGACGGCTGGTATCGCTGCCACAACGAGGCCACAGGCAAGGTCACCTACGAGCGGCACGTCGACGGCACAAAGCAGGTGCGCACCACTGCGCCGCCCGCCACAGCCAACCCGTCGAGCGCGCCGTCGACGGCGCCAACGATGACCTCTATCGCCAGCCCGCAACCCCTGCCCACGGTCAACCCGGCCGACACGATGCTCCCTGCCGACGGAGATGCCGGCGTGCAGCAGGTCACCGCCCCCGCCATCGGTCAGCCGACCGTAGCGCCCACTGCTGAGTCTGTCGACGGCGCTGCCACCGACGGGCCCACCCCCACCCCGGCCGCGCCCGAGACCGGGACAGAAGCCGTGCCGAGCACCGGCCAGCCCGCCACGCGGCCTGCTCCTGCCGGGCAAAAGCCCGCAGCAGTGGCCACTGCGATCGAAGCCGCACGCGCCTCAAGTTTGCGGGTGTGGGTCGAGGCTGACCTCAACACCGCCTACGGGCGCGGCCAGGCCGCCTACACCACGGCGCTGAACGCGGTGATCGCCGCCGCCCAGCGGCCGGGCGTGATCGGCGTGAAGTTCGCCGAAAGCCTCGGCTTTCGCGACATGGCCAGCGAGAGCGAGGTGCGCGCCTTCCTGACCAAAACCTCGGCCGCGCTGCGCCAGGCGCTACCAGGCAAGCGGCTGGCTATCGGGGTCGTGGTGCCCGAGCTCGGCTGCGGATCCTCCAAGAAGTGCATCGCCACGATGCGCGCCAAGTACCCGCTCGTCACCAAGCGGCTGGTCGACCGTTACATCAAGACCAATGTGACGATCGAGGCTGACGCCTCAGATGAGAAGAATACGCTCAAGGATGTAGCCGCCGTCGACCGCATCCAGATCGCCTCCGGTCTGTTCGGAGCTGCCTACGGCCAGCATCAAGTCACCCACAAAGGCAAGTCGACGCCGATCACGCCCGCGCTGGCCGCCCAAGCTCAGTGGTTGAGCGTCAAGGCACTCAGCTGGGACGCGCTGGTCCAGGTCGGCGCCCGCGAGTACGGCCTGGCGCACGCCGGCGAAGAGTCCGCCTGGGACACCACCACCGCCAGCAACGAGATCGACGCCCGCGTCGGCAACGCCATCGGGCTCGGAGCGCAGACGGTCACGCTATGGGGGCACAAGGCCGCCGACGACTCGCGCACCTACCGGCTACTAAACGCGGGTCTGGCCACCAACCGGGTGTGGCAGACGCTGGCCGAGCGTGGCCTGAAATCTCGGCTGTCGGTGGTGATCGACCCCACTTCCACCGAGACGAGCATCGAAGCCGACATCGCCGCTTTCGCCGACACGATCAGCGAGGTCTACATCAAGCTGTCATAACCCCCTCAGCCCGCTGGCGGCTCGTCATGGCAGTCAGCCCACGTCCGGCACGTCGGCGCGGAGGTGCTCGACGGGCGGCCGCCGACCGGTGGCTCTTCCGGGCTTCCCGCCCTGCTCGGCGATGTCGACGGCCGGGAAGTGGTGGAGGGCCGGACGGTGACCGTGACCTTGCGCGTCACGGTCACCGTCGGCGAGGCCCATGGCCGCGTAAGCGAAGGAGAGGGTGAGATGCGGGCCGAGGATCGCGTACGGCGGGGCGCGGGAGCCGATGTTGGAGGGGTGTGCGGCCGCGGCGATCTGCTCGCCTCCGGAGAGACCCGCGTAGGCTCAGCCATGATCGACTGCTCTTCCTGGGTCGGCTCGGGCGCGGCCGATGGCAAGTCTCTGGGCCAGCTCGGCGACAGCGTCAGCCACAACCCCGCGCCGATCGCCACCGCCAGGACCGCACCGAACGGGGCGACCTTGCGCCAGTCGGAACGGGCCGGCTCGGGGTTCCCCCACTCCTCAAGCGCGGCCGACGGCATGGGCAGCGGGTTGTACAGACGCCGCGGCTCCCCACCGTACGGTGCCGCCGTACCCAGCGCGGCATTATCCGCCGCACCTGCCTCGGCGGTCAGCTTGTCACTCCGTGGCGCGACCGGCTGCTCGATCGGATAGCCGCCGCCCACGTCGGCAATGCCCAGCATCCCCTCAGAACCGTCGAACGGCTGGCTGTTCGGCAGAGGGGGAGCCTGCTCATCATCGCGAGCCATCAGGCGCCTCGCCTCCCAAGCGTCGCCTCCCAGACGCCCGATCGGCGCCGGGGCCCGAGGGGCCAGTGTGTCACGATTTCAGATCTTGTCGGGAGGCCTAAACCTACGGCGCCGTCGAGCCTGCCATGCCGACAGCCGTTGTCCCGCATCCGCCCTCCCAGCCTTGCCGAAGAGTCGATCATGCAAGACGTCGCCCAGCCGCGGCAAGGCGCGTCGCCCGGGTGGGTCTCAGCCGGGACGGCCGGCGCCGTCGGCGTGCCGCCCGATCCCGATCGCTAGTCCTCGGGCAGCGTCTGGCCCAGCTTGCGCAGCAGGTCGGTGAGGGTGCTTCGCTCCGAATCGGTCAGGCCGGAAAGCAGCTGGGTCTCGTGGCGCACGTGCGCCACGATGGCGTCGTCGATGACCTGCAGGCCTTGGTCGGTCAGCTTGACCAGCCGGCCGCGCGCGTCGTCCTCGGCGGCTCGGCGGGCGACCAGCCCGGCCCGCTCCAACCGGTCCACCCGCTTGGTGACGGCCCCGGAGGTGACCATGGTCGCCCCCCACAGCTCGCCGGCGGTCAGCTCGTACGGCTCGCCGGCGCGGCGCAGCGTGGCCAGCACGTCGAACTCGCCCCGGCCCAGGTCATAGCGGGCGAAGACGCGCAGCAGCCGCTCGTGGAAAGCCCAGTGCAGCCGGCTGATCCGCCCGATCACGTGCATCGGGCTGGGGTCGAGGTCAGGCCGCTCGCGGCGCCACTGCGCGACGATCCGATCCACGCCGTCAGGGTCGGTGGGCGTTGTCATGCCTTGACTATAGCTTCCCCGGAAAATAAGTTATCTTCCGTGGAAGATAAATGCCGCCGCAGCGGCCGGCCACTCCTCACCGCGGGTGTGACGGCGCTGGCACCGGCGATCTGGGGGAGCACCTATCTGGTGGCGACCGAGTGGCTGCCGCCGGACCGCCCGCTGCTGGCCGCCACCGTGCGGGCGCTTCCCGCGGGGCTCATCCTGATGGTCTTCGCCCGCACGCTGCCGACCGGGATCTGGCTGTGGCGCGCCCTGGCGCTCGGGACGCTCAACATCGGCGCGTTCAACTTCCTGCTGTTCGTCGCGGCCTACCACCTGCCAGGGGGTACAGCGGCGATGATCATGGCGGTGCAGCCGATGCTGGTCCTGGTCCTGGCGGCGCTCCTCATCGGGGACAGCATCCGGTACCAGCAGGTGGCGGCCTGCGTCCTGGGCGCAGGCGGCGTGGCGCTGCTGGTGTTCAAGGGGACGGCGGCAGCCGATGTCGTCGGTGTGGCGGCGGCCCTGGCCGGAGCGGCCTGCATGGCTGCCGGCATCACGCTGACCAAACTGTGGGGACGCCCGGCCGGAGTGGGGCTCCTTCCCTTCACCGGCTGGCAACTCGTCGCGGGCGGACTCGTGTTGTCGCCCTTCACGCTGGCCGTCGAAGGGCTGCCGACCACCATCAGCGGCACCAACATCATCGGGTTCGGCTATCTGATGTCCCTGGGCGCCGTCATCAGCTATGCGATCTGGTTCCGCGGGATCGAACGGTTGCCGGCCCCGGCGGTCTCCTTCCTCGCGCTGGTCAGCCCGATCGTCGCGACCCTCCTCGGATACCTGTTCCTCCGCCAGACGCTGTCGGTTCCGCAGCTGGCCGGAACCGTGGTGATCATCGCTGCCGTCCTGCTCGCGCAACCCTGGCCGGGCGACGCAGGGGGCGGCGCCCGTGTGTTTCCCCTGACAGCGACAACCCCGGTGGAAGGGAAGCGTCCATGACGGCGCGCGGGCGACATCCAGCGAAGAGATTTCGGGCGCCATCGCCGTTCATCCGGACAAACAGAGAGAAGCAATGACCACACAGACCACACACGATGAGCACCCGCACTCGGCCCTGAGGTCATGGCTGGGTGTCGCCGTCATCACGGCCAGCCTGTTCGTCTTCGTCACGACCGAGCTGATGCCCGTCGGCCTTCTTACTCCGGTGAGCGCAAGCCTGGGCATATCTGTGGGAATCGCCGGGCTGATGGTCACCTTGTACGGCATCTCGGCCGGGCTGGGCGTCCCGTTCATCGTGGCCTGGACCAGGCGGGTCAACCGGCGCGTCCTGCTGTCCGCGCTGCTGGCGGTACTGGTCCTGGGCAACCTGGTCACCGCCGTCTCGCCGAACTTTCCGCTGGTCTTGACGACGCGGCTGGTCATGGGATTCGCCAACGGGGTGTTCTGGGCCATCGGCGTGAGCATGGCGATGCGCCTCGTTCCGGGCCGCCACGCGAGCAGGGCGGCCGCGGTCGCGTTGTCCGGCATCTCGATAGCCACGGTGGTGGGCATCCCGCTGGGAACATTCCTCGAGAGCCTCACCAGCTGGCGCACGACGTTTCTCATCTGGAGCGGCCTCGGCGCGCTGGTGTTCCTCGCGGTCGCTGCCGTCATTCCCTCGCTGCCGTCGGAGAACGCGGTCCCGGTCCGGGAGGTCTTCGGGCTCCCGCTCAAGAACCCCCGGCTACGTGCGGTGATGTTCACCGTCGTGCTGTACGTGCTCGGCCACTTCGGGGCGTACACCTTTCTGCGCCCCTTCGTGGAGGACGGCTCGGCCGCCACGCCCGCCTTCATCACCGCACTGCTGGTGATCTATGGTGTCGGAGGCGCGGCCGGGAACTTCGTCGCCGGATACACCGCGACCAAGAATCTGAGGGCGAGCTTCGTCGTCGCCTGCGCGGGACTCGTGGCGTCCTTGCTGCTGCTGCTCACGATCGGTCACGTACAGGTCGGCCTGATCGTCGCGGTGGCCCTGTGGGGAGTCTCCTTCGGCGCCGTGAACCTGTGCCAGATCAACATGACGCTCGCCGCCGCGCCCGACACCTTCGAAGCGGCCATGTCACTCAACACCTTGGGATACAACACGGCCATCGCGCTCGGAGCGTTCTTCGGTGGGGTGTTCGCCGACAACGTGGGTGTCAGGAGTGCCTTCTGGTTCGGTGTGGCGCTGATGGCGGCTTCGCTGGCCGTCACCCTCGTCACTCGCCGGAAGACCTCGGCCGCCCTCCCCGAGGAGGTGATGGCCGCCGGTGGATGAGCCGGTCCCATGAGCGAGCGGGGCGCACGCCGCGACGGCGTGCGCCCAGGGGAGTGCGTTCCCCGGCTATGCGTCGCGGGAGGAGGCGGTCCGGCGGACGGCGAAGCCGGCCAGGAGGCACATGGCGCCGGCGACCGCCATGCCGGATGCAGGACCCAGCGCCGCCATCACCCCGGTGGCCGCCGCCAGGGTGAGTGTTTCCACGCTCATCCGCGCCGTGCTGAACAGTGCGGCGCCCGCACCTCCGCGCTGGGAGGGCACGTACGTCAGTGCCTGCCCGTCAGGGACGCCTTCGGTCAGGCCGAGACACAGTCCGATGACCCCGGCCGCGGCGAGAAGAACGGCAGGATGGTCGGTGACCTGCAGGACGAGCGCGGTGGCGGTGCAGGCCGACAACGCGGTTGTCACCAGCGGCCGAGCCGCCCGGCGGGCGAGCCGTGCGGCGACAAGCGGCAGGACCGTGGACGGCACGGTCAGCAGGCTGAGCATGACCGCGGCCTCGCCTGGGCCCATGTCTCGGACAGCGGCGAGCTGCGGGAGCACGGTCAACCCCACCACGAGCATCCCCATGAAGGCGCCCGTCGCCAGGGCGTACGCCCGGTAGGCGGGGATCCGCAACAGGTCCAGGGGGATCGCGGGATCGGACGCGCGCCGTTCCACGCGGACGAGCCCGGTGGCGGCGGCCGCCGCGACGAGCACGAGCGCGCCCGGCCCCCACCAGGCGACGCCGGTCCCCAGGCCCAGCCCGAGTGCGGTCACCGCGGCGGCGATGGTCAGCCCGAACAGGACGGCTCCGGCACGGTCGAAGTCGTCGGGCACCTCGGGGCTGCGAAGACCAGGAAGCCCGAGTGTGGTCAGGGCCGCGACGGCGGCGACGGCCGCCGGCGCGACGAAGACGAGGGGCCAGCCTCCGACGGCCGTGAGGGCCTGGGCGACGACCGGTCCCAGCGCCAGGCTGCTGCCCAGCACGGCGCCCGCGTAGCCGTACACCCGAGGACGCTCCTCCGGCGGGTAGACGGCCAGGACCATCGAGGATCCGCCGGCGGCGCACATGGCCGCCCCGACGCCGGCGACCGCGCGAAGGGCGACCAGAGACGGCAGGTCCGGGGCGAAGGCGGACAGGATCCCGGTGGCCGCGACGACGATGTTGCCGACGGCGAAGAACCGGGTGCGGGCGGTGCGATCCGCGCTCGCCCCCGCCAGCAGGAGCGCCGCGGCGAAGAGCCCGTTGTAGGCGAGGACGATCCACGGACCCAGGGCGTCCGCACCTGGGAGCCGCGCGCTCACATCGGGGACGATCGCCGTCGCGCCGGTGATCGCGAGCGGGAAGACCGCGGTGGAGATGAGGTCGGCGACAAGGACACGCCGACGTTGACGAAGAGACAAGGCGAACACGGATGCGCTCCGGAACAAGGGAAGTCCGAGCGCCACGAAGGCGCTCCTGGCCACAGGGTCAGGAGCGACGGCGAGAACTGGGGTTTTGCGCCGTCGCTCTCAGCGACGGCGCACCTTGTCCGTTTTCGACACGGGCACACGCTAGCACCGACCTCGGGCCGAGCCGCCCTCGTGCATCCGTCTACGAGACGGTGCCGTGCCGTCCTGGAGGGGGTGGCCGCCGCGCCACGGGCGCCGCCCGCCCTCTCCTCCCGTGTCCTAATTCGGTACTGGTACCGATATTCATACGGATATCTTGTCCGCCAGTTCGGATCTACTGTCAAGCCGCCGAACACCCCCCGCCCTCCACCCGGCCCGCTCAGCGAACGGGCCGGTGTGGACGGCCGCATGAAAGGACTGGCGAGTGAGACGCAGATCCGTTCTCGCGGCAGTCGCCGGGCTGGCGACCACGACTGCGCTGGTGGTCAACCCCGCCGCCGCAAGCGCGCCTCCCGGCGTGAAACCCCAGCAGAACCTGACAGCGGGCAACGATCCCGCGAGCCTGGCCGCGAAGGCGGCCGACCAGGCCGTCTCCAGCGGCCTGGACGAGTTACGCAAGGGACCTGACGAGACCTACTGGCGCCGCGCCGTGACGGCCGGCGCCAGTGGCATGTTCTACGTCTCTTACGACCGCACCTACAAGGGCCTGCCGGTCGTCGGCGGCGACGCGGTCGTCGTCACCGACTCAGAGGGGCGGGTGCGCGACACCACCGCCGCCTCGGGCCCCGCCCCCCAGAACCTGAACGTCCGGCCGCGGGTCACCGCCGAGCGGGCGATCGAGGTCTCCAGGGGGAGGCTGTCGAAGGTCGACGACAGCGAGGCGCCCCGCCTGGTCGTGCTCGCCTGGGGCGGGCAACCCAGGCTGGCGTGGGAGACCGTCGTCTCCGGCGTCGCCGACGGCAAGCCGAGCCGCCAGCACGTGTTCGTCGACGCCCGCACGGGCCGGGTCGCCGACTTCTACGACGAGGTCAAGGCCGGCACGGGCAACGGCAACTACTACTCCGGCGTGACCATCGACACCAGCCAGTCCAGCGGCACCTACCGGATGGTCGACACCTCCCGCCCCGGCATCCAGTGCGGCGGCCAGAACGGCCAGCCGTACACGGGACCCGACGACACCTGGGGCAACAACTCCGGCACCGACCTGGAGACCGCCTGCGTCGACGCGCTGTACAGCGTGCAGCGGGAATGGGACATGCTGCGTGACTGGCTCGGCCGCAACGGCATCGACGGCCAGGGTCGCGGATTCCCCGCCAGGGTCGGGCTCTCCGACGTCAACGCCTACTGGAACGGCAGCTACACCAACTTCGGCCACTCCCAGGACAACCAGCGCCAGGCGACCCCGATCGACGTCGTCGGCCACGAGTTCGGCCACGCCATCTTCCAGACCACTCCCGGCGGCGCCGGGTCCGGCAACGAGAACGGCGGCATCAACGAGGGCACCGGCGACATCTTCGGCGCCCTGACCGAGCACTACGCCAACAACGCGGGAGACCCGCCCGACTACGAGGTGGGTGAGGAGGTCAACCTGGTCGGCGACGGCCCGATCAGGTACATGTACAACCCGTCGCGCGTCGGCGACCCGAACTGCTGGTCGACCTCGATTCCCAACACCGAGGTGCACGCGGCGGCCGGCCCGCTCAACCACTGGTTCTACCTGCTGGCCGAAGGGTCGGCGCCGGGCGGCGGCAAGCCGCCCAGCCCGATCTGTTCCGGCGGGCCCTCGTCGGTGACCGGCGTCGGCGTCCAGAAGGCCGGCAAGATCTTCATGGGCGCGCTGGCCCGCAAGACCTCCTCCTGGCGGTACGCGAACGTCCGCTCCGCGTCGCTGGCCGCGGCGGCCGAGCTGTACGGCGCCAACAGCCCCGAGTGCGCCACCACCAAGGCGGCGTGGAACGCGGTGAGCGTGCCCGCGCAGGCCGGCGAACCCACCTGCACCGGGCAGAGCCAGGACTTCTCCATCAGCACCAACCCGGGCTCCGGCACCGTCCAGGCAGGGCAGTCGGCGACCACCACCGTCGGCACCCAGACCACGGCGGGCGCCGCGCAGACGGTGAACCTGACCGCCTCCGGGCTCCCCGCCGGCGCCACGGCCACGTTCAACCCCACCTCGGTGACCAGCGGGAACTCCTCCACGCTGACGATCGCGACGACCGGTTCGACGCCGGCCGGCACCTTCACCGTGACCGTCACCGGCACCGGCCAGACGGCGACCCACACCGCCACCTACGCCCTGACCGTGGGCGGCGGCCCCAACCCGACCGACCCGCCGGACGTCAGCCTGGCCAACGTGAAGGCGCACCTGGCGCAGCTGCAGACGATCGCCACGAACAACGGCGGCAACCGCAGGTCCACCGGCCCCGGCTACACCGCCTCGGTCACCTACCTGGAGGACAAGCTGCGCGCCGCCGGGTACACGGTCGTACGGCAGAACTGCGGCTCCACCTGCAGCTCGGGAGCGGGACCCAACCTGATCGCGGACTGGCCGGGCGGTGACGCCAACCAGGTGGTCATGGCAGGCGCGCACCTCGACAGCGTCTCCGCGGGACCCGGCATCAACGACAACGGCTCGGGCTCCGGCGCGCTGCTCGAGGTCGCGCTGACACTGGCCGCCAAGAACCCGACGATGGCCAAGCACGTCAGGTTCGGCTGGTGGAGCGACGAGGAGCAGGGTCTCAACGGCTCCGAGGGCTACGTCGCCTCTCTCAGCTCGGCCGAGCGCTCGAAGATCCAGGTCTACCACAACTTCGACATGGTCGGCTCGCGCAACGGCGGCTACTTCATCAACAACATCACCACCACCGCGGCCACCCACCTCAAGGCGTTCTACGACGCGCTGAACCTGCAGCCGGAGGAGAACACCGAGGGCGCCAACCGCTCCGACGACGCCTCCTTCCGCAACGCGGGCATCGCGACCTCGGGTGTGGCGGCCGGCGCCAGCAACACCAAGTCGTCGGCGCAGGCCGCCAAGTGGGGCGGCACGGCAGGCCAGGCCTACGACTCCTGCTACCACGCCTCCTGCGACACCACCACCAACATCAACGACACGATCCTGGACCGGGCCGCCGACGCCTCGGCGTACGCCATCTGGAAGCTGGCGGTGGGCACGCCCACCTCGCGTGACTTCTCCGTCGCGGTGAACCCCTCCTCGGGCACCGTCCAGGCCGGTCAGGCGACCACCACGACGGTCGCCACGCAGACCACCGCGGGCACCGCGCAGACGGTCAACCTGACCATCACCGGCCTGCCGGCAGGGGTCACGGTCAACTTCAACCCGTCGTCGGTGACCTCGGGCGCCAGCTCCACGCTGACGATCACCACCGGTGCCGGCACCCCGGCGGGCAACCACCAGCTGACGATCGTCGGCACCGGCGAGACGGGCAGCCACACCACGGTGTACACGCTGACCGTGCAGACCTCCCAGCCCGGGCGCACCTTCCGCAACGACACCGACTACCGCATCAACGACTTCTCGACCGTCCAGAGCCCGATCACCTCCACCGCCAGCGGTAACGCCGTCTCGCCGGTGAAGGTCTCGATCACCAGCACGCACACCTGCATCGAGGACCTGGAGATCTGGCTGCGCGGCCCGAACGGCGCGTGGTACAAGCTCAGGTCGGCCGGCGGCACCTCCTGCTCGGTCTTCGGCACCAGGAACTTCTCGGTGCCCGTGACCCAGCCGGCGGCCGGCACATGGGTGCTGGAGATCGAGGACGTCTACTTCTTCGACAACGGAATCCTGGACTCCTGGAGCATCACCGTCTAGGAGGCACCCGTGGTCCCGGCCGGATCCTCGGCCGGGACCACGATCTCGGTGCGCGAGCGCACCCCGAGCTTGCGCAGCAGGGTGGCCACGTGGGTGTCGACCGTACGGCGCGACAGGAACAGCACCTCGGCGATCTCCTTGTTGGTCCGGCCGAGCGCGACCAGCCTGGCCACCTCCCGCTCCCGGGGCGACAGCAGGCCGGAGGCCCTGCGGCGCATCCCGGGGGTGGGCACGCCGCACTCGCGCAGCTCGTGACGGCATCGGGCGGCGTCACGGGTGGCGCCCAGCGCGGTGAAGCGTTCGGCGGCCTCGGCCAGCGCCGCGGCGGCGGCCGTACGGTCACCCAGCGCGAGCCTGGCGCGGGCCTCCGCCTCTCCCGCGCGGGCCGCGGCATACGGCTGCGGCATGGCGGCGTAGGCGGCCCGCGCCAGCGCGAACTGCTCGGCGGCGCTCTCGTGCCTGTCCTGCGCGCTCTCGACGGCGCCCCGCGCGAGACGCACCGCGGCCGCCGCGGACGGCGCCGCCCTCCCGGCGATCCCCTCGGCGAACAACGACGTCAGCTCGGCCGCCTCGGTCACCCGGCCGACCTCGACAAGCGCGGTGACGGCGGGCGGCACGACCTCGTCGCCCCAGACCCACACCCCCTTGTCGCGCAGCCTGGCCACCGCCCTGCCCGACTCCGCCACCGCGCGCGCGAGTTCGCCCCTGGCGAGCAGCAGCTCGATGAGGCCGCCCCACGCGGCCAGCACCAGCGGCAGGTAGCGTTCGCCGGGGTCGTCGAGCCCCGCCGCGCGCAGGCGGGCGGCGGCCTCGGCCCACTCGCCCGAGGCCAGCGCGAGCCGGCCGAGCACGAAGTGCGCCTCCATCGCCGCCACCGGCGACTCCTCCACGGCCTCGGTCGCGGCGGCCGCCCTGGCCGCCAGGCCGTCCCACCGGCCGGTCATCAGGTCGACGCGCAGCGTCACCCCCTGGGCGAGCTGGGCGGGGAAGAACGCCCCCGTCTCCTCGGCCAGCGTGCGCACCTGCCTGCCGTACGTCTCGGCCTCGGCGTAGCGGCCCAGGTTGGCCGCCATGTCGTACAGGTTGCAGTAGCTGCGCGCCACCTGCCTGCGGACGGCGGCCGACGGGTCCGTGGCGGGCAGCGCGGCGGCCAGGGCGCCGGCCTCCGGCGCGCCGACCGCCATGGCCAGCGCCGCCCTGTTCCCGCGCACCGCCGCCGTGAGTTCGGCGTCGTCGGAGGTGGCGGCCAGCTCCTCCGCCCACGCCATCCACTTCTCGTGCGTCGGCAGGCTCTCCTCGCCCCACGCGGGCATCGCCAGCGCGGCCAGGCCCCTCGCCGCCAGGGGCCGGTCGCCCAGCTCCTCCACGGCTGTCAGGATCGCCGAGCGTCCCGCGGCCACGTCGCCGCCCTGACCGAACAGCATCAGCCCGAGCGACAGCCGCGCCTCGCCGCGCAGGTCGCGGGAGAGCCGGTCGTCGGCGAGCAGGTGCCTGAGCAGCCTGATCACCCGCGGGTAGGACAGGCCGGCCAGCGACAGGCGGCCCAGCATGAGCACCAGCGCGGCCTGCTCGGATTCCGGCAGCTTGGGGTCGGCGAGCATCTCCTCCAGAACCTCGACCGCGAGAGGGGTGTCGCCCACGGCCGCCGCGCGGGCCGCCGCCGCGGCGCCGTACCTCAGCCAGGCCGCCGTGTCGCCCGACCTGCGCGCGTGGAAGGTGAGCTGGACCAGGGGCGGGGGGTCGCCCGTGGCCAGCGTGGCGACGGCCCGCTCGTGGGCGAGCCTGCGGTCGGGGCCGGGGATCGTGTCGTACACGGCCTCCTGGGCGAGGGTGTGGCGGAAGCCGTACCTGCCGTCGGGGTACTCGTGGAGCACGCCGAGCCGCAGCGCCTCGACCAGCCCGCCCGTGTCGCCGGCCACCGCGGCGAGCTGCGCCTCTCCGACCGGCAGGCGCAGGACGGCCGCGGCCCGGACGATGCCGAGAGCCGCGGGGGAGAGCCTGGCCAGCCGCTCGGTCATCGACTCGCGCAGCAGCAGCGGCACCCCCGCGCGGTCGAGCGCCTCGGGACGCCAGTCGTCGCCCAGCGAGCGCACCACCTCCTCCACCAGGAACGGGATGCCGGAGGTGCGCTCGTGCAGCCGGGTGACGAACTCCGGCGGCAGCTCGGGCCGGTCGAGCAGGGTGGCCGCCAGCGTGCCGACGTCGCGGGCGTCGAGCGGGCCGAGGGGGATCAGCACACTGGTGGCCTCGGGCGACTGGCGGTAGGAGGCGACGAGCGGCAGCCCGGCGGCGGGCAGGTCCTGCCTGCGGTAGGTCAGGACGAGCGTGAGCCCTTCCGGGGGCCTGCGCCGCAGGAAGTGCAGCAGGTCCTGGGTGCCGTCGTCCGCCCAGTGCAGGTCCTCGACGACGAGTACGGCGGGGCCGGCCGCGGCCAGCAGCTCGTGGACGGCGCGGAACAGCCGGTGGCGTTCGGCTCCGGGGTCGGCCAGCTCGGCGGGCGCCGGGGGCAGCACGTCCGACAGTTCGGGCAGGTGGCCGCGCAGCGCCCCGGTCACCGGGTTGAGCCGCCCCACGGGAGGCAGCCGGTCCGTCAGGTAGCGCAGCGCCTCGAAGACGGGGCCGTAGGGGAACGGCTCGCGCAGCTGGTGGCAGTGGCCGAGCAGGAGCGTGCTGCCGGTTCCGCGCGCCTGAGCCGCCGCGTGCACCAGCGTGGTCTTGCCGATGCCCGGCTCTCCCTCCACCAGGGCCACCGACGGTGGGTGCGTCATGGCCTCCAGGAGGGCCTGAAACGCGGTTTCACGCCCGACTAATCCGCCCACATCGCGCATGAACGACTCCGAACGGCTAGGTGAATCCTCCCGGAGGGTATCCATTCAGGACACAGCCATCAATCCCGCAACATTTCCCCTGTGGTGCGATAACCACCCGAATCGGGCACGCCGTCGGAGCGCGGGCGGGCGCCGCCGCCCACCCTGGATCCCGCCATCCGGGCCGGTCAACGGCGGACCGCCCCGGCGGGTCACATCACGCGGTCTCGGCCGGGCGGGTGGACAGCGCCAGCACCGCCGCGGCGACCGAGAACGCCGCGACCACGGCCAGCGCCCGGGTCAGCCCCAGTCCTCCCGACAGCGCGCTGGTCACCGCCGAGCCGGCCGCGCCGCCGACGAAGAACGTCAGGTTGAGCAGCCCCATCCCCACACCGCGTAGCTGGATCGGAAGCCGCGCCGACATCTCGCCGGTCAGGACGACCTGGGTGACGGCGAAGGCGGACAGGCTGAGCGAGGCGGCGGCCACCACGGCCCATGGCCCGGCCGCGCCGGTCGCGGCGACGGCCAGCGCGGCGGCGGTGACCAGCGCCGTCGCGGCCAGCAGGCGGCGCCGGTCGCCGGGGTGGAACCTTCCCGCCGTACGGGCGAGGACGGCGCCCACGACGGCGCCGGGCAACAGCGCCGCCCCGATGGCGAGCACGCTCCAGCCGTGGGATCGGGCCAGGATCTGCGGCGCCGCGTACATGGTGGCGAACAGCCCGGCGAAGACGCTCGCGCCGATGGCGACCGCCGCCAGGAACGCGCGGTCGGTGATCACCGCGTGGGGGAGGAAGCCGTCCGCGTGCCGCCGGGTCCACCAGGCCAGCGCGGCGGCGGCGGGGACGAGGCAGCAGACCAGCGCGACGACCAGCGCGGCGGGCAGTCGCAGGGTCCCGGACTGGATGGCCACCAGGAGCGTGGTCGCGACCAGCGTCAGCAGGGCGGCGCCGGTCACGTCGAGGCTACGGCCGGTCCCGGCCCGCCGTACCAGGGGCAGGCAGAGGGGTACGGCGGCCAGCGACAGCGCCGGGAGGATCAGCGTCGCGCGCCAGGAGACCCACGTCGCGACGACACCGCCGACCAGGGTGGCGCAGGCCGCGAACGCCGCGATGACGACGCCGTACCCGGCCAGGACGCGGAAGCGGCGGTCCGGTGGCACCGCCGCGGCCAGGGCCGCCCCGCCGGCGGCCATCGCGCCGGATCCGGCCGCGAGGACCAGCCGCCCGGCCACCAGAACGCCCAGCCCCGGCGCGGCCAGGCAGATGATCGCTCCGGCGCCGAGCAGGAGCGCGCCGATCCAGAGCGCGACGCGCAGGCCGCGGGTGTCGGCCAGGCGGCCGAAGACGGCCGTGCCCACACCGAGGGCCAGCGCGTGGGCGGTCAGCACCCACGCCACGGCGTCCGGCTGCGCCCGCAGCTCGGCCGCGACCTGGGGGAGCGCCACACCGGCCGCCGTGACCCCGAAGACCGCCGGCCCGAAGAGCGCCCCCAGGCGCAGCGCGGTCGACAGCGGTCCGTGATCCCTGTCCGGTGCCGAGGCGCCCGTGGTCGCGATGGTGTGTGACATGCGAACTCCTTGCTCAGCGGGGCCAGACGGTGGCGTCGAGGAAGTGCACGTCGTACCGTTCCTGCTCGGGCAGCAGGCTCTCGAAGGAGTCCAGCCCGTGCTGGATGCGCCCGAGAGCGCGGAAGTAGCCGAAACGGTCGACGCCGGGTGCCAGGATCGCCAGCAGTTCGGCGGTGCGGGCGGGCGCCGCGCCGAAGGCGTGCGGCATCCGTGGCGGCACCACGACCACGGCGCCCCTGCCGACCCGCGTCGTGGCGCCGTCGAGCCAGAACTCCAGCTCGCCGTCGACGACGTAGAACAGTTCCGTGGACCGGACGTGGTGGTGCGGGCGGGCGCCGACGGCGCCTTCGCCCAGCACGAGGCGGTTGGCCCCCAGCGCACCCCCGGTATGGCCGGCGTCGGCCAGCAGGCGGAAACCGCCGCCGTGCGGCAGGGCCACCTCCTCGGCCTCCTCCGGGCGCACGACAAGCGCTCCACCGATGGTCGTCATGGTCATCTCCTTGATCGAGAGCGGGCTCTCATTCGATCGCGGGAACATCACCGGAGCCACCGGCAGTTGTCACCTGCAGAAATCACCGATCGCGATAAATCGGGGTAACGCGTGGAGCTTCGCCAGCTGCAGTACTTCGTGGCGGTGGCCGAGGAAGGCGGGTTCGCCCGCGCGGCCGAGCGGCTGAGCATCGTGCAGTCGGCGGTCAGCCAGCAGATCCAGCGGCTGGAGCGGGAACTCGGCGTGCGGCTGTTCGACCGCTCCACGCGGCACGTGAGCCTGTCCGGTGCGGGCGAGCGGCTGCTCGCCGAGGCCCGTGGCGTCCTGGCCGCCGCGGATCGCACCAGGCAGGTGGCCGCCGACATCGCCGCGGGCACGGACGGCGTGCTCCGGCTGGGCGTCATCCAGGGGCCGGGTGACCGGATCTTCCAGGTGCTCGCCGAGCTGTCCCGCCTCGCTCCGCGGCTGCGCGTCAGGCCGCGGCGGCTGCCGCTGGCCGAGCGGCTGGCCGCGGTGCGCTCCGGGGAACTGGACGCCGCGTTCGTCCGGGCGATGACCGCGGCACCGGGGCTGGAACTGCTCCCGGTCTGGACCGACGCCCTGTACGTCGCGCTCCCCTCGAGCGATCCCCGGGCCGAGACGCCCGACCTGCGGTTGGCGCACCTGGCCGACCTGCCGCTCCGCCTCGCGCCACGACAGGACAATCCCCCGTTCCACGACCTGGTCGTCGGGACGATGCGCGCGGCCGGCGCCGAACCCACGCTCGGGCCGCCGTTCACCGGCTTCCAGGAGACCCTCACCGCGATCGGCGCCGGGACACCGTCGTGGACGGTCTTCTACGAGGTCAACGGGCTGCCGGTGCTTCCGGGTGTCACGCTGCGGCCGCTGGCCGAGCCCGCCCTCACCACGTCGCTGGCCGTACCCCCGGGCCCACCGGGGCCCGCGCTGCCGCACCTGCTGAACGCGCTCGCCCGCGTCGCCCCCGCCTGACGCGAGCCGCGGTGAGCCTGGCCCGGCGCGGGATAACCGCGGCGAGCCGCTGCTTCACCGGTACGGCCCGGGAGCGCGACCGGCCACGGCCTGACGGTCATATCCCTCCACATCCGAACCTTTACCGCATGCGGCGCGTCACACCTGGAACATGTGACAGCTGAGGTTGGAGGGACGAATGGTATTAGATCGCAGGTTGGCCGCCGTGGTCATGGTGATGACCGCGGCGTTCGGCGTGGAGGGAGCCGCGGCGGAGGTCCAGGCCCGCCCTGCTCCGGTGGCCCGCGTCAGCACCGCGGCGGTCGGCGTGGTCACTCCGGCCGCGGTGTCCACGACGGTGGGTTCGGCGCCGGCCGAGTGCGTCCGCGTCAAAGGCGCGAGGGCGTGCGTGGGAGTGGACCAGGGCTCCCTGCCCGGCATAACGATCGAGGACACGCGCAAGGACAGGCTCCACGCCGCGGTCGAGTACTACCAGAACGGCTACCTGGGCACGAAGTACGTCATCCACAACCTCGCCCGCAAGGGTGAGATCAAGGGGAACCGCCGGATCGGCAAGACCGTCACGTTCCGGGCCGCCGTCTACAGCGGTGACGAGCGGATCAGGGTCAGCGCGTGGCGGACGGTCCGCGACGTCACCAAGAACCCCGTCAAGCGGGAAACCCGCGTGACCCCGGCCGGTGCGCGGGCCCGCTCCGAGATCTGCACCTCGACGAAGGGCGCCGCCAGCATGTGCTTCGGCGGGAAGAAGACCTTCGTCTACGCGTGTGACACCGGCGCCGACCGGCACCAGGCGCGGGCGGAGTACTTCCTGGACGGCGACCCCACGGCGCGCTTCGAGATCCACCAGCTGGCCGGGCTGAACACCTGCGGGAAGGCCGTGCACGACGACCTTCCGGTGAGCATGTACCGCGCCTCGGTGTTCGACGACGACCGCCAGGTGGCGACGCGGCTGTACAAGTACAACTAGGGCCTGCCCGACGGTCCCGGGCGGGCCGGAGGCCGCGGATCCGGAGGACGCCGTCGTCCGTCCGCTCCGCGATGACCGCCGGTCCGCCCTCGCCCGCGGGCGGACCGTCTCACGAGATGAGCACGGGGTGGTTGCTCCGGATGACTCCGGCAGGGTCCCGACGGCGCTTGATGTCGCGCAGCCGCGACATGACGTCCCGGGGGAAGGCGGCGGCGGTCTTCTCCCCGCCGCCCAGATAGGTGTACGGCTTGCGGCCGGTGGTGTGGGCCATCATCGCGCGCGAGATCTCCGCCTGCCGTTCCCTGACCGCCTGTGCCGCCTCGGGAGTCGGGACGGGGCCGAGCAACCCCAGCAGGTACGGCTCCGCCAGATGGCCGCACGCGCCGGAGCCGGGGGTCGGGCGGCTCAGGGCGCCGCCGAGGTGACGCACCTGCACGGCGGCCAGCGGCGCGATGCCGCCTGCCGCCGCGAGGAGGTCGGCGGCCACGTCGTCGTCGAGCCCGACCAGCAGGTCGCCGCGTTGCATCCCGGGCACGGGCTGGGTCGGCTCGGCGCAGATGCCGCCGAGGGCGTCCAGCGCCATGGGCGCGCGCGTGTCGAGGATCGTGCCCGGGATGGTCTCGAAGCGCTGGAGCAGGGCCCGCGCCTCGTCGTCCGCGCCCAGGTACGTGGTGTCGATCGCGACGGCGGCGAGGCCGCGCAACGGCTCGGGCACGTGGGGGAGCGGCGGGAACCTGAGCATGGTGAACCAGACGGTCAGCTCGTCCGGGGCCGTGGCGGTGACCTCCCTGAAGGCGTCCAGCACCTGCGGGGCGCGGTCGGCCGGCCACAGCAGCCGCCCGCCGTACAGGACGGGCGCCGGGTGCAGGTCCACCTCCATCGAGGTCACGAGCGCGAAGTCGCCGCCTCCGCCGCGCAGGGCCCAGAACAGGTCCGGGTCCGACTCCGCCGTGACGTGGGCGCGAGCGCCGTCGGCGTCGACGACGTCGAACGCGCGCACGGCGTTGGCGGCCAGCCCGTACCGGCGGCCGAACCAGCTCATGCCGCCGCCGAGGGTGTAACCGGTGACGCTGACGACGGGGGAACTGCCCGGCAGGCCGGTCAGCCCGTGCTTGCCGGTCGCGAGGAGCAGGTCGCCCCACTGCACGCCCGCCTCGACCTGGGCGATCCGCTGCTCCGGCCGGACGTCGATCCCCCGCAGGCGTCCGGTGCGGACCAGGATGGTCCCGTCGAGATGGGACGAGGCGCCGTGCCCGCCGGCCTGCGCGGTGACACCGACGCCGTGCAGCTTGGCGTAGCGGATGACGGCGGCGGCGTCGGCCGCGTCCTCGATCTCGACGACCGCCCGTACCTGCTGGTCGATCGCCCGGTTCCAGGGCAGCCTGGCGGTCTCGAACGCGTCGTCGCCGGGCGCGAGGACACGGCCGCGCACCACGCGGCGCAGGTCGGTTCCGATGGATGTCACACTTTCCTCCTGATCACTGCGGCATTCGCGCCATAGCCTGCCGCAGCTGGTTTGCAGGCGAGTAGGAGGTGACTAGGAGTCCACGGGTTCCCGCGGCATGGCCCTACACTTTTCGAGTGTTTTTCCGGCTCTGGTGAGGAAGCGTGGACTTTCGGCTGTTCGGCCCGTTCGAGGTGACGGACTCGGCGGGGCACGCCGTCGATCTCGGGGGGCGCAAGCAGCGGGCGGTGCTGGCCGTGCTCGCCCTGGAGCCGGGGCGCGTCGTCTCCCTCGACCGCCTCATCGACGAGCTGTGGTCAGGGGAGGCGCCGTCGAGCGCCACGGGAACGCTCCAGGCCTACATCTCCCAGCTGCGCCGCGCCCTGGAGCCGGGGCGGCCGCCGCGCACGCCGCCGAAGGTGCTGATCACCAGGGAGCCCGGCTACCTGCTGGCCGTCGCACCCCACCAGGTGGACCTGGTCCGTTTCACCACCCTCGCCGAGGACGGCCGCAGGGCGCTCGTCCAGCACGACCACGACACGGCGGCCGATCTCCTGCGCCGCTCGCTGGAGACGTGGCGCGGCGAGCCGCTCGCCGAGTTCGCCGGCCACGACTTCGTCCAGCCGGTCGTCGCGCGGTTCACCGAACTGCGTGCCTCGGCGACCGAGGACTGGTTCGAGGCCCGGCTGGCGCTGGGTGACAGCGGTTCGTGCGTGGCCGATCTCGAACGCCTGGTGGAGGAGTACCCGTTCCGGGAGCGCCTGTGGCGGCTGCTGGTCCTGGCCCTCTACCGCTCGGGACGGCAGGCCGACGCCCTGGCGGCACTGCGCAGGGTCCGGGCGCGGCTCGCCGACGAGCTGGGCCTGGAGCCGGGTCCGGAGCTGCGGCGGCTGGAGCGGGACGTCTTCGACCAGTCGCCGGTATTGGAACCGGCCCCTGCCGGTCCCGCCCGGGCCGCCGCCGTCCCTGCCGGTCCGGTCCCGGTCGGCTCTGTCTCGGTCGGCTCTGTCTCGGCCGGCTCTGTTCCGGCCGGTCCTGTCCCGGCCGGCTCTGTCCCGGTCGGTCCCGTCCCCGTCAGTCCTGGGCCGGCCGGCACCCTCGTGAGGGACGGGCTGGTCGCCAGGCAGGAGCAGCTCCAGCGGGTCGGCGAGCGCCTGGCGGAAGCCCGGCGCGGCCGGGGCGGCGTGCTCCTGGTCTCCGGCGAGGCGGGGATCGGCAAGACCAGCCTCGCGGAGGCGGTGGCGGACGAGACGGACGCGCTGGGACTGGCTGTCGCGTGGGGACGTTGTGCCGAGGACACGGGCGCCCCGGCCTTCTGGCCATGGCTGCAGGTGCTGCGCGACCTCGGCGAGGACGCCGCCGACGCGCTGGGCGCGCTGTCCGGGGTCACCGCGAGACGGGACGGTGACCCCGGCGCCGCCCTGTTCGAGCTGCACGAACGCGTGGTCCACGCGCTCAGGTCGGTGGGCCCGGTGCTCGTCGTGCTGGAGGACCTGCACTGGGCCGACGCGTCGTCCCTGCGCCTGCTGGCCTTCGCGGCGGGAGCGCTGCACAGGACGTCGGTGCTGGTGCTGGCGACCATGCGGCCGGAACCCGGCGGCGACCCCGACCAGCTGCGCGACACCCTGGCCGCCCTCGCCCGCGAACGCGGCACCGAGCGCCTCGCGCTCCCGCCCTTCACCAGGGAGGACGTTCTCACCTACCTGACCGGGCGCGGCCTGCCCGACCCGCGGCTGGCCGGCGTGCTCTTCGACCGGACCGCCGGCAACCCCTTCTACCTGGGCGAACTGATCAGGCTGCTGGACAGCGAGCACCGGCTCGACGCGGCCTCCCTCGGCGTCCCGGCCGGGGTGCGGGAGGTGATCGGCCGCCGCGTGGCCCGGCTGCCGGAGCAGACCCGCGCCCTGCTCGGCTCGGCAGCGGTTCTCGGCCGGGAGGTGAGCCTCGACGCCATCGAAGCCGTCAGCGGCGCACCCGCGGAGGAGGTCATGGCGCTGCTGGAACCGGCAGTGGCGACGGGGCTGCTCGTCGAGGTCCCGGACGGTTTCGACTACCGCTTCTCGCACGCCCTCGTGCGCGACGCCCTCTACGCCGACCTCAGTCGCGTCCGCAAGGCTCAGCTGCACCTGCGTGCGGGACTGGCGCTGGAGACGCTGCCCGGCGTCGAGGTGTCCGTGCTCGCCCATCACTTCGTCATGGCCTCCCGCGCCGGCGGCGCGGCGCAGGCGGTCGACTACGCCGTCCGGGCGGCCGGCCAGGCCGCCTCGCGATGCGCGTACGCCGAGGCGGTCACCTGGTGGGCGAAGGCTCTCACCGCGCTCGGCCCCGCCGATCCCGCGCGGCGCTGCGCCCTGCTGGTCGGCCACGGCGAGGCGCTGAGAGTGGTCGGGGATCTGAGCGGGGCACGGTCGGCGCTGGAGGAGGCGATCACGCTCGCCGCCCGGATCGGCGACCGCGCCACGCTGATCGAGGCCGTCAAGGTGTTCGGTGGCCTGTCGGTGTGGAACTGGCGCCATTACGGCGAGGTCGACGCGACGATGATCGCCCTGCTCGAGAGCCTGGTGGCCGAGCCGCTCGGCGACGCCGAACGGGCGACCGTGCTGGGCAACCTCGGCCTGGAGCTCTACTACTCCCCGCGCCGCGCCGAGGGGGAACGGCTGGCCGAGGAGGGCGTGCGGGTGGCCCGCCGTACGGGTGATCCTGGCCTGCTGGCCCGCTCGCTCAACAACTACCTGGTGGCGGCATGGGTGCCGGAACGCGAGGAGCAGCGCCGCCAGGCGGTCGAGGAGATGCTGTCCCTGCCGCTGGACCCGCCGACCGAGGCGGTGGCGCGGGTCTTCCGCATGGCGCACCTGCTGCGGGCCGGCGAACTGGTCGCGTGGGAGCGCGACCTGTCCCGCTGCCGGTGGCTGGTGGACGAGCTCAAGCGGCCCGAGCTCACCGGCATGGCCCGGATCGCCGAGGCCGCGGGCCACAACCTGCGCGGCCACTGGGAACGGGCCGAGGTTCTGGCCGCCGAGTTCACCGCGCTGCTCGAGGGGATCGGCATGTGGGCGGTCGACTACCCCGGTCTGATCACCCTGTACACCTGCAGGCGCGGTCAGGGCCGGGTGGCCGAGATCGCCGACCGGCTGATCTCCCGGGCGCACGACCCCGGCCTCGTGCCGCTGCGCCCCGTCGCCGTGCTGGCCGCTCTCGACGTCGGCGACACCGCGCTCGCCCGCCGGCTGCTGGAGCGGTGGGGCAGCGAGGTCCGCGAGGACTGGGCCACCGAGTTCCTGACGGTCGTCTGGGGTCATGTCGCCGCGCGGCTGCGGGCGCCCGACCCCGCCGCCCACTACCGCAGGCTCGCGCCGTACGCCGAACGGCTTGTCGTGAGCGGCATGGGCGGTGCCGCGTGGGGATCGATGCACATGGTGCTGGCCGAACTGGCCGGCGCGACGGGCGATCGCGACCTCGCGCGCCGGCACGCCCGGCGGGCCCGGGAGACCCACGCCCGCCTGGGACTGGCCTACTGGACGGGCGAGAGCGACCGGCTGCTCGCCGCTTTGGAGGAGTAGGCGCGCCCGTCTCTACACTTGGTGAGTGTCCAGAAGACAAGAGATCGCCGACGTGGCGATCTCCCTCCTCGCCGCGGAGGGCATGCGCGGGTTGACCCACCGTGCCGTCGATCGGGCCGCCGGCCTGCCGGAGGGGTCGACGTCGTACTACTTCCGCACCCGTCAGTCGCTGCTTCAGGCGACGGTCGAACGGCTGGCCGAGCACACCGCCGCCGACCTGGCCGCGTTGCGGGAGCTGGCGGAGTCGTCGACGCCCGGCCGGGACGGTCTGGTCGACGCCGTCGCGGAGGTGATCGGGCGGTGGCTCACCACTGACCGTGATCGCCAGCTGGCGAGGTACGAGCTGTCCCTGGAGGCGACCCGGCGACCGGAGCTGCGCGGGGTGCTCGTCGCCGGCGGGGCCCGGCTGCGCGCCATGGTCGTCGAGTTGCTGGCCGCCTGGGGCGTGCCCGACGCCGACCTGTGGGCCCGTGACCTGCTGGCCTTCGCCGACGGGCTGCTGTTCGACCGCCTGGTCGGCGCGGACTCGGACGAGGTTCCCGACCTGCGCCCCGCGATCGGCTCGCTGCTGAGCGCCGCCGGCGAGCGGTGACCGGAGGGCATCGCCGGCCTTCCAGGAAGACCTCGTCACCGGGCCGCGGCGGCTCCTCGCTACTCTACATCTGTAGAGGTATCTACAGATGTAGAGCCCGACGAAGGAGCGTCTCATGACCGATGCGGCACCCACCCCCGTCACCTTTCCGACAGAGCGCCCGTCCCCCTTCGACCCTCCCGAGGTGCTTCGCCGCTGGAGGGAGGAAGCGCCCATCCGGCCGCTGAGCTATCCCGACGGCCACGAGGGCTGGCTGGTGACCGGCTTCTCCGCGGTCAGGGCCGTGCTGGCCGACCCCCGCTTCAGCAGCCGCATGGAGAATCTGCGCTGGCCGATCCGCTGGGAGGGGCTCGCTCCGGAGAACTTCGCCACGCCTCCCGGTTTCTTCCTCCAGATGGACCCGCCCGACCACACCCGCCTGCGCAGGCACCTGGCCGCCCAGTTCACCGTGCGCCGGATGAACAGGCTCGAACCACGTATCGCCCGGATCGCAGCGGACGCGCTGGACGCGATGGAGGACGGGGGCGCGCCCGCCGACCTGGTCCAGGAGTTCGCGCTGCCCGTCCCGTCCCTGGTGATCTGCGAGCTGCTCGGCGTGCCGTACGCCGACCGGGAGCGCTTCCAGCGCGACGCCGCCACGGCGCTGCGGGTGGGGTCGGGCAAGGAGGAGGTGGGGGCGGCGACGGCGGCGCTGTTCGGCTACCTCTTCGAGCTCGTCGCGAGGAAGCGGGCCGAACCGGGCGACGACCTGCTCAGCGGCCTGGTGGCCGCCGGGGAGGCCACCCACGAGGAGATCGCCGGGATGGGGCTGCTGCTCCTGGTCGCCGGGCACGAGACCACGGCGAACATGCTGGGACTGGGCGCCTACGCCCTGCTGAGCGCCCCGGCGCAGCTCGCCGCCCTGCGTGAGGACCCGTCCCTGCTGGACGGTGCCGTCGAGGAGCTGCTGCGGTACCTGTCCGTCGCCCATCTCGGTCCGCTCAGGGCCGCGCTGGAGGACGTCGAGATCGGCGGCCGGACGATCAGGAAGGGGCAGGTGGTGACGGTCTCCATCCCCGCCGCCAACCGCGATCCCGAACGGTTCGCCGACCCGGAGGTCCTCGACGTCACCCGGCCGCCGACGGCCGGGCATCTGGCCTTCGGGCACGGCATCCACCAGTGTCTCGGCCACCAGCTCGCCAGGATCGAGCTCCGCGTCGCCTACCGCGCGCTCCTCGACCGCTTCCCCGGCCTGCGGCTGGCCGTACCGCACGAGGAGATCCCGCTGCGGACGGACATGACCATCTACGGCGTGCGCCGGCTCCCTGTCGCCTGGTAGGAGGGCCCGCCCGGACGGCTCGAACCGGGCGGGCCCGATAGCGTATGTTTACGTAAACATGAGACTGGGTGACCGGGCAGGAGTGGTTGTGACGATCAATGACGAGTCCAGGCCGGGCTGGCTTCGCTGGCCTTCGGACAGCTCGCGCGGACGCTTGGCCTTCGGTGCCGACTACAACCCCGAGCAGTGGCCCAGGGAGGTGTGGGAGGAGGACGTCAGGGCGATGCGCCGGGCCGGGGTGAACATCGTCTCGCTGGCCATCTTCTCGTGGGCGCGGCTCCAGCCCCGCCAGGACGTGTGGACCTTCGAGTGGCTGGACGAGGTGATGGATCTGCTCCATGCCCACGACATCGCCGTGGACCTGGCCACCGCGACCGCGTCCCCGCCGCCGTGGCTGACCACCAGGCATCCGGAGATCCTCCCCGTCGACCGTGACGGCCGCACGCTGTGGCAGGGCGCGCGCCAGCACTGGCGCCCGACGTCGCCGATCTTCCGCGAGCACGCCCTGCGCCTGGTCCGCGCCATGGCGGAAAGATACGGAACGCATCCGGCCCTGGCCGCCTGGCACGTCTCCAACGAGCTCGGCTGCCACAACGTCTACGACTTCTCCGACGACGCGGCGGCGGCCTTCCGGATCTGGCTGCGCGACAGGTACGGCACGATCGAGGAGCTGAACCGGGCGTGGGCGACGGCGTTCTGGTCCCAGGGGTACGGCGACTGGGCGGAGATCCTGCCCCCTCGGCTGGCCGCCTCCTACCCGAACCCGACCCAGCAGCTCGACTTCAAACGCTTCTCCTCCGACGCGCTCAAGGACTACCTGCGGGCCGAGCGGAGCGTGCTGAGGGAGCTGACGCCGCGGATCCCGGTCACCACGAACTTCATGGTCATGGGTGACACCAGCGGCATGAACTACGCCGACTGGGCGCCCGAGGTGGACTTCGTGTCCAACGACCACTACCTGCTGACCGGACCGCAGGCGCAGGACGAGCTGTCGTTCTCGGCCAATCTCACCGGTTCGCTCGCCGGGGGACGGCCCTGGTTCCTGATGGAACACTCGACCAGCGCGGTCAACTGGCAGCCCGTCAACCTGGCCAAGAAGCCGGGGGGCCTGGCCCGCGACTCGCTGACCCATGTGGCGTACGGGGCGGACGCCGTGTGCTTCTTCCAGTGGCGGCAGTCGGCGGCGGGAGCCGAGAAGTACCACTCGGCGATGGTTCCCCACGCCGGCACCGACAGCGAGGTCTTCCGGTCGGTCGTCGATCTCGGCGCGACGCTTCGGGCGCTCGCGCCGGTCGCCGGGACGCGCCGCCGGCGGGCCGCGGCCGCGATCGTCTTCGACTGGGACTCCTGGTGGGCCGGCGAGCTGGACTCCCATCCCACCTCGCGGCTGCGCTACCGCCAGGAGGCCCTCGACTGGTACTCGGCCTTCGCCGCGGCCGGCGTGCGGGTCGACGTCATCTCCTCCGGCGACTCCTTCTCGCACTACGACCTGGTGGTCGCCCCGATCCTGCACGTCGTGCCGGCAGAGCTGGCCGAGCGCCTGAACGGGTTCGTCGCCGGCGGCGGCCATCTCGTCACCACCTACTTCTCCGGCATCGTGGACGAGAACGACCACGTCTGGCTCGGCGGCTATCCCGGCCCCTTGCGGGATCTGCTCGGCATCCGGATCGAGGAGTTCGGGCCGCTGCTGGAGGGCGACCGCGTCGACCTCGATCTGGGCGTGTCCGGCACGCTGTGGACCGATCGGATCGACGTCGTCGCGCCGGATGTCGAGATCGTCGCCTCGTACGCGTCCGGCGACCACGCGGGACGGCCCGCCGTGACCACGCGGCCCGTCGGGCCGGGCTCGGCGTCCTACGTCTCGACCAGGCTGGGGCCCGAGGGCCTGGGCCCGGTGCTGTCCCGGCTTCTCGCCTTCAGCGGGGTGCGCCCCGAACTCCCGGCAGCGGTCGCCGGAGCGGTGGAGCTGGCGATCCGCACCGGCGGCGACGCCGACTACTGGTTCCTCATCAACCGCACCGACCGGAGCGTCGCCGTGGGCGACGTGGCGGGCGAGGTGGTGCAGGCCCCCTGCCTCGCCCCTGGCCTCACCCTGGCCCCCCGCCAGGTGTGCGTCCTGCGCCGGCCGCACGAGCCGGTGCCCGCCTCCTGACCGGCGAACCGCCATGAGAAGGCCGGCCGCCCGCGACGTCGACATCACCGCGATCGATGGCGACGCAGAGGAGTCAGAGATTTCCTCAGGGTGATGTTTACGTAAACTTGGTGCGGTACGGTAGAGCATCGGCCGGGGGCAGGCAAGGGGTGAGGCTATGGACGGGGGCGCCACGCCCACCGGTGGTGTCCAGCGTGGCGGGTCGGGCATCCCGGGCGGCCGCCGCAAGCAGCGCGTCTCCATGGCGGACGTCGCCAAGCTGGCGGGCGTCTCGGCGCAGACCGTCTCCCGGGTCTCCAACGGCCATCCCGGCGTCATCGGGTCGACCCGCGAGCAGGTGCTGGCGGCGATGCGGGAGCTGGGCTACCGGCCCAACAGCGCGGCCCGCGCGCTGCGGTACGGCCGGTTCAACACCATCGGGGTCATCCTCTTCGACCTGGCGTCGACCGGCAACAGCCGCACGGTGGAGGCCATCGCCACGCACGCGGCGGCCGAGGGCTACGCCATCACGCTGATCCCCATCGACGTGCCGACCCAGGACAACGTGCTCGGGGCGTTCACCCGGATGGGGGAGCTGGCCGTCGACGCGGTCATCGTCATCATGGGGATCCATCTGCTGGACGCGGGGACCGTGAGCCTGCCGCCCGGTGTGCACGTCGTCGTCGTGGACTCCGACGCCGGAGACCGCTACAGCGTGGTCGACACCGACCAGGCCGACGGGGCGCGGCGGGCCGTCCACCACCTGCTCGACCTCGGACACCGGACCGTCTGGCACGTCACCGGGCCGCGGACGTCCTACGCCGGCCAGCGCCGCGCCCAGGCCTGGCGCGGCGCGCTCGAAGCGGCGGGCCGGCCGGTCCCTCCGCCCCTGCACGGCGACTGGTCGGCGGAGTCCGGCTACGGCGCCGGTCTCCGCCTCGCCGGCGAACCCGGCTGCACCGCGGTGTTCGCCGCCAACGACCAGATGGCCCTCGGGCTGCTGCGCGCCTTCCACGAGCGCGGCCGGGCGATCCCCGACCAGATCAGCGTGGTCGGCTTCGACGACATCCCCGACGCCGCCCACTTCGTCCCGCCCCTGACCACGGTCCACCAGGACTTTGCCGAGGTGGGCAGGAGATGCGTGCAGCGGGTGCTGCGCCAGATCCGCGAAGGCCGTGCCGCCGAGCCCGGCACCGACCTGGTCCCGACCCGGCTCGTGGTCAGGAACAGCACGGCCCGCCCCCCGAGGTGATCAGCGCCTCAGGAGCAACTCCCAGCAGTAGTCGCGCCGCAGGCCGGTGAAAGCGGCGCAGAACCCCTTCGTGAGCTCGCGCCGGGTGGCGGTCTGCAGCAGCAGCCGCTGCCGCGCGCGCATGCTCTCCTCCTTCGTGCGCGGTTCCGGCTTCCTGGCGGCGGGAGTCGCGGACGGGGTCGGAGCGGGCGACGCCGTGCTCCTCGCCTGGGCGTGCGGCGAGGCGGTGACGGTGACCACGGCGCGCGGCGCCGCGGCCGGCGCGGGGAGCGCGGGCTGCCTGGCCGACGCCGAGCCCAGCCAGCCGCCGACACCCGCGGCCATGGCGAGCACGAGAACGGTGGCCAGAGCCAGGCGCTGGGAGAACACGATGTCGCGATGGGGCGGCAACGGACCGCTCCGGACGAAGCGGGCGGGCGGAACTTCCTCTGTCTTCTGTGGCACGTGCATCCCCCGATCACGTCGGCCCTGGCGCTCACGGTAGATCCGCCCAGTACGGCACGCGGCGGCGCGCCGCAGGAGAAGCACGAACAGCAGAATGATTCTTGGGACAGAGTTTCCGCTGATCACCGCTTCGTTCACCGGATCAGCGGCGCCGCTCGAGGAGGTCGCGATGACGACTGACAGCCGGCTCGCCGACGACGCCGCACAGGCCATGGAGGAGATCGCCGCCGCGGTCGGGAGCGTGCCAGGGACCGAGCTCGACGCGATCGCCGAGGAGTTGCTCGCCGCCCGGCGGATCGCCTGCTACGCGCCGGGCAGGGAGGGGCTGGTTCTGCGCGGCCTGGTGATGCGGCTCTTCCACGCGGGGCTCGACGCGCACTACGTCGGGGAGATGACCTGCCCGGCGGTGGGGGAGGGCGACCTGGTCGTGCTCTCCTGCGGTCCCGGGGAGCTGTCCACGGTCGCGGCGCTGGCCGGCGTGGCCGGGCACGCGGGCGCCCGCGTGCTCTACCTGACGGCCCAGCCCGAGCGCCCGCCGGCCGGGCAGGCCGATCGCGTCGTCCGCGTCACCGCGCAGACCATGGCCGACGATCGTGCCTCGACCTCCGTGCTGCCCATGGGGAGCGCCTACGAGATCGCCCTGCTCGTGCTGGCCGACCTGGTCACGAACCGGGTCCGGACTCGGCGGTCGGAACCGCCGCGGGCCCTGCGCGCCCGCCACACCAACCTGGAGTGACCCATGCTTCGCTGAACACTCCTGGTGTCCCTCCCCGCCGGGGCTCGGACGGCAGCACCTCGTCCGGACCTCGCGCCGGTCAGCGGCGGTGGTAGGCGAGCAGGGCCAACGCCGCGGTCGCGCACGCCAGCGCCACGGCGGCCATCACCCAGCCGTAGCCGGCCGCCTGGGCCAGGGCCATGGCGGCCAGCGGGGCGGCCGCCCGGTCGGCGACGGAGAACATCGCGACGCGGCCGGACAGGGTGGCGTAGGCGGCGGTGCCGTACCGCTCGGCGAGCAGGTGGGGCAGGGTGATGGTGCCGACGCCGAACCCCAGCCCGAACAGCAGCACGCAGCCGATCGCGCCCGCGACGGTCCGGCCGGCGAGGGGCAGCAGGAGCGCTCCCACGCCTTGCAGGGTGAAGACCGCGGCGGCCACCGGCGCGGCGGACCAGCGGCGGCGCAGCCCGGTGGTGACCAGGCGGCCGGTCACCGACAGCACGCCCAGCAGCCCCGCGACGGTGGCGGCGAACACCGGCGGATGGCCGAGACGGACGAGGTAGGTGACGAGCAGGACCGCGATCGTCGCCACGGCCCCGCTGTGGGCGGTGAAGGCGGCCACGAGCAGCCAGAACGGCCGGCCCCGCACCGCCGCCCTGACCAGGTCGGCGCGTTGCGCGGGCGGTCGCGCCGCCGCGGCCGGGTCGGCGCGGCGGCGGACCACGCAGGCGTGCAGCGGGATCGCGGTCACGCCGTAGCCGATGGCCAGGACGACCAGCGCCTGGCGCCAGCCGTACCGGTCGACCAGCAGGCCGGTGAGCGGCAGGAAGACCGCGGAGGCGAATCCGGCGACGATGGTGAGCGCGAGCAGCGCGTTGGCGCGGCCGTTGCCGTCGAACCAGTTGACGATGACCGCGAACGCCGGCTCGTACAGCACCATCGCCGAGGCGACGCCGATCGCCAGGAACACCCCGTACAGCTGGGGCAGGGAGGTCACCTGGGACCAGGCCAGGACGGCGAGCGTGCCGAGCACCGATCCGGCGGTCATCAGGGCGCGTCCGCCGTGGGCGTCCAGCCACCTGCCGACCAGCGGCGCGCACAGCGCCGTGGTCAGCACCGCGGCGGTGAGCGCGGCGGTGACCTGCGCTCCGCTCGCGTCGAGCGCGGCGGTCATGGGCCCCAGGAACACCGAGAAGGCGTAGTAGAGCACGCCGTAGCCGATGGTCTGGGTGACCGACAGCGCCGCGACGATCCGCCGGCCGCCCGTGGAACGGCCGCGGCCCGTGGCCGGGACGGCGGATCGCCTGTCCGTCGTGCTCATCAGGACACCCCCTGGCAGCCGATCGGCCGATGGCGGCACCGGACCACCTGCCGGGCGGCGGTGGGATATCGGTCGGGCATGACGGTTTCCTTCCCCCTCTCGGGTTGTCCTCGCGGCGATCGCGCGCGCTGTGACGAAGACGACAGAAGGACGGCTCGTCGACACCGCGGAAGTGATGAGCGGGACGGGCGGACCGCCCGGTGGCGGTTTGGGTCCCGTGGCCTTCTCTGATGGAATCGGGGCCTGCCGCCGCCGACCCCAGCGCGGCGGTAGCCGTCTGCCGCGGAAACCCCTCCGCTCGTCACCCGAGGAGATCGCGTTCGTGGGTGCCAACCACCATCACGGCTCGGTCGCGAGCAGTTCCCGCACCACAGTGGTCGCGACGCTGGCGGTCATCATCCCGCTCGCGCTCGCCACCGTGGTGGCGCTGCTGTGGCTGTGGCCCGACCGGCGGCAGGCGGACGTGCCCCAACCCGCCGGTCTGGAACGGATGCACGCCACCGTCATCGCCATCACGCCGAAGCCGTGCCCCAGGGAACCGGCGCCGGACGGCGTGGCGGCCGAGGACCGACCGCCGGCCGACCCGCGGACCTGCGGCACCGCGAGCATCGAGTTGACCACCGGCAGCCAGCGCGGCCAGATCGTCGCGACGCCTCTGCCGAGCGGGCCGGGGGCACAGACGTTCGCGGCGGGCGACTCCGTGGTGGTGATCTACACGCCGGAGGAGACGCTGGACGCCTCGCCGTACCGGATCTCCGACCACGATCGTTCCTCGGCGTTGTGGCTGACGGGGGCGGCGTTCGCGCTGGCCGTCCTGGCCTTCGGACGCTGGCGCGGGCTCAGCGCGCTGGTCGGCCTGGCCATCACCTTCGCGCTGCTGCTGCTCTTCGTGATCCCCGCCATCCTGGACGGCCGGCCTCCGCTGCTCGTGGCCGTCGTCGGCGCCGCCGCGATCATGCTGGCCGTGCTGTACCTGACGCACGGCTTCACCGTCAGCACGTCGATCGCGATCGTGGGCACGCTGACCAGCCTGGCGCTGACCGGCGCGCTGGCCTACGCCGCCATCGGCCTCGCGGAGCTGAACGGGATCACCGACGAGAGCTCGTTCTACCTGGACACCGGCCATGGGATCAACACCCAGGGGCTGCTCCTGGCCAGCATCCTGATCGGCACGCTCGGCGTGCTCGACGACGTCACCGTCACACAGGCCGTCACGGTGGCGGAGCTGGCCCACGCCAACCCGGCCTTCACCGCCAGGCGGCTGTACCGGGCCGCCGCCCGGGTCGGCCGCGCCCACATCGCCTCCGTGATCAACACGATCATCCTGGCCTACGCGGGCGCCTCGCTGCCGCTGCTCCTGCTGATCAGCATCGGCGACCAGCCGCTGGGCGAGACCGTGACCAACCCGATGATGGCCCAGGAGATCGTCCGGGCCGTGGTGGGCACCCTCGGCCTGATCGCCGCGGTGCCCATCACCACCGCGCTGGCGGCGCTGGCCTCGGCCCGCCGCGGGCACGACCATGACGACGACGAGCCCGTCCGGCGCCACGCTGTCACCGACCCAGCGGTGGGATAGCCGGCCTGCCTTCCCCGCGGTGCGGGGAGCGTCAGCCGGCGGTCTTCTGCTGCGTCGCCTGTTCGGTGGCGCCGAAGGCGGTCCAGCCGGCGTCGGCGAACCCGGCCGCCTCCGCCACGGCGGCGGAGGCGAGGTTGTCCGGGCTGTGCATGTAGGTGGGGATCCCGCCCTCGTCCAGGACGCGGCGGGCCGCCTGCGCGACCAGCCCGCGGGCCAGGCCGCGGCCGCGAGCGGCGGGAGCGGTCACGACGGCGAGCTCGCGGCCGTAGTCGTCGTGCCGCTTGATCCCCACGCCGGCCAGATGCTCGCCGGTCTCCGGGTCGTGGGCGACCAGCACGTCGCCGTTGAAGGGGCGCAGCCACTCCGGCACGGCGGGGTCCTGGGCGGGCACCCAGACACCGGCGTCGGCCAGCGGCGCGGGGCGCGCCGTCCAGCGGTAGACGGCGGTGAACCAGCCGCGCTCGGGAAAGCCCGCCATCGCGGGGACCAGGGGGCCGAAGTGTGCCAGGTCCTGGTTCTCGGCGTACCGCGCGGCGATCGTCTCGGCATGCGCAGGGGGGACCGAGAGGACTCCGCCCGCCGGTCCGGCCACGCCCAGGACGGGGTGGAGCAGGCCGTCCCAGCCGGGGAGCGCGCGCCCGGGCTCGGCGATGATGTCGAGGCCGGTGGTGGCCGGCCAGCCGCCGAGCCAGCGGGTGAGGTGCTCGACGAGGCGTCGTTCCGGAGAGGTCACGTCCGCATCATATACGGGTGGGGGGTATATAGGCGAAAACCGGGTGGACATGTCCGGCATCACGGGGAAACTGTCGGACATGTCCACCCCTGTCGGGCCGCCGGGCGTTCGCAGCTTGCGTCGATCCGACAAAATAACTATACGAAGTAGTAAACCCTCCAGTCAGGCTCGCGCAGGTCAAGTTTGGTCCAGTGGCCACCCGGATGGCCATCCGGGCGCTGACTGACGGAATAGCTCGGAGAGCCCCGCGGTTACGGCGGGCATGATCGACGGACGGCGTGGCGTGGCGGTGTGGCTGCGCTGGACCGTGCCCTGCGAGTGGGCGGCGACCTGGTCCAGCCTGCCCGCCGAGGCTTCCTGACGGCGGGCGGGATCCTCCCTTTCACCCGTGGGGTCGTCTCATGTCCACCGCCCTGTTCGTCCAGGCCTTCGTCACGCTTCTGGTCATCTTCGATCCGCTCGCCGCCATCCCGGTGTTCCTCACCCTCACCCGCGCCCAGACGCCGGCGGCGCGGCGCCGTACCGCCAGGATCTCGGTGCTGGTCGCGGCCGGCATCGTCGCCGTCTTCGCCGTGCTCGGCGACCGGCTGCTCGACGCGCTCGGCATCTCCCTGCAGGCGTTGCAGGTCGCGGGCGGTGCGCTGCTGGGTCTCATCGCGCTCGACCTGCTCAAGGCGGACTGTGCCCGCGACCGGGCCAGGGCCGAGAGCGGCGCCGTCGCCTTCGTGCCCCTGGGCACGCCCCTGCTGGCCGGGCCGGGCGCGATCGCGGCCACCATGCTCTACATGGAGAAGGCCGACAGCGGGCCGGCCACGCTGGCCGTCGTCCTGGCCATGGTGGCCGCTCTGGCGATCACCTGGCTCACGCTGCGCTTCTCCTCGCTCATCGGGCGGCTGCTCAAGGACAACGGGCTCAACCTGGTGACGCGGGTCATGGGGTTGCTCGCCGCCGCGATGGCGGTGCAACTGGTCGCCGGAGCGCTCCAGTACTGGGTGCGCTGGGGCGTCGGATAGCTACTACCCATAGTCGTAAGGCTTGGCCTGGATAGCTCCTTCTGGCAGCTCCTTCTTACTATGGCTCATAGTGATATGTGAGGAGTTTTCCGGTTTGTGTGCACACCGATCACCAGGAGGCACCCAGCCATGATGTCCACCGACCGATCGGGCGCCCGGCGGCTGCGGCTCGCCGTGGGCGCCGCGACGACGCTGCTCGTCGCCGCCTGCGGCACCGCGACGGCCGGACCGGAAGGGCCCGCCGCGGCGCCGGGCGCGGTCGCCACCACGGCCACCGCGCAGCCCGGCGCCGCCTTCGACGAGGCCGACGTGATGTTCGCGCAGATGATGATCCCGCATCACGAGCAGGCCGTGGAGATGGCCGAGCTGGCCGAGACCCGCGCGGCCGACCCCGAGGTCAAGGAGCTGGCCGCCAGGATCAAGGCGGCCCAGGAGCCGGAGATCCAGAGCATGCGGAGCTGGCTGGGGGCCTGGGGCCGGCCCATGCCCTCGGACGGCATGCACCACGACATGCCGGGCATCATGTCCGCCGACGACATGAAGCGGCTCGAGGCCGCCGAGGGCGCCGCCTTCGACAAGCTGTTCGGCCAGCTGATGATCGCTCACCACAAGGGCGCGATCGAGATGGCCGAGGCCGAGCAGGCTCGGGGCGTCAACCCCGAGGCCAGGGAACTGGCCAGGACCATCGCGTCGACCCAGCAGGCCGAGGTGGACCAGCTGCGCCAGATCCTCGACCGGCTCTGACCGGGCGCCTGACACCATCACCGGAGGCGCGGCGGGTGCCGTCGCGGGGCGCATCCCCCTGGCCGGCGGCCGAACGGGGAAGGCACACTGGCAGTGAGGAACCCGTGACGTAAGGCGCGCCCATGAACGCCCAGGCTCGCGGGAAACCGACCGGCGTCCTGGACAATCCGGCCGTCGGCATGGCCCCGTGGATCATCTTCTCCGTGCTCGTCGGCCCGGGGCGGTTCGAGTCGGCGGTGATGCTGGCGCTGGCCGCCTCCCTCTTCCTGATCGTGGCCGCCCGCATCGCCAGGCCGGGCAGTTCCTGGAAGCTCCTCGAAGTCGCCACCGTGCTGTTCTTCGCCGTCACGGCCATGGTGGGCGGGGCGGCGAGCGAGGACACGCGCCGCTGGCTGGAGACGTACGCGGGCGAGATGTCGAACATCGCCCTGACCCTGATCGCGTTCGGGTCGATGGCGGCGCGGCGGCCCTTCACCCTGCAGTACGCCCGCGAGAAGGTCGACCGCGCCTACTGGAACTCGCCCGTCTTCCTCCGCACCAACTATGTGATCACCGGCGTCTGGGGGCTGGCCTTCTTGGTCGCGGCGATCGCGGGCCTCTTCGGGGACCTCGTCCTGCGCGACCCGGACAACATCTGGACCGGCTGGATCATCCAGATCGCGGCGATCGTCGGCGCCGTTCGCTTCACCCAGTGGTACCCCGACGTCGTACGAGCCCGTATCCGCGACCGCGGCCCGGACGAACAGCGGTGACGCTCCCGGCCCGTCTCGCGGTCGCCGGAAAAGGCGATGACAGGCCCGCCGGGTCTCCCTATGCTCGCGCCCGTGCCTGAAGCGATATCGCGTCCCTCCGCCCGCGTCCTCCTCGTCGACGACCGCGACAGGATCCTGCTGTACCACGGGCGGGGATTGACGAAGAACTCCGGCCACGCCTGGTTCACTCCGGGCGGCGGTGTCCGGCCGGGCGAGGACCTGGCCGTGGCCGCCGCCAGAGAACTGCGCGAGGAGACCGGGCACACGGTCGTCCCCGAAGCGGTCGGCCCGGTGGTGGCGGTCAGCTCCGGCCCCTGGGTCCGGAACGACGGCGTGCGCGTCCACGCCGACGACTCCTTCTTCTTCCTCCGCGTCCCGGAGTTCACGGTGGACACCTCCGGCATGGAGGACCTCGAACGCTCCCTGTTCGGCACCCACCGGTGGTGGAGCGTGGCCGAGTTGCGCGCCACCGCCGAGCGCGTGATCCCGCTCAACCTGGCCGACCTGCTGGAACGCCTCCTCCAGGGCGACCTGCCCGCCGAGCCCGTGGTCATCCCCTGGCACCACCCGTAGCGGGGGCCCGCCGCTGGTCGAGACGGGGCCGTGATCTTCTTTTGGCAGGATGCTCCTCCTCCCTCCAGATGTTGAAGGAAATCGCATGAAGAGGATCATCGTCGGCCTCGCCCTCACCACGGGTGCCGCGCTCGTCGCCGCTCCGCCGGCGCAGGCAGCGCCCAAGGCCGACCCGGTCAAGGCGCTTCAGGCCCAGGTGGCTCCCGGCAAGGGCGTCAACGTCTCCCTGATCACCCGCATCGCGCTGGACGGCAAGCGGCTGGCCACCATCCGCACCGAGCGCGTCGCCGGCTTCCGCAAGGGATGGCAGGTCGACACCGACGAGACGACCAGCGTCTACGCGCCCGACAGCGCCGAAAGCCTCCAGGCGGACTTCCGCTTCCCGACGCTCGTCATCAGGGCCAAGGGCGTGAGCTACACCTCCGGCGGCGAGCTGATCGGCATGCTGCCGCTGGACAAGAAGTGGGTGCGCGACATTCCCGGCGAGTCCCGCCCCGCGGACCTCACGGTCGATCTCTTCCAGCCAGGGGCGCTGAAGGCGCTGCTCGCCACCGCCTCCTCCGTCAGCTCCCGTTCCGCCGAGGGCGCCATCGACATCCGCAAGATCCCGGGCCGGCCCTTCGGCTCCCGGAACGGCGTGAAGATCGCCTGGGCGCTCTGGTTCGACGACAAGGGCAGGGTGACCCGCCTGACCACCATGCTTGCCGACCAGCGGCTCTCCGACCGCCGGCTGGACGTCAGCGCGGACGTGCGTTTCACCGGCTGGGGCGCCAAGGTGACGGTCGAGCCGCCGCCCGCTGACCTGGTCACGCGCAGCGAGGACGTTCCCGCGCTCGAGGAATCCCTCGAGCCGGCGCCGAAGAAGCTCATCGACGCGCTGCCGAAGGCCCACTGAGGTCCTGGGGGCTGCCGGGCACGACCGGCAGCCCCGGCCTCCCGCACCGCCCCGGTCAGGAGGCGGTGTCAGTCAGCGCGCGGGCGTAGCGCACGCCGGGCCGGCCCTCCAGCACCGTCTCGCCGGCGGGAACGAATCCGGCGCGGGTGAGCACGGTCCGCGATCCGGTGTTGTCCAGCGTCGTGACAGCCCACAGCTCGGTCAGGCCGTACTCCGTGGCCGCCAGCTCGCAGATCCGGCGGACGGCGGCGGTGGCCAGGCCACGCCCGGCGGCCTTCTCGGCGATGCGGTAGCCGAGCTCGGCGGCGCCGTCCTCCACGTCGACCAGGTTGACGCGCCCCACCACCGCGTCGCCGTCCACCAGCACGTGGAAGTGGCAGATGCCGGCGGCCTGCTCGGCGAGCAGGGCGCTGAGCCGGGCGTCGAACTCGGCGAAGTAGTCGTCGCCACGATCGGGCACCGACGCGGCGAAGTAGGCCCGGTTCTCGAGCTCGAACGCGAGGACGGCGGGGACGTGGTCGGGGCGCAGGCGCTGGAGTTCGGGCACCGGAGAACGCTACCGTCCGGCTCGCGCCGCGCGCGATGGGATTTGTCCGCTACCTTCGCTTCCGCGGGCCGTGCCGGCCCGTTTCTCGCCTGTTGGGAGTGTCCGATGGACGTACTGCGCACGCTGTCACTGATCGCCGCGACGTTGTCGATGGGAATGTCGGCGAGCGCGTTCGTGCTCTACGCGCACACCATCATGCCGGGGCTCGGGAAGACCGACGACCGCACCTTCGTCGGCGCCTTCCAGGCCATCGACCGGGCGATCATCAATCCGTGGTTCATCGGCGGCGGCTTCTTCGGCGCCCTGCTGTTCACCGTCGCCGCCGCCGTCACCCAGATCGGCCGGCCGGCCTTCCCGTGGATCGTGGTCGCGCTCGTGCTGTACGTCGTGACGTTCGTCATCACGGTCGGGGTGAACGTGCCGCGCAACGACGCCATCAAGGCGGCAGGGCATCCCGACCGGATCGACGTGGCCGCGGTGCGCCGGCGGTTCGACGAGGCCAGGTGGGCCACGTTCAACATGGTCCGCGTGCTCACCAGCCTTCCGGCCTTCGGCCTGCTGGTCTGGGCGCTGGTCCTGCACGGCCGCGCCTCGGCCTGACGGGCGGGCGCCCGCCAGGCCAACGTGTGAGGGGCGCCCCCAGACCTCGGCGTGAGGGGCGGGTGCCCGCCACGCCTCGGCGTGACCGGTGGGAGCCCACCTCGGCGTGACCGGTGGGAGCCCACCTCGGCGTCACCGGTGGGAGCCCACCTCGGCCTGACCGGTGGGAGGCCGCCGCGCGTCAGGCGCCGGCGATGTCGTCGGCCGCCACGTAGCCGAACGTCATCGCCGGGCCGAGCGTCGAGCCGGCGCCGGCGTAGCTGTTGCCCATCACCGCTCCGCTGGCGTTGCCCGCGGCGTACAGGCCGGGGATGACCGACCCGTCCGCGCGCAGGACGCGCGCCCGCGCGTCGGTCCGCATCCCGCCCTTGGTCCCGAGATCGCCCGGGACGATCTTGAAGGCGTAGAACGGCGGCAGCCAGAGCGGCGCCAGGCAGGAGTTCGGCGCCACGGCGGGGTCGGTGTAGTAGTGGTCGTAGACGCTGTCGCCGCGGCGGAAGTCGAGGTCCTTGCCCGTCATCGCGAAGCCGTTGAACCTGGTGACCGTCTGGCGCAGCGCGGCGGCAGGGACGCCGATCCTCGTCGCCAGGTCGCCGATCGTCCACGCCTTGTGAACGGCGCCCGCGGCGTACCAGGAGTCGGGGAACGGCAGCGTCGGCGCGACGTCCTTGAACAGGTAGCGGTTGCGGTAGTTCTGGTCGGTGATCAGCCACGCCGGGATGTGCGGGCCTGTGGCGTTGCGGTCGTACATGACGTGCACGACGTCGCTGTACGGCGCGCCCTCGTTGACGAAGCGCACGCCGTCCCCGTTGACCAGGATGCAGCCGGGAAGCGTGCGCTCGGCCAGGCAGAAGTACGGCTCGCCGGGCAGCGGGATCGCCGGGCCCCACCAGGCGTCGTCCATCAGGTCGAGGGCGGCGCCGGCGCGGCGGCCGGCCCGGATGCCGTCGCCGGTGTTCTCCTTGGCGCCGACGGTCCAGTCCGTGCCGATGGGCTGCCGCTGGAACTCCGTGCGCATGGCCAGGTCGTGCTCGAAGCCGCCGGAGCCGATGATGACCCCGCGCGCGGCCCTGACCAGCACCTGCGTGCCGTTCTGCGACACGAGCACGCCGGTGGCCCGGCCGTCCCCGTCGAAGCGCAGGTCCAGCAGCGGGGTGTTCAGCCACACCGGCACGCCGGCGGCCATCAGTCCCGCGCGCAGGCCGCCGGCCAGCGCCTGGCCCATCGTGAGCGGGATCTCGCCGCGCAGCTTGGCGGCGGTGTACCTGGCGACGCACTCGGCGGAGACGGCTGCGCCCTTGAGGCTGACCGCGGCCAGCGTGAGCCACTTGTAGTCGGCGCTGAAGACGACCAGGCCGGGCGGCGTGGGGATGTAGGAGGGGTTCAGGTGGGCCAGCTCGGGGCCGAGGACCCTGCCGTCGAGCTGGTCGGGCTCGATGGAGCGGCCGTTCGGCATCCCGCCGGGCAGCTCGGGATAGTAGTCGGAGTAGCCCTCCATCCAGCGGAAGCGCAGCGGGCTGTTGCGCGTGACGAAGGAGATCATGGCAGGCCCGGCGGACAGGAACGCGGCCCGGCGGTCGGCCGGCACGCCGCCGCCCACCACGGCCTCGAGGTAGGTGGCCGCCTTGGCGGGCGTGTCGGGCACCCCGGCGGCCAGGATGACCTCGTTGTTCGGGATCCAGATGCCCGCTCCCGAACGCGCCGCCGAGCCGCCGAACGTCGGCGCCTTCTCGATCACCACCGTCCGCAGCCCCCGCTTGGCCGCCCGCAGCGCCGCGGTCATCCCGGCGGCGCCGGAGCCGACCACGACGACGTCGTAGTCCGCGACGGCCGCGTGGGCGGTGCCGTCGAGACCACCCAGGACACCGGTGGTGAGGACGGCTCCCGCGGCGCCGCGTAACACCTGCCGCCTGGTGTGCCGTGGTGCGGGCTGGGGGGTGTGGTCCGCGGGCATGGCGCATCCCTTCGACGTGAGGCTGATCCTTGACCGGCACCTCGCGCCCGGGCGCCGAACGAAGCATGCGCTTGGTTGGTATGCCTGTCAACGGGCGGGGGGCGAGAACTCCGTCCGCGTGCGCGTACTCGCGACCACCCGACCGCCCACGACGACGTGTCGCGGCGGGGCGTGCAGGGCCAGGGCCTGCCGTACCGTCCGGCCCTCCAGGACCACCAGGTCCGCCGGCGCTCCCGGGACGAGCCGGTGGACGGGACGGCCCAGCACGCGGGCCGCCTCCAGGCTCACCATGTCGTACAGCCGGTCGAGGTCGGCGTCGGCGCGGGCGTCCAGCAGGTGGGCGGCCAGGAACGCGACCTCCAGCAGGTTGTGCCGGCCGAAGGGGTAGTAGGCGTCCTCGATGTCGTCCTGGCCGAGCGCCACCGGCAGCCCCGCGTCGGCGAGGGCGAAGACCGGCAGGTGGAGCGGCCCGGTGTGCGGGTCGCTGACGAAGCCCAGGCCGGCCGCCCGGCACAGCCCCATCAGCCGGCGCAGGTAGGGCTCGGGATACAGCGCCATCGCGCGGGCGTGCTGCGCGCTGCCGCGCACCCCGGTGGACAGCAATGCCGAGGCGAGCATCTCGGTCGTGCGCAGGCCCGGATCGCCGGCGTCGTCGACCAGCATCGCCACCCGCCTGCCCGTACGGCGGGCCAGCTCGACCATGCGGCGCACATGCTCGGCGGCGTCGGCGTCGGTGTACTCGATCCACGGGATGCCGCCCACGACGTCGGCGCCCAGCCGTACCGCCTCCGAGACCAGCTCCTCGGTGCCGGGCCGGCGCAGCAGGCCGTCCTGAGGGAAGGCGACGACGCGCACCTCGACCCGGTCGCGGAACTCCTCCCGCAGCGCCAGCAGCGCCTCCACCCCGGTGAGTCCGGCGTCGGGGTCCACGTCGGCGAACGCCTGCACGGCCCGGACGCCGTGCCGTACCGACTCCGTGAGAGCCCGCCGGGCCCGCTCGGCGACGGCGGCGGCCGTCTGGTCGCGCTTGACCGCGGCGGCGGCCTCGATCGCCGCCATCGCCGCGCCCATCGAGCCCCCGGTGTACGCCTCCAGCGCCCGCGAGCCCGCCAGGTCGAGCGTGTGGACCTTGCACAGGTGCAGGTGGGCGTCGGCGAACGGCTCGGTCACCAGGTTGCCCTCGGCGTCGATCACCGTGGTGGCGCCGCCGGGGGCGTCGCGGTCCTCGGGCGCCACGACGGTGAGGATCCCGTGGTCGGCGGCCAGCATCCAGCGGCCCGGGCGATCGCGCCGGGTGGCGTTGCGAACGAGCAGGTCCACGTAGCCGACCCTACGGTGTGCGGTACCAGGCGGCCTGGAGGGCGCGGATCTCGTCGGGGGTGCTCTCGCGGGCGATGTAGGGGATGTCGAGGAGGTGGCGGCTGCCCGGCAGCTTCCGCCTGACCACGCCGGCGTCCTCGAGCACCTGCGCGTAGACGGAGGCGCCGTCCATGCAGAACACGTCGATCACCGCCACCCGCCCGTCGAGGGCCCGCCGCACGTTGCCGGGGTTCAGGTCGATGCCGTCCCACCAGGGCGTGCGCGCCCGGAACTCGGCGTCGACGGCGGCGGCCGCCTGCCGTACCTCCGCCAGATGCCGGTCGTCGCCCCCGCCCTCCCGCCACCGGCGGGCCACCTCCTCGGCCCGCGCCGGCTCGAGCGGCGCCAGGAACTCCAGCACGGCCAGCGTGCCGCCGCCCTCCAGCGGGGAGTCGAAGGCGACGCGCGGCAGGTACGGGTTGCCTGGCCGGCGGCGGCACAGCTCCAGGAAGGCGGCATAGGCCGGGTCGAACGGGCACACCCTGGCCACCCACAGCCCGTCGGGCGACCGCAACCCCGTCGCCCAGTCGCCGACGCCGCACGGGGTCCAGCCCGCAAGCACCAGCTCGGCCGTGGCGTGGCGGTGGGTCATCGGGGGCCAGGGCAGGTCGGGCAGCACGGCCGCAGCCTACGAGAACCTCCCGTCCGACCGCATGCGGGTTTCCACCTGCCCGCCGAGCCGCCCCGCAGGCCAGCTCCTCCGGGCCGCTCCCTCTCGGGCCGCCTCCGGGCCGCTCCGCCGGGCCGCCCCCATGCCCGCCCCGCCGGGCGGCTCCATTTGGGTGCAACGGGGCTCCAAGCCGGGCACAAGTCGGAGGGCGTAGCTCTTGAGGCATGAGAACACTCCTCGACCTGACCGCCGCCGCCGTCATCGCCGTCTCCGGCGCCGTCCCCGCCGCCGCCGATCCCACCGTCTGGAGGTGGGGCCCCGTCCGCTCCACCGACGGCCACGCCGAGGCCGCCGGCAAGGTGGCCGCCGGCCAGTCGGGCCTCGTCGTGTCCGGCACGCTCGCCGACACCAGGGGCGCCGGCTGCTCCTGGGTCCAGATCAAGGGGATGAGCAGCGAGAACGGGCGCTGGCGGACCGCGTCCGCCGGCGCCTGCGTGCCGGGGACGAAGGGCTTCCGGCGGGACGTCGGCGGTGTCCTGCACATCAGGGTCAGGGTGTGCAGGGGCACCGCCACCGGGCCGACGGGCCGCTGCTCCCGCTGGAGGACCGTCTACACCCAGGGCGGCTGACGTCCCGGGTGCACGCTGTCGTCCCGGTGCGCGCTGTCGTCCCGGGTGCGCACGGTCAACGGCCGCAGGCCGCGCACGCGGGGCGGGTGATCAGGTAGTAGGAGACGGAGGCGACGGCGAGCCCGGCGCCCCACACGACGTAGGCGGGGACGGCCACCCACATGAACGCGGGCTCCTCCAGGGTGCCGTCGATCGTCTCGGTCACCATCTGCGTGATGCCGGTGCCGAAGTAGGCCAGCATCGCGCCCGCGATCGCGAACCCGGGGCCGACGACCAGCCAGCGCGGCACCCCCCGCCCCGCGAGGAACGGCACCCAGTGCGGCCAGACCTTGCCCCACCCGTGCACCAGTGCGAGGGGCAGCAGGACGCCCGCGAGCAGGAAACCGAACTCGAAGACCAGCAGTGAGGGGCTGGCGGCGTAGGGGATGGCGACGCCCATGGTCAGCTGGGCGACGATCCTGAGCAGGCAGCCCGCCACCGCCGCGTAGGCGGCGGCGTAACCCCAGCGAGGGGTCGCCTCCAGGCGCGGGAGGCGGACGCAGCGCAGGCAGCCTGCCGTACGGCGGCGCTGCCACGACAGGGCGGTGGCGCCCGCCAGCAGCCCGACGGTCGCGCAGCTCGCCCTGCTGAGGAAGGCGGGCAGGTCGCGGGGCAGCCCCAGCCCCGGCAGGATGCCGCCGACGACGTCGAGCAGCAGCACCGCCGACGCCGACACCAGCGCGGCGCTCAGCGCCCATGCCGCCAGCACCAGCGGCAGCCGGCCCCCGGTGGCGCGCAACCCCGCCACCACGAGCACGACGCCGGCGCAGAGCCCGACCACCACCCACGCGGGGAAGGTCAGGTCGAAGCCGAGCACCCAGGACGGTGCGTCGCCCAGCGCCCAGGAGGCCTGCACCGCCCCGTAGGCGACAGCGCCGGCCGCGGCGGCCCACGGGACCCACGTCATCCATCGCGTCATGCTCACGAGCTTCGCGTCCGGCGGCCCCGCCGCGATTCGCCCGGCTGGGGGAGGCGCCTCCCCCTGGCGGGGGAACGTCAGCCGACCAGCTCCTCCACCGCCTCGCGGAACAGCACGCCGTGCCGGTCGACGTCGGCGCGCGTCGTGTCGGGGCACATGAGCGCCATGTTGTGGAACGGCGTCAGCAGGACGCCCCGGTTGGCGAGGTAGAGGTGCAGGTAGTCGTCCAGCTCGTCGTCGGTGGCCGCGCGGGAGGCGGTGCCGTTGACCGGAGCGGGGAAGGCGAACCGGTACTCGGCCCGCGCGCCGAGCCGCTGGATGCTCCACGGCAGGCCGGCGTCGGCGATGACGGCGCGCACGTCGTCGGCGAAGACCTCGGCCAGCGCGATCATGCGGGCGAACGCCGCGTCGGTGAGCACCTCGCCGAGCGTCGCCCGGACGGCGGCCATCGACAACGCGTTGCCCGCCAGCGTGCCGCCGACGCCGCCCATGTCGACCAGGTCCAGGTCGGTGCGGGCGAGCACCCGCTCGGCCAGCTCGGCCGACATGCCGTACGCGCCCGCGGGCACGCCGCCGCCGATGGCCTTGCCGATGGTCAGCATGTCGGGTTCGAGGCCCCACAGCCCGGTGGCGCCGCCGGGGCCGGCGGAGAAGGTGTGGGTCTCGTCGTTGATCAGCAGCGTGCCGTACGCGCGGGTCAGCTCGCGCACCTTCTCCAGGTAACCGGGCTCGGGGAGCACGATCCCGATGTTGGTCAGCGCCGGCTCCATGAGGACGGCCGCCACGTCGCCGTGCGCGAGCTGCCGCTCGAGGCCCTCGACGTCGTTGAACTCGGCGACCCTGCTGGTCGCCGTCACGTCGACGGGCGCGCCGACGTTGCCCTCGCGGCTGACGCCCTCGCCGTCGGGGCCGCGGACGATCAGCGACTCGTCCACGCTGCCGTGGTAGCAGTAGCTGTGGAAGAGGATCTTGGGCCGTCCGGTGACCGCGCGGACGATCCTGATCGCCCACCGGTTGGCGTCGGTCGCGGTGAGGGAGAAGCTCCACAGGGCCAGGCCGAACCTGCGCGTGAGCTCGGCGCCCACCCATTCGGCGTCCTCGGTGGGCATCATCGTGCTCGCCCCGCCGTCCTCGCCGAAGCGCCGGGCGACCGCGGCCACCGTCGGGGCGGGGGAGTGGCCCGCCATCGCGGCGGTGTCGCCCAGCGCGAAGTCGATGTAGTCGTGGCCGTCGAGGTCGGTGACGCGCGCGCCCCGCGCGCCGCGCAGGTAGAGGGGGAAGGCGCCGGCCCGCTTGTTCATCCACGTCATGGGCACCCTGCCGAACAGGTGGTCGGCCGCGGCGAACGCCCTGCGGGAGGCGGAATGGCGGGCGATGTAGTCGGCCTGCTCGCGCACCATCAGCGCGCGCAGCCGGTCACGGTCGATCACGGTCTCTCCTCCTGTACGGCACGCGTCCCCTGCGGGGCGGCCCCGGTCTGGACGGCAGGCCGCCACGGGTGGGCGCCGAAGGCGATCGCCAGCGCGTCGTCGAGCCAGCGCCGCTGCTCGCCGGTCAGCAGCGGCAGCACCTCGGCGAAGTCGGCCTCGTCCTTGGGACGCGTGTCCTTGGCCTTGTACAGCAGCTGCACCTCGGGCGCGATCCGCTGGAAACCGTCCTCAGGAACCCCCAGCGTGGAGAGCGGGCGGCGGATCCTCCGGTCGCGCCGGTAGAGCCACTCCTCGCCCTCGGCGTCGTCCAGCATGAGCTGGAACCGCCACGGCCCTCCGGCGCTCGCGCGCACCCAGACGTCGTGCGCCCGCTCCGGCAATACCTCGCCGACCGGCCACGGCCGCAGCGTTCCCGGAGGATCGGCCACGTGGCAGTCCCAGCCGGCCAGCAGGCGGCGTACCGCGAGCTGGTCCCGGCGCAGGACCGACACGTCCACGTCCCCGTGCTCGCGGAAGGCCCGCCCGACGGCCAGCTCGATCGCGTAGCCGCCGCTCACCCACCACGGCACCGTCGAGGCCCCGAACAGGGCGACGACCTCCTCCAGCGGCGCCGGCTCCCAGCGGCCCCACGGTGTCTCAGGTGTCTCAACGCCTGGCATCAGCCCATTGTCGGGTGAGACCGGCCGTGTCCGCCATCGATGGAGTCCGCGGGGTGCACCGGCCCCGGGCGAGCCCCGCTCCCACCGCCGCCGGCAGCGGCGTGTGGTGCGGTCCCCGCGAACCGGCGGGTGACACAGGGGGTAGTGTCACCAGCCATGACGTCCCCGTTGGAGGAGCTGGCGGTACGGCTGCGCGGGTTCGCGAGCGACCGCGAATGGGAGCGGTTCCACACGCCCAAGAACCTCGTGATGGCGCTGGCGGGAGAGGTCGGCGAGCTGGTGGCGGAGTTCCAGTGGCTCGCCGAGGCTGAGCGGCCCGACGAGGAGACGATGGCGCGGGTGCGCGCCGAGCTCGGCGACGTGACCGGCTACCTGGTACGGCTGGCGGACGTCCTCGGCGTCGACCTCGTGGCGGCGGCGCACGCCAAGCTGGACGAGAGCGAGCGCCGCTACGACCCGGAGCTCTACCGCGGCTCCGCCCGCAAGGCCCCACCCCTGTCCTGACCCCGCAGCCCTCCCGACCCCCACCCCTGTCCTGAACCCCACCCCTGTCCTGAACCCCCCCGCGCCGCCCCCTGCCCCTCCCCCGCACCGCCCCTCTCCTGCCCTGCCCCTCCGTCGCCCGCCCTTCTCCTGCCCCTTTCGTGCCCCTCCCCCGCCTCGGCCCTGTCCCGCCTCGGTCCTGTCCCGCCTCGGCCCTGTCCCGCGTGGCCTGTCCCGCCTCGGTCCTGTCCCGCGTGGGCTTTCCCGCGTCGTCTGTCCGGCGCTGTCTGTTCCGTGCCGCCGCGTCCCTCGGGCCGGGCCGGTGGAGGTGGCGCCCCTGGCCGGACCGTTCGGGGCGGTGGGGTGCCGCCGAATGTCGGCGCCGCGTGGTTGGATCCCGTACGTGGAGGCATCCGTCGAGCACCTGGTGTACGTCAGGGAGGACGCGTACACCGTCGCCCGCATGAGCAGCGAGGCGGGCGGGTCCGGCTTCGTCGCCTCCGGCAGGGCGCTGGCGGGGGCGCAGCCGGGCGAGACGCTCCGCCTGGACGGCCAGTGGGAGGAGCACGCCACCTACGGCAAGCGCTTCGCGGTCACCGCGTGCGAGCGTGTCGTGCCGTCCACCGTTCACGCCATCCAGCTCTATCTCGGCTCGGGGCTCATCCGCGGCATCGGCTCGCGCCTGGCCCAGGCGATCGTCGGCCACTTCGGCGAGGACACGCTCACCGTCATCGACACCGCCCCCGAGCGGCTGACCGAGGTGATCAACATCGGCCCCGCCCGCCAGGCGCAGATCGTCGAGGCGTGGAAGGAGCAGAAGGCCGTCGCCGCGCTGATGGTGGTGCTCCAGGGCTACGGGGTCAGCCCGCTGCTGGCCGCCAAGATCTACCAGGTGTACGGCGACGCCTCGGCGGAGATCCTGGCCACCGACCCCTACCAGCTCATCGGCAGGGTCAGGGGCGTCGCGTTCGCCACGGCCGACAGGATCGCGCTGCGGTCGGGCGTCCCCGAGCGCAGCCCGCAGCGGATCAAGGCGGCCCTCGTCGACCGGCTGGAGGCGGCCGCCGCCCGCGACGGCCACTGCTTCCTGCCGCTGCCGGCGCTGGTCGCCCGCACCGCCGAACGGCTGGAGCTGGAGGAGGAGCTGGTCGGCCGGATGGTCGACGCGCTGCTGTCCGAGCGCCGTGTCGTCGTCGAGGAGACCGATGACGACCTGGTCGTCTACTCCAAGGAGCACCACAGCCGCGAGGTCAAGCTGGCGGCGGAGCTGGCCAGGCTCTGCGCCGCCAGGTCGACGCTGCCGCTGCGCGCCTTCAGCGACGACCCCGGCCTGCACGACGATCAGCAGGCCGCCGTGACGATGGCGTTGACCAGCACGGTCTCGGTCCTCACCGGAGGCCCCGGGTGCGGTAAGAGCCACACCGTGCGAGTGATCGCCTCGACCGTGCGGGCGATGGGCGGCGCCGTCACGCTCTGCGCGCCCACGGGCAAGGCGGCCAAGCGGCTGTCGGAGCTGACCGGGCTGCCCGCGACGACGGTCCACCGGATGCTCGCCGTACAGCCCGATCCTGACAAGCTCTTCGACCAGACCCCGGCGCAGGCCGACCTCGTCGTGGTCGACGAGGCGTCCATGCTCGACCTCCATCTGGCCACCCGGCTGTGCTCGGCCATCCCCGACGGCAGCCACCTGCTGCTGGTGGGCGACAGCGACCAGCTGCCGAGCATCGGGCCCGGCAGCGTGCTGTCCGACCTGCTGCGGGTCGAGACGATCCCCCGGATGCGGCTCACCCACGTCTTCAGGCAGGCCGAGGGCAGCGGCATCGTCCAGGCCGCCCACCAGATCAGGTCGGGTGCGGTGCCGTACACACCGGGCGGCGGCGGGTTCTGGTTCGAGGAGCTCGACGACCCGTCGGCGGTGGCGGCGCGGGTGGTGCATCTCGCGACCGAGGCGATCCCCGCGAAACAGGGCGTCCGTCCCGAGCAGGTTCAGGTGCTGTGCCCCATGCGCAAGGGCGACGCGGGCACCGCCGAGCTCGGGCGGCTGATCCAGGAGCGGCTCAACCCGGCCCGCGACGGTACGGCCGAGCACTGGTCGGGCGCGTCGGTCTACCGGGTCGGCGACCGTGTCATGCCGATCCGCAACAACTACGACAAGGGCGTCTTCAACGGCGAGACAGGCACGATCGTCGCCCTCGACAGGGAGGAGCGCGTCGTCGAGGTGCTCATCGACGAGGGCGAGGTGGTGTCCTACGGGTTCGACGAGCTCGACGACCTCACCCACGCCTACGCGATCAGCGTCCACCGCTCCCAGGGCAGCGAGTACCCGTTCGTGGTGGCGCCGCTGGTGGTGGAGGCGGGCGGGGTGATGTTGCGCCGCAGGCTGCTCTACACGCTGGTCACCAGGGCCAAGGCGTGGGTGGTGCTGGTCGGGCAGCGTGAGGCGCTGGAGCTCGCCGTCCACCGGCTCGGCCTGCGCCGCAACACCGGCCTGGCCCGGCGGCTCGCGTTCGTGCTCGCCCGGTGACCCGGCTCGGGATCCGGCACCGGGCGGAGGTTCCTACGATGAAGCCGTGAGGATCCTCGACAAGCGGGAGTGGCAGGCACGGGCCGAGGCGCATCAGCGGAGGGTCGACGCCTGGGTCGGGCCGCACCTGAGCCGCCGCAAGGAGGGCAGGGCCCACCCGGTCGAAGACTTCCTGTTCGACTACTACGGCTACCGCCCCGGGCGGCTGCGCAGGTGGCATCCCGGAGCGGGCGTCGTGCTGGCCGACGCCCAGGGCTACGGAGCCGACTACCTCGACACCGGCGAGGGCGCCACCGTCGACGTCGACCGGCTGCTGGACAAGCGGCGCGCGGTGGTCGAGTGGACGGCCGCGCTGCTGTCGGCGACCGCCGCACGGCAGGGCAACTTCGGCTGCTTCGGCATGCACGAGTGGGCGATGGTCTACAAACTGCCCGCCGACCAGGTACGGCACGCCGCGCAGCCGCTGCGCATGCCGTCCGAGGAGATCGCCGCCGTCGTCGAGCGCCGTGGCGCCCGGTGCAGCCACTTCGACGCCTTCAGGTTCTTCACCGAGGCCGCACGCCCGCTCAACGCCCTGCGGCCGACCCGCGAACGCCAGGTGGAGCTCGAACAGCCCGGCTGCCTGCACGCCAACATGGACCTGTACAAGTGGGCCTACAAGCTGTCGCCCCTCGTGCCGAGCGAGCTGGTCGCCGACTGCTTCGAGCTGGCCCGCGACATCAGGACGCTCGACATGCGCGCCAGCCCCTACGACCTGAGCGCCCTCGGCTACGCACCCGTCCCGATCGAGACGCCCGAGGGCAGGGTCGCCTACGCGGCCGCCCAGCGCGGGTTCGCCGAGCGGGCCGCGCCGCTGCGCCGTACTCTCATGGAGCTGTGCCAGGGGCTGCTCGCCGGCGCCTCTCGCTGACGGTGAAGGTCGCGCGGAAGCGGGCACGGGCGGCGTGCCCGCGCAGGATGAGCAGGCCGAGCGGGCGTCCGTTCGGGTTCCCTTCCGCCGTGGCGGCGTAGGCCGCGAACCCGTCGGGTACGACGAGCGCGAGGTGCGGGGCGCCGTCGAAGTCCCAGGTGCCGCGCAGGATCCCGTCGGCGGGGACGGCGAGCCGGCGGACATCACGCAACGCCGCCGCCTCCTGACCGAGGACGCCCGCGTCACGGCCCTCGGGTCGGGCGTCGCCACCGTTCCCGGGTCGGGCGTCACGCGGGCTCGCGGAGCCGGCGGCGCCCACGTTCTCGGGTCGGACATCGCGGGGGACCTTGGAGCCGGCGTCGCAAGGGCCCGAGGGCGAGATCGTGGAGGAGCAGGAGACGCCGGTGGAGTGAGCGGCGGAGTCGCTGGGATCACGCGGCTCGCACGCGGGCCGGGAGGAAGAGGGCTCCCGGCCGTGGCGGGCGGAGGCCGAGGGCTCCCGAACCCCCTGGGCGGGAGAACCGGAGGGTGGGCCGGTCGAGGGGGCGGCGGGGTGGTCCGGGGTCGGGTCGGGTGAGTCGGAGGGTGGGCGGGTCGAGGGGGCGGCGGGGTGGTCCGGGGTCGGGTCGGGTGAGTCGGAGGGTGGGCAGGTGGAGGGCGCGGCGGGGTGGTCCGGGGTCGGGTCGGGTGAGTCGGAGGGTGGGCAGGTGGAGGGGGTGGCGGGGTGGTCCCGGGGCGGGTCGGGGGAGAAGAGGCCGTCGCCGTGGAAGGCCCATTCGATGCGCCGTGCCGAGGGCAGCGTGACCGTGACCTCGTCGGTCCACCCGTCGTCCGTCACCGCGACCGAGCGGCGCAGCACGTTGCCCTCCCACGCCGACTCCGCCACGAGACGGCGTTCGGACGACTCCAGCAGGCGTCCCGTGTGCGGGGGCTGCCGGGCCCCGTCGACGATCGCCACGTTGTGGGCGAGGGGCGAGCGCATCCACGCCGTGAACGCCGAGCCGTACCCGCTGGTGCCGAGGTCGAGGCTGTACCAGCCGGTGGCGGTCTCGACGTCGACGTTGAGCTTGTCGCGGTGGTCGTGCCAGCCGGCGTCGGGGCCGAACCGCATCGCCAGCCGTACCGCGGGGGAGCGCAGCACCCCGATCCCGGCGTGCGGCCACACGAAGGACGAGCGACGCCCGGCCACCCGGTCCGGCGCGAAGTAGCGGGAGGCGGCGGGCGAGCCCGCGGGACTCCGGCTGGTTCCGGAGGCGGGGGCGGCGGGCGAGCCCGCGGGCTTCCGGTCGGTTCCGGAGGCGGGGGCGGCGGGCGAGCCTGCTGGTTTCCGGTCGGTTCCGGAGGCCGGGGCGGTGGACGGTGAGGCCGCGGGCACCTCGTCCGGGCCGAAGAGCAGGGCGGCGACGGACGAGCGGTACCCGACGTCCACCCCGCCGGGCAGGGCGTCGGGGCGGCCGAACCACGGACGCACCGGGCCGGGACGGCGGCGTTCGTAGTAGGGGGCCAGGTCGACCGCCGCCTCGGGGAGGAGCGTGCAGGCCGCCTCGGCCTGGGCGGCGAAGTCCCCGACGTGGCACTCGGCCCAGCCGTCGCCGTAGGCGGGCAGGCGGGTGTCGGCGTAGGCGAGCGACGGCGGGGCGACGATCGCGCGCGCGAGCCGTCGTGCCGCCCGCTCGGACAGTCCTTCGGGTCCGGCGGCCTCGCGGTAGGACAGGAGGGCGGCGACCGCGTAGTAGTGGTAGTGGGCGTTGATCTCGTACCAGAGACCTTCTGGGTGGAAGCCCTCCATGACCTGGGCTTCCGCGCCGCAGGGCGCGTCGCGGCACCACTCCGTCAGTGTCCGGTCGCCGAGCCGGGCGGCGCACTCGGCCAGCGCGGCCAGCAGCCAGCAGTGGATGTTGTGCACCATGCCGGCCTGCGGGCGCAGCAGATCCGCGATGGCGCTCGCCATGGCGTCGACGGCGGCGGAGGTGGCGGGGCTGAGCACGTCGCCCGCCCAGCGCAGCGCGCGCAGCAGGCCGACGGCCCAGACCGCCTCGTCGAGCGACTGCGGCTGGACCCGGCCCTGGCCCGCGTTGCCGCCGTGGGGTTCGTAGGAGAGGTAGTGGCGGGCGTAGGCGGCGGCGAGGCGTTCGAGTTCGGCGGCGGCCTCCGCGGCGGTGTCCGACAGGCGGACGAGCAGGGCGGCGCGCTGGGCCTGGACGGCCGCGGCGTCGTGCATCGTGGTGCGCCACGCGCCGTCCCACGGCTCGCCACGGTAGACCCGGTCGCACGCGGGGCAGGCGTGCCGCGCGGGCGTGGCGGCGTCGAACACCAGCGGGGCGCCGTCGGCGTCGCAGAAGTAGTGGTGCGTCCACGCCGAGGGCTGGTCGGGGCCGGGGACGACCAGGTCGCGCGACCAGCGGGTGAAGTCCGATCTGATGGCGGTGAGGATCTCCGCCGCCCACGGCCTGGTCTCCAGCCTGCGCCGGATCGCGGGCCACGCGGGCGTGTACGCGGCGCTCATCTCCCCATCCTGCCCACCCTCCCGTCCTGCCCGCCGCGCCGCCGGTCATCCGGCGATCATCCGGGGATCTCCGGCTGTACGGAGGCGCCCGGCCGCACGGGAGACATGGGGCAGCGGTGGAAGCGCCGCGCGTGGGGAGGCGCGCGGCGCATCAGGGCGTCGGGTGTGCGGTGTGGGCTCTCAGCTCGTCTGGCCGCTCTTGGTCACGGTGCCGTCCTTGGCGTCGACCCTGATCTGGTGCCTGGTGCCGTCCGACCCGACGACGTCGGACTCCCAGACCACGGCGCCCTTGTGCCGGTCGAGCTTCAGCTCGGTGATCTTGCCTTCGGGCACCGCGGCGGCCACCTTCTCGGCCGCGTCCTGGTAGGTGAGCTCGGCACCCTTGACGAGGGCGAGGAGCTTGGCCTTGTCCTCGGCGTCGCCTTCCCTGGCGGTGGGCCCCGAGACGACCTTTCCTGAGGAGTCCACTTCGAGCTCCTGCTCGGTGCCGTTCTTCTCGGCCAGCTCGACCTCCCAGATCTTGCCGTTCTCCTCGGCCTCGAGGGAGACGACCGTGCCGCCCTCGACGGCGTCCATGGCGGCGGTGCCCGCCCGGGTGATGTCCTCCATGCCGCCGACTCCGGGACTCGGCTCCCCGGGGCTCATCTCGCCGGGGCTGGGCTCGGGAGGCATCGTCGGCGACGCGAGGCCGGCGACGGCGCCTCCGACGGCGGGTGCGGGCGCCGCCTTGGCGGCGTCGGTCGGCGTGCCGGCGCATGCGGCGGCCGCGAGCAGGGCCGCACCCGCAACTCCGGCACCGAAGATGGCTTTTGTCCGTTTTGACCCAGTCATATGGGTGGACTGCCCGGATCGTCGTAAAGCCACGCCCAGAGGGGAGACAACACGAGCCCGGCGACCGTTCACCTCATGGTCGGCCGGCTGCGCGGGAACGGCTCCCCTTCTCCGCCAGGGGGCTGAACTCGGGCCCGACGTCGCGCGTCTCCGCCACCACGTGCGCGTGGAAGGCCCGCACCACAGGGGTGAGCTGGGCGGACCTGACGATGCCGATCGTGCGGAACACGGCGGGCGACAGCGGGATCTCGACCACGCCCGGCAGCGGCGCGACCCCGTAGCCGGGCAGCAGCGCGACGCCGAGTCCCGCGCCGACCAGTCCGCGCACGGTGTCGGACTCCTGGCCCTCGAAGGTGATCCGGGGCCGGAAGCCGGCGGCGGCGCACAGCTCGTCGGTGATCTGGCGCACGCCGTACCCCTGCTCCAGCGTGACGAAGTCCTCGTCGGCCAGCTCGGCGGCGCGTACCCGGCGGCGGCGGGCCAGCCGGTGCGAGGCGGGGACGGTGAGCACCAGCTCCTGCCGGGCCAGCGGGGTGCCGGTCAGCTCCGCGTCGCCGGAGGGGAGCGGCGCGACGAACGCCAAGTCGATCTCCCCCTCGCGCAGCCGCCGCAGGATGTCCTGCCGCGAGCCCTGCACCAGGCTGAAGCGCACCCCCGGACGCCGCTCGCGGAAGCCGCCCACCAGCGCGGGCACGAGGGAGCGGCCGAGCAGGTGCAGGAAGCCGAGCACGATCCGGCCGCTGCCGGGGTCGATCTCCTCCCGCACCTCCCGGACGCCCGTCGCCATGACCGCCAGCGCGCGGACCGCCGCGTCGGCGAGGGTGTGACCGGCCCTGGTCAACCTGACGCCTCTGCCGTGCGGGACGACCAGCGGGGTGCCGGCCGCCTCCGACAGCGCGGCGAGCCGCCTGCTCACCGTCGGCTGGGGTACGCCGAGCAGTTCCGCCGCCCTGGTCACGTGCTCGGTTTCCTTGATCGCGGCCAACAGTTCGAGGTTCGGCGCCCATTCATGCATCACAGTATGAATTTTCGCATATTGCGGTATTGGACGTATTTATTAGCGTTGCTTAGTTTCGTAACCGTGGCTATCGCACCTCGAGTGGCTGTCGGCGTCGCGGCCGCGGGCATCGCCTCCTTCGCCCTGCTCTACGCGCCGCAGCCCGTCCTGCCTCAGCTCGCCGCTGAGTTCCACCTCGACCCGGGAAGCGCCTCGCTGGCGGTCGGGGTGGCCACCGGCGCGCTGGCCGTCGCCGTGCTGCCCGTCGCCGCGCTGTCGGAGGTCGTCGGCAAGCGGCGGATCATCCTCGTCTCCGTCATCGCCTCCGCCGTGCTCGGCCTGCTGCTGCCGCTGGCGCCGACGTTCGAGACGCTGCTGGTGCTCAGGGCCCTGCAGGGCGTGGCCATCGCGGGCTTCCCCGGCGTCGCCGCGGCGTACCTGATGGACCTGCTGGGCGCGGCGGGGGTGGCCACCGCGGTCGGCGCGATGATCGCCGGCAACTCGGTCGGCGGCATGGCCGGCCGCCTGGTGGCCGGGCTGGTCACCGAACCGCTCGGCTGGCACGGCGCGCTCGCCGTCGTCGGCGGCGTCTGCGCGGTCTGCGCGGCGGTCGCCGCCCTCACGCTGCCGCCCACGCCCCCGCGCCCGCGGGTCCGACCGGGCGGCGGCCTGCGGGCCGCCTTCAGCCGCCCCGTGCTCCTCGCCCAGTACGGCGTGGCCGCCGCCGGCGTGGGCTCCTTCGTCGCCGTCTACAACGCCGCCGGGTTCAGGCTGATCCGCGAGCTCGGCCTCGCCCCCGCCGTCGCCTCCCTCGTCTTCCTCGCCTACGCCATGGGCACGCTGTCCTCCGGCGCCGCCGGCCGGCTCGTCGCCAGGTACGGCAAGCGCCCGGTCCTCGTCGCCGCGCTCCTGGTCACCGTTCTCGGCACGCTGCTGACCATCCCCGACTCCCTGGCCCTCGTGGTCACCGGGCTGGTGGTGCTGACCGGCGGCTTCTTCGCCGCGCACGCCGTCGCCAACGGCTGGGCGGCCGCCGAGGCCCCCGAAGGCGCCCGCGGCCACGTCTCCGGCATGTACACGCTCTTCTTCTACGTGGGCAGCAGTGTCGGTGGCACGCTGGGCAGCATCGTGTACGGCAGGGCAGGCTGGAGCTGGCTGGTCGGGTTCACCGCCGCGTGGTTGCTGGCGGCGATGACCGGAGTGCTGACCGAAGGGAGAAGGCGGCGTGGCCATCAACGTCACGGTGTGGGGCGAGAACGTGCACGAGCGGCAGGAGGAGGACGTCCGGCTGCGCTATCCGGAGGGGATGCACGGCGCGATCGCCGCCGGGCTGCGTGAGCGGCTCGGCGAACGGGTCGCGGTGCGGATCGCGACCATGGACGAGCCGGCGCACGGCCTCACCGAGAAGGTCCTCGCCGAGACGGACGTGCTGACCTGGTGGGGCCATGCCGCCCACGAGGAGGTCTCGGCGGAGGTGGTCGCCCGCGTCCACGAGCGCGTGCTGGGCGGCATGGGCCTGCTGGTGCTCCACTCGGGGCACTTCTCCCGGATCTTCCGCGCGCTGATGGGCACGACCTGCACGCTGACCTGGCGTGACGCGGGAGAGCGCGAGCTGGTGTGGACGGTCGACCCCGCGCACCCGATCGCGGCGGGCGTGCCCAACCCGCTCGTCATCGAGCAGCACGAGACCTACGGCGAGCCGTTCGGCATCCCCACCCCTGACGAGCTGGTCTTCATCAGCTCCTTCACCGGCGGCGAGGTCTTCCGGGCCGGCTGCTGCTACCGCAGGGGCAAGGGACGGATCTTCTACTTCAGCCCGGGCGACCAGAAGTACCCGGTCTTCTACCACGAGGGCGTCCTGCGGGTGCTGGCCAACGCCGTGCTGTGGGCGGCCCCCCCCGAAGGGGCGGGCGAGCCGCTGCGCAACGTCCACACGCCGATCACCTGGTAGGGCGCCGGTCCCCCGCCCTCGGGCCGGTGATCGGAGGGGAGCGGATAAAGTCCCATCCTTATGGAGCTGATTGACAAGGTGCGCGAACTGCGCGGCCAGGGCAAGTCGCCCAAGGAGATCGCCCGCGCGCTCGGCGTGCCGCCGTCGAAGGTGGCGCCGCTGGTGCGGGCGGTCGCGGCCGAGGCCCCCGCCGAGGAGATGGGGGAGGTGGCCGGGAGCTGGGTCACCACCGGCTGGAGCGTCGGCCTCACCGCGCCGGGGTGGGTCGACGAGGCCCCGGAGGAGCACGGCACCAACGGCACCGTCTGCGTGCTGGTCGCCCGCCGGCACGGCTGGGACAAGTACGTGGTCTGCGGCTACCTGGTCGACACCTACTGCCTGGGCGTCAGGCACACCGTCGGCCCCGACGTCATGGACGAGCGCGAGCTGCGCCGCTTCCGCGACTACTTCTTCTCCGACTTCCCCGGCTGGCAGGAGGCGCCGTTCGAGCTGGCCAGGGAGCTGGTGCTGGGCTCGGTCGAGTACGCCAGGAGCCTCGGCCTCGACCCGATCGAGGACTTCGCGCCGCTCGCCCGCCACCTGGGCGAGGAGGAGATCGCCGGGACCGTCACCTTCGGCAGGGACGGCAGGCCGTTCTACGTCGTGGGCCCGAACGACGAGCCCCGCAAGGTGCTCCGCCAGCTCGAACGCGCCGTCGGCAAGCCGCCGAACTTCGGCTACGTCATGGTCTCGCCCGAGGACTCCTGACCCCGGATCGGCGGGGGCGCGACCGCGCGGAAACCCGCCGGACCCGTGGAAGATGCCGAACCCACACCCCCAACCCCATTACGCTGCGGTTGAGGGCGTTATGGGGCGGAGGGGCTGAGTGATCGAGAACGGAGTGGCGAGCCGTACGGCGATGCCTGGGACGGTCGCGTCCGGTGAGGCGGTCGGCAGGGTGCTCGGCACGCAGGCGGCCTCCCCGCTCTCCTTCTGGATCGGCCTCGAACCAGGCCGGGTCGTCCAGCTCGACGACGTCGTGGTCACCCGCAGGGAGGTCCCCGGCTACGGCCAGGTGCTGGTCGCGGGCGTGGTCGCGACCGTCGAGGCCAGGCACGAGGGCGCCGCCTACGACTCCGACGTCTTCCTCATCGCCGACGGCGCGCTGCCCGCCGCCGTCGTCGAGGTGGCCGAGGTGCGGGTCACCAGGGTCGAGCCTGAGGTGTTCGTGCCGCCGCTGCCCGGCGAGATCGTCTACCGTGCCGGCTCCGGCGACCGCGACCAGGCGCTCTACTTCGACGTGATGGAGCGCCGCGTCCCCATGGGCATGGGCCGCGACGGCCAGCCGCTGTTCGTCAACTTCGACTTCCTCGACGGCACGCGCGGCGCCCACGTGTCCATCTCGGGCGTCTCGGGTGTGGCGACCAAGACCTCCTTCGCCACCTTCCTGCTGTACTCGATCTTCCATTCGGGCGTCCTGCAGGGCGACGCCGCCAACACCAAGGCGCTGATCTTCTCGGTGAAGGGCGAGGACCTGCTCTTCCTCGACCACCCCAACAGCCGGCTCGACGCCGCCTCGGCCGCCGCCTACGAGCGCCTGGGCCTGCCCGCCGAGCCGTTCGGCAGCGTGCACGTCTTCGCCCCTCCGCGCCCGAACGACCCCAACGCGGTCCCGCACGTCGCCGCCCGCACCCACGGTGTCAGCGCCTTCTACTGGACGCTCGAGGAGTTCTGCAAGGAGGAGCTGCTCCGCTTCGTCTTCGCCGACGCCGACGACGAGCGGGCCGGCTACTCCCTGCTCGTCGGCCAGGTCGCGGCGCGGCTGGCGGCGTGGGCCGTCCCGGTGGAAGGCGGCGCGATCAAGCTGCCCGAGGGCGGGGTGTGCCGCACGTTCTCCGACCTGGTCGAGCTGCTCAGCGACCAGCTCATGGACGAGGCGAGCAGGGTCACCTGGGCGGGCGCCCAGACCCCGCTCGGCACCGTCAACGCCTTCCTGCGCCGCCTGCGCAGCGCGGTCAGGCCGCTGTCGCCGATCATCAGGGCCGACGTGTCGGGCGGCCGTCCGCACTCGATCCGCACGTCCGACGCGCAGGTCTCCATCGTCGACCTGCACAACCTGCCCGAGCGTGCCCAGCGGTTCGTCGTCGGCGTGGTCCTGCGCGGCGAGTTCGCCAGGAAGGAGAGCTCCGGCACGGCCAGGCCGCTGCTGTTCGTCGTGCTGGACGAGCTCAACAAGTACGCCCCCCGCGAGGGCGACTCGCCGATCAAGGAGATCCTGCTCGACGTGGCCGAGCGCGGCCGGTCGCTGGGCGTGATCCTCATCGGCGCCCAGCAGACCGCCTCCGAGGTGGAGCGCCGCATCGTCTCCAACAGCGCGGTGCGCGTGGCGGGCCGCCTCGATCCCGCCGAGGCGGGCCGCTCGGAGTACGGCTGGCTGCCGCCGGCCGTCAGGGACCGGGCCACGATCGCCAAGCCGGGCACCATGTTCGTCGCCCAGCCGGAGATCCCGGTGCCGCTCGCCGTCGCCTTCCCCTTCCCCGCCTGGGCCACCCGGCCGTCGGAGGCGGTGCCGATCAGACCGGCGAGCGAGGACCCGTTCCACGGACTGGTCGAAGAAGAGGACATCCCGCCGTTCTGATCGGAGCCCGATGAAGATCCTGCACACCGCCGACTGGCACGTCGGCAAGGTGCTCAAAGGCCGCTCCCGCATCGACGAGCACCGCGCCGTGCTGAGGGAACTGGTCGCGACCGCCCGCGAGGAGAACGTGGACGCCGTCATCGTCGCCGGCGACGTCTTCGACACCTCCGCGCCCACCCCGGAGGCGCAGGCGCTGGTCATGCCCGCGCTGATGGCGCTGCGCGAGGACGGGCGCGACGTGGTGGTGCTGGCCGGCAACCACGACAACCCGCAGCTGCTCGAGGTCTACCGGCCGGTGCTCGGCGCGCTCGGCATCCAGGTCGTCGGCGCCTTCCGCCGCCCCGACAGGGGAGGCACGCTGTCCTTCACCGCCAGGACCGGCGAGCCCGTGCGGCTGGCCGTCCTGCCCTTCCTGTCCCACCGGTACGTGGTGCGCGCGGCCGAGGTGCTGACGGGCACCCCCGCCGAGCACAACCGTGACTACGCCGCCAGGATCGGCGAGCTGCTCGGCGCCCTGACCGCCCCCTTCCAGGCCGACACCGTCAACATCGTGGCCACCCACGGCACGCTGCCCGGCGGGGCGTTCGGCGGCGGCGAGCGGGAGGCGCAGTCGATCTTCTCCTACTACTTCGAGGCCACCGCGTTCCCCTCCGCCACCCAGTACGCCGCGCTCGGCCACCTGCACCGCAGGCAGCAGATCGCCGGGCCGTGCCCGATCTGGTACAGCGGCTCGCCCCTCGCCGTCGACTTCGGCGAGGAGGCCAACACCCCCGGCGCGCTGCTGGTCGACGTCTCGCCGGGACGGCCGGCGGTCGTGCGCGAGGTGACGTTCAGGCAGGCCAGGACACTGCGCACGGTCACCGGCACGCTGGAGCAGCTCGAGGCCATGGACCTCGGCGACGCGTGGGTGAAGGTGATCGTGGAGGAGAAACCGCGCCCGGGGCTGGCCGACACGGTGCGGGAGCTGCTGCCGGGCGCGCTCGACGTGGCGCTCGACGAGCGGTTCCGGCCGGTGCGGGCCGTACCGAAGGCGTCGACCGCCTCGCGCAGCCCGCGCGAGCTGTTCCGCGACTACCTCACCAGCGCCGGACGCCACGACGACCAGGTGGCCGGGCTGTTCGACCGGCTCTACGACGAGGTGACCGGCTGATGCGACCGCTCCTGCTGCACCTGGAGAACTTCGGCAGCTTCCGCGCGCCCGTCACGATCGACTTCTCCGACATCGACTACTTCGCCCTGGTCGGCCCGACCGGCGCGGGCAAGAGCACGGTGATCGACGCGATCTGCTTCGCGCTGTACGGCACGGTGCCGCGCTGGGGCAAGGAGAACGTGATCGCCCACGCGCTGGCGCCTTCGGCCGCCGCGGGCAAGGTGGCGCTGGTCTTCGAGAGCGCCGGACGCCGCCATGGCGTGGTCCGCGCGCTCCAGCGCGACGCCAAGGGCACCGTCCGCACCAAGGAGGCCAGGCTCGACGAGCTCGACCCCGCCGTCACGGGCGAGCTGGCGCAGGTGCTGGCGGCGGTGCTGCGGCCGGTCGCCGAGGGCGACGCCGTCACCCCGGAGGTGCAGCGGGTCACGGGCCTGGAGTACAAGTTCTTCACCCAGTGCGTGGTGCTGCCGCAGGGCCGCTTCGCCGAGTTCCTGCACGCCGCGCCGCGCGAGCGGCAGGACCTGCTGGTCCAGCTCCTCGACGCCGACGTCTACGAGCGCATCAGACAGCGGGCCGTCCGCGAGGAGGAGGCGAGCAAGCAGGCCGCCGCCTTCGCCCGCGACCAGCTCGGCAAGCTGTCCGGCGCCGACGCCGACGCCGAGCGGGCGGCGGCCGACCAGGTCGCCACGCTGCGCGCGCTCGCCGAGCGGATCGACCTCGACCTGCTGCGCGCCCGCGAGGAGGAGATCCGCAGGGCGGCGGCCGACCGCGAGGCGGTCGCCGTGCGGGTCAAGGCGCTGCAGTCGCTGCTGATGCCGCAGGAGGTGCCGACGCTCGCCGAGAGCGCCCGGCAGGCCGCGGCGACCGTGACGGCCTTCGCGGAGGAGGTGGCGGCGCTGGAGGCGGCCGAGCACCGGGCCCACGACGAGCTGGCGGCGCTCGGCGACCGGCACACGATCGCCCACCGCCTGGCCGCCCTCGACGAGCGGGAGCGGGTGACCGCCGCGGCCGGCGAGGCCACGACCGCGGCCGCCCGGGTCCGTGACGCGCTGCCGGGCCTGTCGGAGGCGGCGCGCCGTGCTGCGGAGGCGCTGGCCGCCGCCGAGCGCGAGCGTGACCGGCTGCGCGACGCCCACACCGCCGCCGACCTGGCCGCCCGCCTGTCGGTCGGCGAGCCGTGCCCCACCTGCCTGCGCCCGCTGACCGAGCTGCCGCACCATCCCGCGCTCGCCGACGTCGGCGCGGCCGAGCGCGCGCTGCGCGCCGCCAGGACGGAGGCCGAGCGCACCAGGACCGGCCTCGGCAAGGCCGAGACCGAGGCCGCCATGCTCGACTCGCAGGTCGCCGCGTTCGCGGCCAGGCTGGCCGAGCTGCCGCCGCCCAGCGAGCGGACCGCCCTGGAGGAGCGCATGACCGCCGTGCGCAAGGCCGACGCGGCCGTGGCCGAGGCGCGCAAGGCCGTACGGGCCGGCCGGGCCAGGCTGGAGCAGGCCCAGCGCACCGCCGACAGCACGCGGCGCCGGACGGAGCAGGCGTGGCGCGAGCTGGAGCAGGCCCGTGACGGCGTGCTCACCCTCGGCGCGCACCCCGACGGCACCCCTCCTCCTCCCGTCGACCGGGAGGACCTGCACCGGGCCTGGAGCGCGCTGATCGCCTGGCGCGACGAGGCCGGGCGGGCGGCCCGAGTCGCGCTGACCGAACGGGAGGCGGAACTCTCCCGCGCGGAGACCAGCCGGGCCGAGGAACGGGCCAGGCTCACCGGGCTGCTGGCCGAGCACGAGATCGCCGTCCCGGCCCAGGCGGGGCCCGACCAGATCGGCGCGGCCCTCGCCACCGCCGTCGCCCGCGCCGAGAGCAGGCTCGACCGGGTCAGGGAGGACCGCGAGCGCGCCCGCGCGCTCGAGGCGCTGGCCGCCGAGAAGGAGCAGGAGGCCAGGGTCGCCCACGAGCTGACCCTGCTGCTGCGCGCCAACGCCTTCGAGCGGTGGCTGTGCGCCGAGGCGCTGGAGCTCCTGGTCGTGACCGCCTCCGACACGCTGCGCGAGCTGTCCGACGGGCAGTACGAGCTGACCCTCGGCGGCAAGGGCGACATCGAGGTCATCGACCACGGCGAGGCGGGCATGCGGCGCAGCGCGCGCACGCTGTCGGGCGGCGAGACCTTCCAGGCCGCCCTCGCCCTGGCCCTCGCGCTGTCGGGCACCGTGGCGCGCAGCCTCGACTCGATCTTCCTCGACGAGGGGTTCGGCACCCTCGACCCCGCCACTCTCGACACCGTCGCCACCACCCTCGAACGCCTGGCGGCGGGACAGGACCGCATGGTCGGCGTCGTCACGCACGTTCCCGCGCTGGCCGACCGGGTGCCCGTGCGGTTCGAGATCGGCCGCGACGCCAAGGGGTCGCACCTGCGGAGGGTGGGAGCATGACGGCGTCCGTGACGGAGTTCACCGTCGATCCCTGGGACCCCGGCTACGCGGCGGCGCTGGCCGTCGAGGCGCTGGCCGAGCTGGGCCCGACGAGCGCCGAGCTGGTCCTCGACGTCGAGTGCGACGCGGCCGACTGGAAGCCGGTCGACCCGTCGCCCGGCACGACCGCGCCGCAGGCGCTGCTGATCGCCGACGGGGTCCGCAGGGTCGACGCGCGCGTGTGGGTGCACGATCCCTCCTCGCCGATGCCGATCCCGGGCATCGCCGCCTCCTACGCGGCCGGGATCGTCGAGTGCGGACCCTCGGGGGCGACGCTCGCGGCCCTCGAGGTGGGCAGGTCGCTGTTCAGCGCCTCGCCGTACACGCCGGAGGTCAAGACACCGCACGCGACCTACCGGGCGGAGCGGGCCTCGGGGCCGAGCATGGACGAGCTGTCGCTGGCCCTGCAGCGGCAGGTCACGCAGCTGGAGGTCGACCTGGCGGTCAGGTACCGCTCGCGGACCGACGACCTGCTGCTGGTCGACGGGCCCCTGCGCGGGCGCACCCATCTGCCGCGCACGGTCGGCTACATCAAGACCCACCACACCGCCTACCTGCCGGGCCCGCAGAGCGCGGTCGTCTCGGCGCTCGCGCCTGGCCAGCGCACCCCGGTCTTCCTCATGGGCACCAGCTGGCGGCGGCACGCCTGGTACGTGCGGCTGCCCGTCCGCTCGGCCGCGCCGTGGGCGGGCATCGCCCGCTGCGAGGCGGGCGCGGACCTGCCCCGCGACGAGGTCGTACGGCTGGCCGACACGCTCACGCTCGTGCTGCCCGCCCTGGCCGGGGTCGACTACAAGGATCCGCGCGCCCCGCAGAACCTCGTGCCGATCGGCGGCCTGGAGAAGCTGCTGCGCCATCGCCTCGGCGATCCCAAACTCCTCTACCGCGCCCTGCGCACCGCCGCCCATTCTTGACCGCCTTCCTTTCTCGTGTTTCGGTGGTGATCAACACGAGAAAGGAGCGTCATGGGAAACAGCAATTCCGACGGCGTGACCCTGCTCAAGCCAGGTGCCTCCGTCCTGGAAGACGAATTCTCGCTCACGCTCGCGGAAATGGTGCTGCTCGACGAGTCGTTCACGGTCCGCTGACCGTGGATTCGCGCGCCCGGAGAGAGCGCGAGGTGAGCCTCGCCGATTCGCTCGGCATCATCGAGTCCTTGTTCAGGGACGCGGGATTGTCGGTGGAACTGGTGTCCGCCGGCACGTCGGAGTTTCCCGTCCACCGCTGCTCGGTCCTCGCCCCTTCCGGCGAGATCGTGGCCGAGTCGCTCGGCAAGGGGCGTGGCGAACAGAGCAGGGCGAGCGCTCTCTTCGAGGCGTGGCAGCATCTCCAGCACGAGCGCGGCCAGGCCGCGCTTCCCTTCGACACCGAGCGCGTCCGCGTGCTTCCCGTCGCCGCCGTCCTGGACCAGGAGGGGATCGGGGGCGACGAGATGCTCGCCAGGCTCGGCCGCGACTTCCCCTCCGCCTCGCCGGCCTGCCTGCTGCTGGAGCCGCTGACCGGTGGGCGGCCGCTGTGGTACCCGGCCTTCACCAGGTCACCCGCCTGCAGGGAGCATCCGATTCCCGGCGACGACCTGCGGGGTTACGCGCCGTACCTGCGTTACGCCTACGACAGCGGCACCGCCACGGGCGTGACGGAGAACGAGGCGGTGCTGCACGGCCTGCTGGAGGTCGTCGAGAGGGACGCGCTCTCGCACGCCCTGCTCGACTGGTATCTCGGCGACGGGCCGATCGCCGCCGTGCCGCACGAGGCGGCCCTGGTCCTGGACATCACCTCCGACCTGGGGATTCCCGCCTACTGCGCGCTGCCGGTCGCGGCCGGTGATCCGCCTGGCGTGCTCGGGTCGGGGGCGTCGCTCGACCCCGCGTACGCGATCGAGCGGGCGGTGACCGAGCTGGCGCAGTCGCGTTTCAACATGTCGCTCGGCGTGGACCTCACCCTGGAGCGCAGGCTGGAGTCGCTGCGGCCGTGGCCGCTGCTCGACAGGTGCGCGCGGGTGGACCCGGCGCCCCTGCGGGAGCGGCTGACGTACACCGGGGCCCCTCCTGACGCGCCGGCCGCCGCCGGCGTCGAGGCGCAGATCGCGGTCGTCCTCGACACCCTGGCCGCCGCGGGGCTGTCGGCCTACCTGTTCCGGTGGAATCCCGGCGGCCCCGGTTGCCCGGTCGTGACGGTCGTCGTTCCCGGAATGGACACCTTCTCCATGGTGCACAACGCGATTCCCGTCCTGCTGACGGGCCGGGCCATGCGCCGGTTGGTTTGATGCGTGCCGTCCTCGGCCGCCGGGATTTCCGGCTGGTGTTCTTCGGAATGGCCGCGAGTCTGCTGGGGGACGCCTCCCTGCTGCTCATTCCGTCGATTCTGGCGAAGAAGATGACGGGCTCCGACGGGGCCGCGGGGCTGGCGTTGTTCTTCTTCACCGCGCCGATGTGTTTCGCGCCGTTCTTCGGCATGGTGATCGACCGGGTGGACCGGCGGCGGTTTCTCGTCGGGGCCTGTCTCGTCTCGGCCGTCGCGCTGCTGCCGCTGGCCCTGGTGACAGGCCGGGCGACCTACTGGCTGGTCTACCCGGTGTCGGCCGCGATGGGCTGCTCCTACACCGTGATCTTCGGCGCGCTGAGCGGCCTGCTCAAGACCATGCTGCCCGACGCGCTGCTGGCGCAGGCCAACAACGCCCTGCAGACCACCCGCCACGGGGCCAGGCTGCTCGGCCCGCTGCTCGGCGTGGCCGTCTACACCAGTGCGGGGCTGTGGGCGGCCGTCGCCTTCGACATGGCCACCTTCGTCCTCGCCGCCGTCGCCTTCGCCGTGCTCCCGGCGGCGGCCCGCGGGGCGCGGCGTCCGCCGGGCCACTGGCGGGAGGAGTTCACCGCGGGGCTGCGGCACATCAGGCACGAGCGGACGATCCGCCCGGCCGTCACCGCGTTCGTGCTGATGTTCCTGGCCGCCGGGCTGACCGAGTCGATCATCTTCGCGGTCATCGAGGGCCTGGGCCGCCCGCCGGAGTTCACCGCCGTCACCTCCACAGCCATGGGCGTCGGCGCCATCGCCGCCGGCTTCGTGGTGGCCCGTCTGGTCGACAGGCTCGGCGAGCTGCGCATGGTCGGCGCGGGCATCGCCCTGTACGGCGTGGCCATCGGCATGTGGCTGGTGCCTGCCGAGACCGCGATGGTCGCCTCGATGGCGCTGGCCGGGATCAGCCTCACCCTCGCCGGCGTCGCCGTCCGCACCCTGCTCCAGCGCCGCAGCCCCGACGAGGTGGTGGGGCGCGTCTCCACCGCCTTCGACGCCTTGAGCGGCGGCGGGCAGCTGCTGTCCGTCGCGGCGGGCGCCGTCGTCGTGACCCTGATCGACCATCGCCTGCTGCTGCTGGTGGTGGTCGTGTGCGTCGTGCTGTCCGGGCTGCACGCCGTCCGCGCCTCCACCCGGATGTCTCTCGGCTGACCGGTCCTTTGGTTCGGAAGGATATAAGCTACTGAACAAACCTGAAATATAGGAAAAATGGAGGACGCGTGGCCCTCAGTCGCCTGACGGTCTATCCCCTGGGCAGCATGAGCATCACGACCTTCGTCGGGATCATGCTGCTCGTGCAGTGGCCAGAGGGCGACCCCAGTAAGGCCCGCGAGGTGGCGGCGGTGTGGCGGCGCATCGCCGCGCGCGTCGACACCAGCCTGCGCGACATGGACGAGGTCGCCGAGGCGGTGTGGAAGACCAACACGGGCGAGGGCGTCGACGCGTTCGAGGCCTACTGGCGGGATCGGCTCAAGCCGTACCCGCCGCAGGTCTCCGCCTACGCGCGCGGCCTGGCCAAGGTGTGCGACGACTACGCCGACGTGCTGGACGACACCCAGCGCAAGGTCCTCCAGATGGCCATCATCTCCTACCTGGAGATGCTGATGTTCATGGCCTGGCCGGAGATCGGCGGGATGACGACCTGGTTCGCGCGCAGGGCGATGCGGAAGGTGCAGGCCAAGCTCCTGCTCAGGCTGGCCGAGTACGTCTCGGGCAGCCTGTTCTACGCCATCGCCGACCAGATCATCGTGGACGGCGTCAAGCTCGCCTTCGGCGACGACATCGGCTCGCTGGAGGACAACCTCGTCGCCATGGGCAAGAACTTCGCCGCCGCCATGGTCTTCTACAGCATCGATCCGGCCAACTTCAAGCGCGTGGGCGTCGACAAGATCCTGCCGAAGAACGCGGACCTGCAGAAGTACGTGGTGTTCCTGGCCGGGTCGAGCGTGTTCACGGTGACCGCGAACGCCCTGAACCGGCCTGGTGACATCCTCGACGACCCCGCCGGCCTGCTGCCGACCTGGCAGCAGATGATCAGCAAGTTCCTGGTCGGCGCGGGGCAGCTCGGCAAGGGGTGGAGCCGCCAGGGAGGCTAGAGGGAGTCGTAGAACCGCCTGGCGTCCTCGATGTAGGGCGCCATGGTGTCGTCGATCGTCTCCGACACACGTGTCGCGGCGTCGGCCGCGGCGGCCCGCGCGGCTTCGAGCACCGCCTCGGCCAGCGCCGCCGAGCCCAGCCTCATCGCGCGCGGATCGATCGTCAGGCCGGACAGGGCGCCGCCGGGGACGACCTCCAGGCGGACCAGCCCGTCCGCGGCCTCACCGTGGCCGCGGACGTCGGCCATGCGCTGCCTGGCCTCGTGGAGGGGGCGCATCTCCGCCTCGAAGTCGGCGAGCAGCCGGCGAACCTCGGTGTCGATGGTGGGCTCGGTCAAGGGAACTCCGATCACGGCTGGTAGGTGGGCGGTGCGGGCACCTTCGGAGTCGCCTTGATCGTGGCCCAGGTGGCCACGTCGAGACTGACGGTCGACAGGCGCAGGCGGGCGGCGATCTCCGGGTAGGCGTCCCGCAGCGCCTCGACGTAGGTGGCGGCATCGGTGGCGTGCTTCACGTAGTCGCGCTTGAACTTCACGCCTCTGTCGTCGTCGCCGGCGAAGTCGCCGATGGCGGTGATGGCGGCCACCAGGCCGGTGAGGTCGGCGCCGAACAGGTCGTGCTCGTCGGCGAAGGCCTTCGCGGCGCTCTCGAAGGAGGAGAAGTGGGCATCGGTCGTGGTCGGTCGCGCGCCGGAGGGGGCGGGCTCGTCCGGGGGCATGGAGTCCTTTCCGACAACATGTTCTGTATTGCCTACCTTTTTAATAGGTTAATCACTCGGTTGGCAAACCGTCGCGCAAGGACATCGCGCCCCTCCGGCCGAACGCGGCGGCGCGCACGCCCCGCCGTACCAGGGCGGGCAGGCACAGCGCCGTGCCGAGCGCGCCGATCCACACCGCGGCCGACAGCCCGGCCAGGGCGGTGGCCGCGGCGGACAGCAGCGCGCCGACCGCCACGGCGCCCCAGATGAGGAAGCGGTGCACCGCGCCGACCCGGCCGAGAAGCGCGGCGGGGGCGGCCGTGTGCCGCAGCGTCAGCGAGGTCGGGTTGAAGGCCCCCTCGCCCACGCAGTGCAGGATGCTCGCCGCGACCAGCCCGGCCGCGCCCACCGTGGTGCCGAGCACCGGCATGGACACGATGCCCGCCACCGACACGACGGCCGCGCCGACCAGCGTGCGCGGCGCGCCGAACCGGCGTACCAGCCGCGCCGAGGCGAGGGTGCCGATGGGGTGGCCCGCCGCCGCGGCGCCCAGCACCACGCCGATCCACTGCGGCGACAGGCCGAGCACGTCGCGGCAGTAGAGCACCAGGCTCGTCTCGAGCATCGACAGGAAGAGCACGTAACTGGTGCCGCAGGCGATGATCGGCTCCAGCAGGGGGTGGCCGGCCACGAAGCGCAGGCCCTCCACGATGTCCCTGCGCAGCCAGCCGCGCTCCCGGGCGGGGGCCTGCCGTACCGGCTCCCGGTGCCTGATCAACGCCAGCGACAGCACCGACGCGGCGAAGCTGAGCACGTTGGCGGCCACCGCGCCCGCCACGCCGAGCACCTGGATGAGCGGGCCCGCCGCCATCGGGCCCACCGTGTTGGACACCGACTCCGACAGCGCCAGGCGGGCGTTGCCGGAGTGCAGGCGCTCGCGGTCGCGGATCAGGGAGGGCAGGTAGGAGGAGTAGGCCACCTGGAAGAACACCACCGCGCAGCCGCTCACCAGCACCAGCCCGAGCAGGAGCGGGAAGGTCAGCGCACCCGTGGCCAGCAACCCCCAGACAGCGCCGAACGCGGCAATCTGGACACCGTCGCAGACCAGCATCACCGTACGGCGCGGCAGCCGGTCCACGATCGCCCCGGCGGGCAGGCCGAGCGGCAGGAACGGGAGGAAGAGCGCGAACGGCAGCAACGCCGCCTGCGCGGGCGACACGTCCAGCGCGGTCACCGCCACCAGCGGCAGCGCCAGCTTCATGAACTGGTCGCCGAACAGGGAAAGCGACTGCCCTGCCCACAGCAGGCCGAAGTCGCGACGCACATCATCGATACGAAGCAGCACGGCTCCGTAGCCTGCTGCGCCGGTGCCCGGCCCGGCTCGCGGGATTCGGACCCCGCGTTACGAGGTCCGGATCCCGCCATCGAGCTCGGCCCGGGTGGGCAGACCCTGCCAGTCGCTGGCGCTGGTCACCGCGGCGGCGCCGAGCGCGGCGCCCCTGCCGAGCCGCTCCTGCGGGGTTAGCCCGTCGAGCACGGCGCTGAGGTACCCGGCCGCGAACGCCTCCCCGGCGCCCATGGTGTCGACGACCGGCACCGGCAGCGCGGGCGCGTCGTAGCGGACTCCGCCGGAGCGCACGCTGGCGCCCTTCGGGCCGCGCGTGACGACGACCTCCCTGTCGGGAGTGAGGGCCGGCTTGACCAGGTCGAGCTCGTCCTGCCGGACGAACAGGAGCGAGCTCCTGCGCGCCAGCGCGCCCAGCACCTCCTCGGCCTCGGTGAGCGAGGGCCACAGTGCGGCGTGGTAGTCGACGGACATCGACACGGGGACCCCGGCGGTCAGGGCGGCGCCGACGGCGGTCTCGACCGCGTCGCGCGGGTCCAGGCCGAGCGAGGGGGTCACTCCGGTGATGTGCAGCAGGCGCGAGGCGGCGATCCTGTCGATGGGCACGTTTCCCGGTGACAGCCGCGAGCCCGCCGACCTGACGCGGTAATGGGTGACGCGGGGATCATGGCCGACCCTCGACTCCTTCAACAGCAGGCCGGTGGGCGCGGTGCCGTCCTCGCGCATGTCCGAGACGTCCACGCCCTCGCCGCGCAGCACCGTGGTGATCCGCGCGCCCAGCTCGTCGGCGCCCACCTTGCCGAGGAAGCTCACCCGGTGACCCAGCCTGGCCAGCGCGATCGCGAGGGTGAGCTCGGGTCCGCCCACGTCGATGCGCGCCTCGCCGTCGTGGCGGATCCGGCCGCTGGACACCACACCGAGGGGCTCGCCCATCGTGTAGACGTCACTCATGTGATCAACACTACAGAATCATAATTTTTCACATCAGAATCCCAGGTCACACAAATGATCGTTTTGTGAGCAAAACTTTCCCCTCTCTCGAGTCAACCTTTTCTCGTTAGTGTGCCTCTAAGTGGTAGAGGGGGTCGGGCAATCCCGAGCCTGACCCCATCAACACGGGGAGAGGAATCAGCACCCTCATGAAGAAGATCGCAGCAGGCCTCATCGCCGCCGCCATGGGTGGCGCTCTGCTTGTCACCGGCGGCACCGCCGCTCAGGCTCGCACCACCCTTGACGTCCAGATCCACGACATCCAGCCCGACCCCGTCGTCGTCGCCAAGGGCGGCGAGACGACGGCCACGTTCTTCGTCGAGGCCACGAAGGACGCCAAGGTCGAGCTCAGGGTCGAGCCGGTGAGCGACATCCGCACGTTCGCGGCCAAGAACGTCAGCGTCATCCCCAACGGGGACAACTGGAAGTTCACGGTCCCCTTCAGCTCCGGTGACGAGGGCAAGTGGCGCGCCATCGCCACCGCCACCAAGGGCGGCGAGACCGACCGCGACAAGGCCACCTTCGACGTCGAGGTGAAGGGCGGCAAGGCCGACACCCGCATCACCAGCTTCAGGGCCAACCCCGACCCGGTGAAGAAGGGCCGCAGCATCTGGTTCTCCGGCCGCCTTCAGGTCGACGACGAGGGCTGGGACGGCCTGCGCGGCGGCGAGGTCGAGATCTACTTCCGCGCCAACGGCTCCAGCGGCTGGAAGTACGTCACGAGCACCGAGACCCGGTGGGGCGGCAAGTTCAGCGCCAAGACCCGCGCCTGGAAGAGCGGCACGTTCAAGGCCGTCTACGACGGTGACGACGAGACCAACGGTTCGGAGAGCCGTACCGACTGGGTCCGCGTCTACAGCTGGCACCACTGAGCACCACTGAGCTCGGCTGAGTACCACTGAGCACCACTGAGAAAGCCGGTCCGCGCGCACGCGGGCCGGCTTTTTCGCGCGACGATGCGGGGCATCGCCGAGCCCGAGGCTCCTACCTGCGGTGAGTGCCCGCCGGCAGGCGTGACGGCCCGGAGCCGGGGTAGCGCTCTCGGTATGGAGCAGTTGAAGGAATTCGATCCTTTCGACATCTTCGACACCGAGGCGGCCAGGCTCGACAGGTTCTTCTCCTCGCTCGACGAGGAAGAGTGGGACCGGCCGACCCGGTGCGCCGGCTGGTCGGTGCGTGACGTGCTCGCGCACCTGGCGGGCGAGGAGCTCTACAACCACGCCTGCCTCGACGGCGACGTGGAGGGGTTCTTCGACCTGGTCGAGCGCGAGGGTGTCAAGGGGTTCGACCAGTTCAACCAGTGGTGCGTCGAGCAGCGCCGCGAACTGCCCGTCGAGCAGGTGCTGGAGGAGTGGCGGACCAAGAACGGGGAGACCCGCGAGCGGATGCGCGCCCTCGGCCGCGAAGGCGTCCTGCAGACGTCCGCGGGGCCGTACCCGGTCGACATGCAGACCTACCACTACGACTCCGAGTACGCCACGCACGCCGACGACGTGGGCGCGCCCGTCTCGGACGACGAACGCGACCAGCGCACCTGGTGGCGGCTGCAGCTGGCCAGGCAGGTGCTGGCCGAGCAGGGTGCGAAGGTGCAGGTGGAGACGATGGCCGACCACGTGTGGGTGTACACCGACGGGGCCAGCGACAGCCTGTCGTTCCCCGCGTTCGTCGAGGCCACCGTGGGCAGGACGACTCCGGAGCACGCGGTCGACCAGAGGATCGCGACAGCGCTGCGCTGCCTGGCGTGAGAGGAGCCGGAGAGGAGCGGTCATGTGGCAGCGGCATCCTGAGGGCACGGAGCCCGTCAGCGCGCGGAGCCCGCTGCGTGCCAGGACGATCATGTCGAGTGTCGCGCTGCCCCTGGCGCTCGTCGGAACGGTGGTGTTCACCGTCCTGGCGATGCGCACGGGCCGGGAGGTCTGGTGGTGGGAGACGGCCATCGCCGCGGCGGTGGCCCTGTTCGCCGCCATCGACCTGGGGGTGCTGCACTATCACCGCACGCGCCGCTGATCGCCCGTCGCCCGGCCCGTCGCCCTGCGGGTGCCGCACTATCGCCGCTGATGGCCCGTCGCCCTGCGGAGCGCGGCGGCCAGGCCGGCGGCGGAGAAGGCAGGCAGTACGGCCGCCAGATGCCCGTCCGGCCTGACCAGGTGCACGCTGTCGGCACCCGCGTCGAGCAGACCCGCGTCGAGGCCCAGGTTGGGGAGCGCGACCACCTCGGCGGGCGCGACTCCGGCCACGGCCGCCGCGGCCGGCTCCACCCGGTCCGCGCGCGCCACCAGCACCGTGAAGCCGGGGCCGAAGCGCTGCCGCAGCCGCCCACCGGGCACCCGCGCGTCGGGACAGATCACGCCGGGCACCGGGGGCCGAGCCGCCCCCGGTTCGGCCGGCACCGGCACGAGGGAGGGTGTCGTCAGCGGCGAGTCGACGTACCAGTACGGCTCGGCCAGCTTCCCCGAGTCGATCGACCGCCGCGCCTGCGGGTCGCGCACTGCTCGCTCCAGCACCTGCCTGCGCCACTCCCACTGCTCGGCGCTCTGCGGAACCAGGAACTCCATCGTCCTGCCGGTCACCGCCAGGTTGACCAGCGCGGCGGCCCGCCGTTCGACGTCGTAGGAGTCCAGGAGCGCGGCGGGGGCGCCCCGCCGTACCAGAGCGAGCTTCCACGCGAGGTTCTCGGCGTCCTGCAGGCCCGAGTTCAGGCCCCGCGCACCGAAGGGCGCGAACAGGTGGGCGGCGTCGCCGGCCACGAACACCCGCCCCCGCCCGAAGGCGGCCGCCACCCGCGAGTGGAAGCGGTAGACGGTCAACCACACGATCTCGTACGGCAGGCTGCCCGTGATCCGCCTGATCATCGCGTCGACGTCGGCCGTGCCGGGGTCGAAGCCGGGCGGCACCTGCCAGTCGATCCGCCACACCGAGTCGGGGCACTGGTGCACGAGCACCTGCCGTCCGGGGTTCCACGGCGGGTCGAAGTAGAAGCGCCGCTCGCTGGGGAAGGGCAGCGTGGCCTTGATGTCGCAGATGAGGAACAGGTCGGCGAACGACCGGCCGGGGAAGCCGATCCCGGCCAGCCGGCGTACGGCGCTGCGCGGACCGTCCGCCCCGACCAGGTGGCTGCCGCGCACCGGCCCGTCGCCGGTGAGAACGTCGACGCCGTCGGCGTCCTCGCGGTAGCCGATCACCGCGCTGCCGTACCTGAGGTCGACGAGCGGCTCGGCGGCGACGCGGGCGCACAGCAGTTCCTCGACCCGCGCCTGCGAGATGTTGATCCACGGCGGCACCTCCGCCCTGGGGAAGGTCACCGAGAACAGCTCGTGCTCGCGGAAGTAGGTGCGGCCGGTGGTCCAGGTGACGCCTTCGGCGACCATCGGGGCGGCGACGCCGACCCGGTCGAGGATGTCGAGCACGTCGCGCTGGAAGCAGATCGCCTTCGAGCCCGTGGGGTCGCGGCGGGCCGCCGCCTCCAGCACCACCGTCGGCACCCGCCACCTGGCCAGCAGCAGGGCCGTGGCCAGCCCCACCGGGCCGGCCCCCGCGATCACGACTGGAGCTGGTTCCATACCGCCCTGTCCCGTTCCGCCGTCCAGATGATGGGCCGTTCGACGCCGTCCAGTTCGTCCCAGAGCCTGGAGACGTTGAACGGCAGGCAGTGCTCGAAGATCGGCCAGCGGCCGTACCGGGGCGCCAGCGCGGCGTGGGCGGCCTCGAACGCCGCCTTCAGCGTGCCCGACCGCCGGTGGACCGCACCGACCTCGCGCAGCATCACCTCGAGGAAGTCACGGGTCTGCCCGATCGCCGCCGGCACGTCGCACGTGACCGCCCCGCGTCCGCCGATCAGGGTCGCGGCGCCGAGCGCGGCGACACGGTCGAGCGTGGTCGTCGACCACTCGCGGTGGAAGGCGTCGCCGGTGTAGAGGGCCGCCTGCGCCTCGACCAGGTCGCCGGCGAACAGGATCCGCTGGTCCGGCAGCCAGGCCACGATGTCGCCCTCGGTGTGCCCCCTGCCGAGGTGCCGGAGCTCGAGGAACCTGCCCCGGCCGAGGTCGATACGGACCGTGTCGGTGAAGGTCAGCGTCGGCCTGGTCAGGCCGGGGATCGAGCCGGGATCCTTGAACAGGCGCGGCATCCTGCCGTACTCCGACTCCCAGTCCTGCAGGCCGCGCTCCTCGATGAGGAACCTGGTGTTCTCGTGCGCGACGATGACGTCCGCGCCGAACGCCGAGGCGCCCAGCACCCTGACGGCGTGGTAGTGCGACAGGACCAGGTACCGGACGGGCTTGTCGGTGTGTTCGCGCAGCCGCTCAAGCCACTGGCGGGCGGCGGCCGGGGTGGCCATGGCCTCGAAGCAGATCAGGAAGTCGTCGGCCTCGACGGCGCCGACGTTCGGGTCGCCCTCGGCGGTGAGCGCGTAGACGCCCTCGCCGACGATCTCCAGGGTCTGGGTCTTGTCCGTCAGGTCGGCGGACGAGGCGAACGCGCGCATACCGGGATCTCTACCCCGCCCGCGCGGCAAGCCACCGCCCCGTCCCGCCGGAACCCGTCCCGCGTCCGGGTACGGCTCGGCCAGCCGTTCGGCACCTTGAGCATGACCTGGTCGCGGGAAGGTGTTGTCGGTGCACTCCCAGTAGGTGGCCTGGTTGCCGTCGGTGGCGTTGGCGGCGGGATAGACGTCGGTGTGGCTGCTCTCGGACATCTGCCTGCCCGCGGCGAGGTCGGGCCCCGCGGACCACGGGGCTGAGGAACCGCCGGACAGCCGTTGTCGACGAGAACGATCTTGCTAGGGGTGCCAACGGGCGGAAACGGTATGCGAGTGGGACAGCTGCTGGTCAGCGTCGCGCGAGTGCTGCGTAGGCGGTGGATCGGCCGATCTTGAGGGGGCGGGCGCAGTCGCGCACCGATGTTCAAGCGTCGATCCGACCGGCTCCGAAAGGATGAGGCACGACCTGCAGGCCAGGAAAGGACGACGATGACGGAACAGCCGCACGGGCACACTTTCGAGATCCTCCACCGCGATCCCCAGATCACGGCGAGCATCAGGATGACGGTCGCGATCGCCCGCCTGTCGGAGGCTCAGGGCGAAGGGTTCTCGGAACTGTGGAAGTACACCCAGCAGCCCGGCGTGAGCGTGGAGGGACAGCCCTTCGTCAGGTACCACACCTTCGAGGAGGGCGAGACGGACGTGGAGGTCGGCGTGCCCGTGGCCGGACGTCCTGTCAGCGCGGGACGTGTCGCCTCCGCCGAGCTGCCGGGTGGCACGGCCGTCGCCACGTGGCACCTCGGATCGCACGACAGCCTGGGCGACACCTACGCCCTGCTGGGCGCATGGCTGAAGGAGCACGACCGCGAGCCTGACGGCGGGGCGTGGGAGATCTACCACTGGTTCGACCTCAGCACACAACCCGATCCGTCAAGCTGGCCCGCCCCGGCGACCTGGCGCACCCAGCTGATCCAGCCGATTCGCTGACGCCGGTCGTTCGCCATCACGGCGTCCGACATTCGCATCCTCGGCTCGCCGCCGGCCCTCACCGCCGGCCGCGCCCGCGCCTCCCGCCGCGAGAGCCTCACCGGGGCCGTCGCGGGCGTGGCGCTCTGTTGGAAGATCGCGCGACTGGTCCATGTGTTGCCGAACCGCGATGATTTCGACGGCGGTGAAGGCGATCGGGCGGCGAGTCTGGATGTCATGCGGCGACAGGAACTCGGCAAGGATCCCAGCTTGGGCATGTCCGTTCATGACATCCGCAGTGGAGGGCAGGTCAAGGGCTGGTCGTCGTGGGCTCCGGACGTCGGCGACGCCGTGGTGCTGATGCGGATGGGGGGCTTCCGCCGGCACGCGTCGGGGCAGGACTCCTTCCTCGACGCGGCCAGCGGTTACCTGACCAGAAAAGGGCTGGAAGAGCGCTTCGCCTATCCGTCGGCGAGCGAGATCCGCTACACCTGGATCATGTTGACCCCTGACGCCTACGACGAATACGTCGCGGGCGTCCAGGGCGCTCCAGGCTGGATGCTGGCAATCACCGCCTTGCTCGACCTGCGCCATCGCGAGCTGCTGTCCGCCTGCAGGAGAGGCGCTGACCACCTGGAGGTGGGTGAACGGTTGCAGAGCCTGCTGGCGGCTCTCCCGCCGCGGACCGAGCGGCCCGGCCCCGGTATGCCGCCCACGACGCGGGTGATCCACCGCCGCATGACCATCGCCGTGCAAGAGGCGCTCTCCTGCGGTCACCTCAACGACAGTGTCGCGGACCTGGCCCGGCTGGTCGGCGCCTCGCCCAAGCATGTCGGAAGGATCTTCCGCCACGTCACCGGGCGCACGATCAGCGAGTATCGCAACGAACTGAGGGTGCGGGCCGTGCTGGAACACATGGCCGACGGAGGCGCCCAGTTCGCCGAACTGGCCACCATGTACGGCTTCGCCGATCACGCGCACCTGACCCGGACGGTTCGCAAGCATCTCGCCGAGACGCCCAGCGCCCTGCGCGCACGCCTCGACCTCGGCGGCCTCTGACCGTCGCGTGACCCGTTGACCACCGCGCCGACCACCCCGTTCGCAGGCAGGTGCGCACAGCCGGCATCGGGGCCGGTGTGACGGAGGGGTCAGGGGGGTCAGCGCTTGCGCACGAGGGTCACGCGGTCGCGCACGGGCAGCATCACGGACTCGTCCCGCTCGTCCCGCTGCGGCGCTGGCGGGCGGCCTCGTACAACACCACGGTCGCCGCGCTGGCGGCGTTCAAGGAACTGGCCGAGCCGGCCATCGGAATGCGCGCCATCGTGTCGCACGCCTGCCGCCATCCCGCGCTCAGCCCGGTGGTCTCGTTACCGACGACCAGCAGGGTGGGGCCAGTCAAGTCCAGTTCGGCGACCTCGCGACTGCCGTTCTCGTCGGTGCCCACCACCATCAGCGGCAAGCCCCGGCCGCGCAGCTCCGCCACCCACGCCAGCACCTCTCGGTGGGAGTGGGACCGCACCACCGGCAGCGCCAGCAGCGACCCGGTGGAGGCCCGCACCGAACGAGGATCATAGGGGTCGGCGGCGTGCCCGGTGACGATCAGACCAGCGCCGCCGAACGCGTCCAACGAGCGTGCCATGGTCCCGATGTTGCCGGGAGTGTTCGGCCGGTCGAACACCGCGCCCAGGAAAGACGGCCCCACCTGGATACGGGACAGCTCATCGTCGGGCAGCCCGACCACCGCCACCAGTTCGGGCACGTCCTCGTCCTTGCCGCCCAGCTCCCGCAACAGGTTGGGGGCCATGGACACCCGCTCGCCGCCGGCCTCCTTCAGCATCTGCTTCGCCCAGCTCGACAGCGGTCGCTCGGCGTCGTAGATGAGCGCGTGCACCGGCCAGCCGAACTCGATTGCCAGGCTGATCGGGCGTACGCCCTGGATCAGGAACTCCTTGGCCCGCTGCCGTTTGGCCCGGTTTCCCAGCAGCGCCTGCCACTGCTGGAACCGCGCGTTCGCCCGCGTGATGCGTAACTGCGCCGATAACGATGGGTCCCGATCAGTCACGCTCTACAGCATGATCAGTTCCTCAAGCGATGGCAAACCAGGTGAGGTCGAACAGATCAACTCGCATACCGTTTCCGCCCGTCGGCGCACCCCTAGTGTCATGCGCCTGAAATTCGGCGGATAAGTTCTTATCATTAGCATATGGGAAATCCGGGCCCGTCGGCCGTAGAGATCAAGTTAACGAGCACGGAGCGAGTTCGGCTGCATGGTTTGACGGTGGATGCGTCGGGACTGGCCGGCCGAGCGCGGATCGTGCTGGCCTGCGCCGAACCGGGTGCCAGTAACGCGCAGGTGGCGCGGGATCTCGGGATGAACGTGGCGACGGTGCGCCGG
>NZ_JBSGJX010000039.1:0-86485 GCF_053605785.1 Nonomuraea sp. NPDC003754
GACCCCGCGACCGGCGAGACGATCGTCAAGCGTAACCTCATCCCCGGCCACAGCATCATCGGCCTGGCCTACCGCGACGGCGTCATCTACGGCACTCGCCCCGAAGGGCGACCGCCACCTCTCCTGGAGCGCGGCCGGCAGCTGGAGCAGACGTTGTTGCGACCCTCGGTCGCCCCGAAGGGCGACCGCCACACTTGTCCAGGACCAGGCCCACGTTGGAGCCCGCAGTGTTGCGACCCTCGGTCGCCCCGAAGGGCGACCGCCACTTGCGGCTGATCGGGTCATCTCTCCGGCCGGGGCCGTTGCGACCCTCGGTCGCCCCGAAGGGCGACCGCCACCCCGGTAACGCGATCACTCCAGACCCGACAAAGTCGTTGCGACCCTCGGTCGCCCCGAAGGGCGACCGCCACGACGTCTCGACGTCTCAGAGAGGAGATACGGCGTGGCCGTTGCGACCCTCGGTCGCCCCGAAGGGCGACCGCCACCCCCACCACTGCCCGGTCTCATGCTGGCCCTCAAAGTTGCGACCCTCGGTCGCCCCGAAGGGCGACCGCCACCGTCCGACTGTTGCTCGATCACGGCATGCCTGAGGTTGCGACCCTCGGTCGCCCCGAAGGGCGACCGCCACATTCGTGCGGGGGGCGTTTTCTTTTGCGCTCACAGTTGCGACCCTCGGTCGCCCCGAAGGGCGACCGCCACCTCTTTCCCGGGCCGCTTTAGAATTCTCTTCAACATCAGTTGCGACCCTCGGTCGCCCCGAAGGGCGACCGCCACTCGGCCGGATCGTCGCCGAACGGCTCGGCGGCGAGTGGTTGCGACCCTCGGTCGCCCCGAAGGGCGACCGCCACGGCATCTGAGCAGGCATGTCGCCTCTCCAGCGCCGACAAGGAAGACCTACGAATTCACTTATCAAGGAACATCAGGGGTGATAACTCCTTAGGAACCTGCCGCGTGTCGCGTGAGCACTTCAGGTTCCGAACCGCAGCCTCGTGCTGTACCGCAGTGATTCCAGCCACGAAGTTACTCCAAGGAGACTTCCCGGGCTGGGCGTCCCAGGAGTAACGGGATGCTTCGCAGCCGCGAGGCTGTGGACTGCAATGATGATCACGGTTGGTCGGGGAGGGATGCGCAGGGAGGTCGATTGCCTGAGCGGCCGACCCTGCACAGCATGTAGCAATCGAGGTTGTTGGCCCTTATTTGGTGGAACGCGGCGAAACTGTCGGTGCTATCTCCTAAAGTTCAGCTCTCGCAGGGATTCTCCGCGTAGGGGGTGTGCATGGCCGAACGCTTGTGGGCACACAGCGCCCGGGACGGCGACAGATTGCGCCATGAGCTCACCGACCATTTGCGGGGAACAGCGTGGCGTGCAGGAGCCTTTGGTGAGGTCTTCAGCGCAGGGGCGCTCGCTGCTCATTGCGGTTTGCTGCACGATGTAGGAAAGGGAACGTGCGCCTGGCAGCAGGGCCTGATCGGCGCGGAACGTCACGGTGGCAGGGTAGGCATCCCGCACAAGCACGCGGGTACATGGTTGCTGGACAAGCAGCGCTTGGGCATCATGTCGGCCGTGGTGTTCGGGCATCACGGAGGGTTGCCGGACTCGACACGCCTCAAGAAGGAGCTGCGTTTCGCGGATACTGATCCGCTGGTCGCCGAGGCCATCAGGCGGGTAGGGGAAATCGTCCCTGAGATTCATCCGCCGGCGCCGATCGCGTTACCTCCCTGGCTGCCCGAGGCCGTAACTGCTGACCCCTATGCGTTGGATCTCCTGGTCCGCATGGTCTACAGCACGGTAGTCGACGCGGACTTTCTGGACACTGAGGAGCATTTCGCGGGCGCCGCACGCCCTTTTCATCCGGTTTCTGCTGCTGGTCTGGCCGAGCGTTTCGAACAGGGACGCCTGGAGTTGCTCAAGAACAAGCCGGAGTCGCCGATCGACGGGTTGCGTCAGGCTGTCTATCAGCAGTGTCTGGAAGCCGCACAGGGACCGCGTGGCATTTATCGCATTCCAGCTCCCACAGGCTCGGGGAAGACGCTCGCGGCGGGCGGCTTCGCCGTCCACCATGCCCGGCTACATGGCATGAAACGCGTTATCGTCGCAGTGCCGTTCATGTCGATCACTGAGCAGAACGCCTCGGTCTATCGCGACCTCTTGGAGGTCGAGGGTGAAGACCCGGTGGTGCTGGAGCACCACAGCGGCATCGATCTGGATGACGGCCGCGCCGGCAGGAGGTGGCAGCGGCTGGCCGCGGAGAACTGGGACGCTCCGTTCGTGGTGACCACCACCATCCGGCTGTTCGAGTCGCTGTTCTCTCACAAGCCCGCAGCGATGCGTCGTGTGCACCGGCTGGCCGGCTCGGTGATCGTCCTGGACGAGGTTCAGGCCCTGCCGGACCGCCTGCTCATCCCGATCGTGTCCGCGCTGCGAAGCCTCACGCAGTGGTTCGGGGTGACGGTAGTGCTGGCCTCGGCGACTCAACCGCCCTTCGAGTTGCTCAGCCCGCTGCGGGAGACGCCGATCAGGGATGTCATCGCCGAGCCGAAGCCGCTGTACAAGGCGCTGAACCGGGTGCGATACCGATGGCTGCTGGACCCCAAACCGACGATGGCGGAAGTCGCCGAGCAGGCCGCGGCGGAGCCTCAGGTGCTGGTGGTGGTCAACACCACCAGGGACGCCGCCTGGATGCATGAGCTCGTGGAGATGCATCGCCGAGCGCTGCACTTGTCGACGCGGATGGCAGCGGCCCACCGGCGCGACACTCTGGAGGAGATCAGGCGGCGCCTCGCGGAAGAGCAGCCGATCGCGGTGGTGAGCACACAGCTGGTCGAGGCAGGAGTAGACCTGGACTTTCCCGCCGGTTTCCGCGCGATCGCTTCCGCTGATTCTCTGCAGCAGGCAGCCGGCCGGGTCAACCGAAGTGGGCGTCTGCCGTACGGACAGGTCACCATCTTCGACCCCGAGGACGGCAACAAAGCGGCCGACATGCTGTACGGCGCCGCCCTGCAGGCCACCCGCGCCAGGTTCGGACCCCACTGCCCGCCGGACGATCTGGACGCGTTGCTGGCCTACTACCAAGCCAGGTTCGACTTCCACAACGTCGAGGCGGCCGGCCGGGAGATCCAGCAGGGACGTCAGGCTCATGACTTCCCTCGCGTGGCAGAGCTGTTCCGCATGATCGACGAATGGACCGTTCCTGTCGCGGTGCGTTATGGCGACACCGAGAAGCTCGACCGGATCCTCGCCCACCTGCGTGCCGGCCATCCGGGCGCAGGGGCGCAGCTGCGTGCTCTGCGTCCCTATCTGGCCTCCTTGCCGCGCGGTGCCGCGCGCAAGGCATTGGACGAAGGACTTGCCACCCCTGTCGTCGGTGACCTCATCGAATGGCTCGGCGACTACCACCCGCATCGAGGCATCGACATAGCCTCTCCCGACCCCCAGGAGCTGGTGTTTTGACCACCCGTCGCGCTCATCACCCGCCCCCGCCGCTTGCCGTGGAAGTCGAAGCGCCTTACGCCTGTTTCACGCGCCCCGAGTTCAAAACCGAGCGGATGAGCTACCCGGTCATGACCCCATCGGCGGCCAAGGGGGTCCTGGAGGCGATCTTCTGGAAGCCGGAATTCAGCTATCAGATCGAGCAGATCGACGTGCTGAAGCCCATCCGCTGGGCGTCGATCCGCCGCAACGAAGTCTCCTCCATGCTGACGCTGGCCTGGGTGCGCGAGGCGATGACCGACACGACTGTGCGTTTCGACGTCGAGGCCGACCGCGACCAGCGCAACATGGTGTGCCTACGCAATGTTGCCTACCGAATCCACGCCCAGGTACGGCTGCGCCCGCACGCCACCGATCCAGAGGCCAAATATCGCGACCAGTTCCGTAGGAGGGTCGAGCGTGGCGCCTGCTTCTCCCAACCATTCCTGGGTGTTCGGGAGTTCTCCGCGTCCTTCCGCCCAGTGAGCGATCGTGGGCCTATCCCGCACGACGAGGTGCTTGGAGTAATGCTGCACAGCATCGTCTACCGCCCCGATGGCGAGCGCTACCGGTGGTTCCACGCCGAACTCAAGCAGGGCCTGTTGGAGGTTCCGCGTGAAGGCATCGAGTTGCCGGGTGCCGGCACGCGTACCGGTGGCAGGCGGTAGCCCATGTTGATCAGACAGCTCGCGGCGCACGCCGGCGACAGGCGTGACCTCCCACCGCCCTACTACCGCAACCGCAACGTGCGCTGGGCGATCGACCTGGACGCGGACGGACGTCCGCGGGGAGACCGCCTGGTCGACCTGAGCACCGCCGATGCCAAGTCCGGGGTTCCGCTCGACACGCCGTACGTGCAGCGCTCCGGTACCGGATCGCTGCCGTTCCTCCTCACCGACACGTTGCAGTACGTACTGGCGATGCCGAAGGACGACAGCGACAGGCAGATCGCCGATGCCCGCCGGCGCGCCGAGGATTTCGCCGAGCTCGTCTATCGATGGGGTGAGGACGAACCGCTGGCCGAGCCGGTGGTCCGTTTCCTGCGACGCGGCGCCTTCTCAGAGGTGGAGATCCCTGCGCAGGCCAAGCCGTCCGACGTGCTGGCGATCCGGACAGATCAGGGTTGGGTTCATGCTCTTCCGTCCGCTGTGCGGGTGTGGGGGCAGATCGTCCGGGAGCGCAAGAGCGCTGCCAGCGGTCAGGGAATCTGCCTGTCGTGCGGGGAACAGGGTCCGTTGCTGGCCACCATTCCCGAGCCGGTCAAACCGGGCGGCATCCCGGTGGCGGGTGGCCGGGGTCGGGACGCGCAGCTCGTATCGATCAACAAGACTGCCCAGGGACGCGGCGGCATCACTCAACTGGCCAACACCCCGCTTTGCGACACTTGCGGCGGGCAGGCGATGTCCACGCTGAACGCGCTCTTGGCGGACCGTCAGCACCACTACCGCGGCGCTGACAGCGTCCTGGTGTGGTGGTTGCGCCGCACGGCGCCCTTCTCCCTGCTCGGTGCTGTACGCGACGCCCAGCCCCAGGACGTCAACGGCCTCATCGAGCAAGTACACCTCCCGCCGGCCCAGCGCGCGGACTGGCTGGACGACAACGACTTCTACGCCGTCACCCTGTCGGCCAATCAGAGCCGCGTGGTGATCCGTGACTGGATCGACGTCCCGTTGATCGAGCTGTGTCAGCACCTCGACACTTGGTTCGCCGACCACGAGATGACCGATCTGTGGGAGGAAGGACCGCAGCGGGTCCCGCTGTGGCGGATGGCGTCCGCGCTCGGCCGGTACGGCAAGCAGGGCTACGTCAAGGACACCGCCCCCCGGTCGGCCGAGCGAGACCTCATGGCCGCAGCCCTGCGCGGCACTCCGCTGCCCTCGAACCTGCTGGCCCGCCTGATTCAGCGCGTCCGTGCCGACAATCGCGTGGACCTACCACGTACCGCGCTGCTGCGGCTGCTGCTCGTCCGCGCCACCCCGGCCATGAAGGAGATCCTTTTGGAACGTCTCAACCTCGACACCCGCGACCCCGCCTACCTGTGCGGACGTGTCTTCGCCGTGCTGGAGGACATCCAGCGCGCCGCCCTGGACAACGTCAACACCACCATCGGGGACAAGTTCTTCGGCGCGGCCATGGCCAGACCACTGCCGGTGCTCACCATGCTGCGCAAGAACGCCACCGGCCACCTTCGGCGGCTGCGCGGCACCAAGAAGGCCGCCGGGTTCGCCCTGGACAAGCGCCTGGACGAGATCTTCCAGAAGTTCGCCGCCGAGATGCCGGCCACTCTGGACCTGGCCGGCCAGGGACGGTTCGTCCTCGGTTACCACCAGCAGCGATCGGCCGACCGGGACGCGGCCCGCGCCGCCGCTGCCGCGCGCAAGACCTCTGCCTCCGAATCCGCCTGACCCGTCGTTCCCATTCTCCCGAAAGGAACTCCTCGGCATGTCCGTCCACCTGGACCCCGCCCGCAAGCATGACTTCGTCTTCCTGTTCGACGTGCGAGACGGCAACCCCAACGGCGACCCCGACGCCGGCGGCATGCCCCGGACCGATCCCGAAACCGGCCATGGCCTGGTCACCGATGTGGCGATCAAGCGCAAGATCCGGAACATGGTGGCCCTGCTCAACGAAGGCGTGGCCGGATACGACATCTACGTCGAGGCCGGTGTCGCGCTCAACGCCCAGCACGAGCGGGCCTACGCCGCTCTGGACCTGGACCCCAAGCAGCGGCGCAAGTCCGAGATCGAGGCACAGCAGTGGATGTGTCAGACCTTCTACGACGTGCGCATGTTCGGCGCCGTCATGTCCACTGGCACGAAGCCGTGCGGACGCGTCCAGGGCCCGATGCAGCTCACCTTCTCCCGGTCCATCGACGTGGTCCTCCCTCAGGAGTACGGCATCACCCGCGTCACCCAGACCCGCGTGGACGATATCGACAAGGGCGAGTCGACCGAGATGGGCAACAAGCACATGATCCCCTATGCCCTCTACCTGGGATATGGCCACTTCAGCGCCCCTCTGGCCCGCCGTACCGGCGTAACCAGCCAGGACCTGGAAACGTTCTGGCGCGCCATGAGTTTGATGTTCGAACACGACCGCGCCTCGACCCGCGGTGAGATGGCCCTGCGCCGCCTGTACGTGTTCAGCCACGACGACCCCTTCGGCCGCGCCCCGGCTCATCAGCTGTTCGATCGCATCAAGGCCGAGGCCAACCAGCCGATTCCGCGCTCGTTCGCTGACTACACCGTCTCTGTCGGGAACGACCTCCCCGACGGAGTCGCCCTCACGACCGTCATCGGGTGAACCGCGCGGCTGGGCAGGCCGACGGCGTTCCCCTCTTACAGGTGACGCTGTCGGCTCTGGAACATCACGCCTACTGTCCACGCCAAGCCGGGCTCATCCTCCTGGAGGACGGATACGCCGACGACGCGGCGACCATCCGCGGGACCCTCATGCACCAGCGCGTCCACGACCCAGGGCATGAGACACGCGGCGCCGTACGCACTCTGCGTGCCCTCCCGGTGTGGCATGACGGGCTCGCGCTGGTCGGAGTATGTGACGTGGTGGAGATTCACCATGACGGCCGCGTCATTCCCGTCGAGCACAAGTCCGGCTCGTACACGGCAGGTGGACCTGCTGACGTACAGGTGGCGGGCCAGGCCATGTGCCTGGAAGCCATGTTCGCGTGCCCGGTTCCGCAAGGCGTGGTCTACTCTGCCGCGGATCGACGCCGGCATACTGTCGCCGTCGATGCTGCTGCCCGCGAGCGGGTCCTCACCCTCGCCGAAGAGGTACGGCAGACGCTGGCCACGGCCACGCTTCCCGGCGCGGCGGCCGATCAGCGGTGCCGGCGCTGTTCGATGCACGACATGTGCATGCCGCGCGTTCTCGCCCGCAAGGACGCCATCACGCACGCTGCGTCCAAGCTGTTCACTCCCCAACCCGAAGCAGCATGGGATGACTGAACTCCTCAATACGCTCTACGTCCAGACACAAGGGACGAGCCTCCATCTCGACCACGACAGCCTAAAGATCATCATGCCGGAAGTGCCAAAAAGGACGCTGCCCCTGCGCCGGCTCGATGGCATCGTCGTCTATGGACATGTGTCCCTGTCCGCCGAACTCCTCGCCCGCTGCGCGGACGACGGGCGGTCTGTGGTCTGGATGAGCCTGTCCGGACGCTTCCTCGGCCGAGTCGACGGACCGACCCGCGGCAACGTCCTACTACGCCACGCCCAGCATCTCTTCCACGCCGACCCTGCTCGGCGCTTACAGATCTCTAGGAGCTGCGTCGCAGGCAAGTTGCAGAACTCCCGGCAGCTCCTCCTGCGCGGAGCACGCGATGCGGCCAACCAGACGCAGGCTTCTCTGCGGTCGCTCGCGCAGGACATCGATGGCCTCTTGGCCCGCGCCGGAGATGCGGGGAGCCTCGACGAACTCATGGGGCTGGAAGGACAGGGGGCTCGCTGCTACTTCGCGGGCCTCACACACATGCTCCGCGCTCCGGCCGACGTCGCGCCCTTCACCAATCGGACGCGGCGTCCTCCCACGGACCCCGTCAACGCGCTGTTGTCGTTCCTGTACGGCCTGACCCGCGCACTCGTCCACGGTGCCGCTGAGCAAGTGGGCCTTGACCCCTACCTCGGATTCCTCCACGGAATGCGGCCCGGCAAGCCTGCCCTCGCCCTGGACCTGATGGAAGAGTTCCGTCCCGTCCACGCCGACCGGCTCGCGCTCAACCTGCTCAACCGTAAGCAACTACGCGCAGAGCACTTCGAGACGCTTCCAGGCGGCGCGGTCCAGTTGACCGAGGACGGCCGCCGCCTTGTCCTCACGGAATGGCAGGCATGGAAGAGCAAGGGCTGGCCGCACAAGCTGCTCGGGCGGAAGGTGTCCGCCTCACTGCTGCCTGTCGTCCAATCCCGCCTCCTCGCCCGGCACATCCGCGGTGAACTGCCTGCTTACATTCCCTGGACGGTCGGCTGATGCAACTGCTCCTCACGTACGACGTGGTGACAACCACGCCGGAGGGCCGCCGCCGGTTGCGGCAAATGGCCAAGCTATGCGAGGGATACGGCCATCGCGTCCAGAAATCCGTGTTCGAGATCACCTGCACGGACGCCGAACTGCTGACCCTGATCGACGCCGCGACGCGGATCATCGAGGCTTCCGATGACTCGGTAAGGGTCTATCGGCTACCAAGCAACGGGTTCGCTACGGTGCGTCGACTGGGCGTCGCCGAGCCCGCTCCCCATCATGACCCGCTGATCCTGTGGTTCGGAACCTGAAGTGCTCACGCGACACGCGATAGGTTCCTAAGGAGTTATCGCCCCCAATGTTCCTTGATAAGTGAATTAGCAGGTCTTCTCACCGGTGTCGGGTAGGCATATTGCCTGCTCGAATGCCGTGGCGGTCGCCCTCCGGGGCGACCGAGGATCGCAACATCTTCGGAGACCTTGACGGTGCCGTACAGCCGGAGTGGCGGTCGCCCTCCGGGGCGACCGAGGATCGCAACCGAACTTGGATGCGAACGCCTCGCTCCAGCTCAACGTGGCGGTCGCCCTCCGGGGCGACCGAGGATCGCAACCGCTCAGCCGTACAAATAGCGCATGAATGGCCGGTGGTGGCGGTCGCCCTCCGGGGCGACCGAGGATCGCAACGGCCACCTCCAGCACCTGATCCTCGGTCAGCCACAGAGTGGCGGTCGCCCTCCGGGGCGACCGAGGATCGCAACCACAAGCAGTGGGGAGAGTACGGCCCCGAAGAGGAGTGGCGGTCGCCCTCCGGGGCGACCGAGGATCGCAACATGATGGCGGGGAGCCTCGCCTACTCGGTTCCCGAGTGGCGGTCGCCCTCCGGGGCGACCGAGGATCGCAACTCGGCGGGGCCTCGCAGGATGCGCGCGGTGTGCCCAGTGGCGGTCGCCCTCCGGGGCGACCGAGGATCGCAACATCGCGCTGAGGTAGGCCGCGTTGCGGTCCAGGCGGGTGGCGGTCGCCCTCCGGGGCGACCGAGGATCGCAACCTTCCCACGGTGGTGCTCGGTCTGCTCGGTGAGCAGAGTGGCGGTCGCCCTCCGGGGCGACCGAGGATCGCAACGGCCACGCGGGAGACCGTTCGGCAGATGGTCACCGTGGCGGTCGCCCTCCGGGGCGACCGAGGATCGCAACCAGGTAGACGAGATCCCCATCGGGATGCGAGCTGGGGGTGGCGGTCGCCCTCCGGGGCGACCGAGGATCGCAACCGCGTAGTAGGAAACTTCCATGAAGTCGTCGGGAGTGGCGGTCGCCCTCCGGGGCGACCGAGGATCGCAACGCCAAGTGGTCGGCGCTCGGATCGCTGCTCCTGGGTGGCGGTCGCCCTCCGGGGCGACCGAGGATCGCAACGACACGCTCAGAGTGCGACCACCCCCGGCCCGCTTGGTGGCGGTCGCCCTCCGGGGCGACCGAGGATCGCAACTCTCCGGGGTCCACGGTGCCGCCGGGCAGTGCCCAGGTGGCGGTCGCCCTCCGGGGCGACCGAGGATCGCAACCATGTGGACGGCGTCGCCAAGCACGGCGTTCTCGGCCCGTGGCGGTCGCCCTCCGGGGCGACCGAGGATCGCAACGGCACGAGCCACGTGGCCGTGCTGAAGCGCATCCGCCAGGTGGCGGTCGCCCTCCGGGGCGACCGAGGATCGCAACAGGGATGCCGATCAGGTGAGCCCGGCCGTTCTCCGGTGGCGGTCGCCCTCCGGGGCGACCGAGGATCGCAACGCCGACGTCACCCCGAAGCGGAGCTGCCCGCGATGTGGCGGTCGCCCTCCGGGGCGACCGAGGATCGCAACATCGCGAGAGGGGCGCTGGTGCTCGCTGGCGCTCGTGGTGGCGGTCGCCCTCCGGGGCGACCGAGGATCGCAACCCCTTCCGAACTCGGTTGAGGTCGGCGACGGAGAGGTGGCGGTCGCCCTCCGGGGCGACCGAGGATCGCAACCGCGAGGCCGCAGCACGGCTCCGCGCCCACGATCAGGGTGGCGGTCGCCCTCCGGGGCGACCGAGGATCGCAACGATCGCTGTGGCGATCTGCTGGGCGGTCTCTCGCCGGTGGCGGTCGCCCTCCGGGGCGACCGAGGATCGCAACTACGACATCACGTTCACCGCGGCCAAGAGCACGAGCAGTGGCGGTCGCCCTCCGGGGCGACCGAGGATCGCAACACGCTGATCCTGGCCGACGTCGTCAAGACCGCGATGTGGCGGTCGCCCTCCGGGGCGACCGAGGATCGCAACAACCAGTCGGAGAACCGCAAAGCGAACGTCCCGAAAGTGGCGGTCGCCCTCCGGGGCGACCGAGGATCGCAACGGGCCGATCGCAAAGTGGTCCACATCAGGACACTTCGCCGTTCGCGCTGGCAAGGAGGACGACGAGCCCGAGAGTGCTGTAATGGTGGATCGTCCGCTTGCAGGTGCAGCCGGGCTCCCAACATGCCCCGGTGGCCCACCAGATGCCCTCGGATCGTTCGATGAGCCAGTCTGGCGCTCGGTACCGCTCGCCGTGCGATCGAGGAGCTGCGTCAACGTGGTCTGGTCGTGACCCTGCCAGCGAAGGGGACCTTCGTGGCCGCGCCTCAGCCTGCGAGTGATGGCGAAGCGGACATGGTCTGATTCTGCGGAGTTCTGCGTGATTGCGCTGAGCGCGGGCGACGCCTGACTGAAAGCCGTAAGCCCCCAGAAGATCGCTCCTCTGAGGGCTTACTGCGGATTGTGCGACGACGTCCCCGTGTCACATCTCGTCGTTGCGAACCTCCGCCGCCAGTGTGACGGTCACGCCCGTCGCCTGATCCACCGCAGAGGCGTGGAGGCGAATGCCGTAGTTCTGCTTGATGCCGTTCGGCCATGCCTCGGTCCCGAGGGCTGACCGCCAGGCCTCAAAGTCGTCCTGTCGTTGAATCGGGTCGACCGCCTCGCAGTGCCCGGCGAGTATCGGTTCGGACTGGGTGCTCGCCACGGTCCAGGCGATGACCGGCAAGTCCTCGCGGGCGGCTCGTTCCAGGAGTACGCCCAGCAGTTCGTACGCCCGACGCTGATGCTCAGAGTGTTCTGCCATGCCTACCCCTAAGCGATCTGTCCATCAGCGATGGTGATGGGCTCCTCGCCGCGTCTCTGGTCGTACATCCCGGCCAGCGCAGGACGGAATGCCGCAAGGTGCTGCCGCCACGTGTCGCACAACGCGTCACGAGCCGAGGAGTCGGTCTGCAGCAGGAATTGCAGGTGGCGCATTCCGTGCAGGAGAACGTCTATGTACCGCGGAATCGGCGCCTCGGTCGCCTCGACCTCGATGGGCTTGCCGACAACGTCGGTCAGGGCCGGGCTGATCGGCTTCGCTTCGGACCACTGGTCGCGGACGTAGTCCAGGCAGTCGATGACCGCGACATAGGTCAGGATGACGGCCTGGCCATCGGCGCGCCATGAAGTCGAGTGCAGAAGCTTCACGCCCGAAGCGGCCTTGTTCGCCTCCAAGAGGTCAGTGACAGCCGTGTGCGGGTCGCTCTCCTGAAGGATGGCCGAGGAGCGCCATGCGTCGCTCCCGCTGATCAGCCAAATTCCGGTGGGGTCCGCCGAGACCGGCCATACCTCTACCCGAACTTCGGTGCGCTCGCTCACTGAGTCTCCTTCGTCGCGGTTCCACGCTGATCAGTGGCGTCCTTCGCCGTCTTGATCAACTGGGCTGCTCGTGCCTTCGACACTCCGATGCGGCCGGCCAGATCGGCCAGCGACATCCGCTCCTGCTCGAAGATGCGGGCGGCGGTAAGCGCGCGATGATCTCCAGAGGCTTCGATGAGCCGTCTGAGCGTCTCCACGAGTTCCGTTGCTCGCCGTACGCACGGTTGGGATCGGGCTCTGCGTCGATCGCAACCACTGCCGCTTCGAAAGCGCGCCCGAGGTCAGCAAGCGCGATTTTGACCGCCTCGCTCACGCCTTCTTCTGTCATGTCAGCCAGCGTAGGAGCTTCGTCAAGGGGGGCCTAGACAACTTGCATGGAGGACCCCCTTGCCGATCGTGCGGGGGCCTATGCGGTCGCCCGAATAGCGGAGTCTACGGGGGGTCAATCCCCTCAAACCGTGGAGACGGTCTTATGCCGCAGCGGCCCTCAGCAGGGCCGATGACGCTTGCCTCTTCTCGATCATCTGCCGCTCGAATGTGACAGGCGGCAGCCCATCGTTGGCGCTGTGTCTCCGCTTGACGTTGTAGAAGTCCGGGATCCAAGTGGCGATCTTCAGCCGGTGCCTACCTGTACGACACCTGTATGGGCAGGCTATTGCCAGGCGCTGACCACGAAGGGATGGTTACCGATGCCTGTCCGACCTCGCCGATTCCTGCCCGCGGTCCTGATGATCCTCGCGGCCTTCTCCGTCGTCACTCAGCCGCAGAAGGCCGCCCAAGCGGTCAACAGCGGGGCGGCACTGGGCTGACGAACCAGATGATCATCGCTGCGGGCGGGGTGAACATGCTGGTCGACGTCAAGGCCGACTACGCCGTGGTCGGCGTGGAACGATCAGGCGCTGCGCAACCCGAGGCCGTCCTGATCGGCGAGAAGATACCCGCCGCTCAGGCCAAGGCCGCCGACACCTTCGCCATCGCGAAGAACAGCCCGCAGCCATGGACAAGCGCGCTTCCTCTCAGTGCCAGAGCTGCCTGATCTGAAATGGGGGACCCCTCCAGCGCTCGCAGCTTTTGGGGCCCAACCAAACTTGGGCACGTATTGGGCACAGCAACTCGTAGACGACCAGCGATCGCCGGAGCGCCTCAGACATGACGAAAGAGGCCCGTCACCGCGTTTTGCTGGTGACGGGCCTCTTTGTACTGCTGTGGCAGGTCCAGGGTTCGAACCTGGGTAGGCTAAGCCGACGGATTTACAGTCCGCTCCCATTGGCCACTCGGGCAACCTGCCGTGTCATCCGCTCGCGGCGACAGACAGAAGAATAGCGGACTTTGGAGGCGCACGTGACATCGGTTTGTCCCGCGCCCGGTCCCCACCCCGGCGCCTCGCGGTCGCTAAGGTCAGAAGGGACGAAGAGAGGACACTCACACCGATGGCCGACAGCAGCTTTGACATCGTCAGCAAGATCGACCGCCAGGAGGTCGACAACGCGCTGAACCAGACGGTCAAGGAGATCGGACACCGCTTCGACTTCAAGGGCACTGGGGCAGCCATCAGCTGGTCCGGGCAGAACAGCATCGAGCTCAAGGCCAACAGCGAGGAGCGGGTCAACGCCGCGCTCGACGTCTTCAAGGAGAAGGTGATCAAGCGTGGCCTCTCCCTGAAGATCCTCGACGCCGACGAGCCGAAGCTGTCCGGTAAGGAGTATCGGATGCTGGTCGCCCTCAAGGAGGGCATCGACCAGGAGCACGCCAAGAAGATCTCCAAGATCATCAGGGATGAGGGTCCCAAGGGGGTCAAGGCGCAGATCCAGGGCGAGGAGCTCAGGGTCAGTTCCAAGAAGAAGGACGAGCTGCAGGACGTCATCGCGCTGCTCAAGGGCAAGGACCTCGACATCGCCCTGCAGTTCACGAACTACCGCTGAAAAACGAGTTGATCACGGCTCTGGCCTGGGGATCTATCGGCGGGATGAGCCGGGAGGGCACATCTGGGGCACACGGCCGAGCGCGCTGTCCACGAGGGCACGCGTCTTCTCGTGTGCCTCGGGCCACTCCCCGACGTACGTGTTGAGCGTGACCATCGGCGACGAGTGACCGAGGGCGAGCTGGACGGTCTTCACCGAGGCGCCCTTGTGGATCAGCAGGGTCGCGAAGTAGTGCCGCAGGCAGTGCAGGCCGATGCGCGGCGGGATGCCGGCCGTACGGGCCGCTGGTGACCAGAATTGCGACCAGGTTGCGCGGTGCACGGGCAGCAGCATGTTCGTGGTGAACAAGAGCTGGGCTGTACGGCGTTGCGGATTGCGCGAATCGGTCTCGTCGTCGATCTCGTTCTCTGGGATGGCGAAGCGCTTCAGGTGCTCGCGCAGGGCCTTGCAGACCAGTTCCGGCAGTTCGATCGTGCGGGCAGAGGTCTTGGTCTTCGGAGGGCCGAGGTACGGCTTGCGACCGTTCACGCAGACGAGCTGCTGGGCGATGTCGACCTCACGACGGTCGAGATCGATGTGATCGAGTTCCAAGCCGAAGATTTCGCCACCCCGGAGCCCGCAGGCGGCGGCGAGGTAGACGACCGTGGCGAAGCGGGCCGGTAGGGCTTCGGCGAGGGCGTGGACCTGTTCGGCCGGAATGAAGTGGCTGTGCTTCTCGATCTCGGGCGCCATCCGTCCTGCCGCAGCTCAGCGTTCGACCCCGTAGCGCGTGACCGTCCTTGCGGGATACGAACAGCGCCGGGCCGTACGCGGACACGGAACCTCCCGGTGATCGGTGAACGCCCGGTGAGAGTGGAGAAGCGCCGCCCCGCGCAGGTACGGCGGTGCCTGCCGAGATTGACATCGAGACACCGGCGGAAAACGGCGTTTCGCCGGATCCAGTGGGTAAGCGTGGAGCATGAGTGATGCGCCGCGACACGTCGTCGAGCTCGCCGAGCGGCGGGCCAAGGCCAGGGCGGAACGGCAGTACGGGGCCGCCGACGCGCTCAGGCGTGAGATCGAGCAGGCCGGCTGGCTGGTGCGCGACACGGCGGCGGGGTTCGAGCTGAGGGAGAAGCCGCTGTTCGAGGTGTGGCCGTCGGTGCGGTCGATCCCCATCAGCGCGGTGACGGACGACCGCGTGGAGGGCCGGCTGCCGCCGATCGATCATTCCCTCGAGTGGGGCGCCGGCGAGGAGGAGAGCGAGGGCGCGCATACCTGGGAGCCGCATCCGGTGGCGGACGCCATGGTCCACGCGCAGCAGATCTGGGACTCCACGCTGGCCGTCAACCGGCTCGACGAGGCGGGCATCGACCTGGAGCGGCAGCGGATCGAGACCCATGAGGTGAAGGTCGGCGTCGGACTGGTGGTGGACGGCTGGGGGGAGGACGTTCGCGAGTGCGTGAGCGCGCTGCTCGAGCACACCACCGCCAAGATCCTCGCGCTGGACCTCGGCGACCTGGAGGGCGCGGGCACGGCGCTCCACGAGCTCGCGGAGGGCCATCACGAGCGCCTCACCGTGTGGCACGTCGCCGAGACGCCGCACTGGCGAGGGGGCACGGCCGAGTGGGGCGCGTGCCGTATGACGCTGATGCGGCTGGACACCTCCGACGTGCACGTCCTGATGGAGACCTCGACCGTGCTGGAGGGCGACGCGCTGACGCCGCTGGTCGCGGCGATCAACGACGGGGCCGTGGCGGCGGGCTGGAAGGGGGTCGAACCCGCGGAGGGCGGCATGGAGTGGCACGAGGCGGGTCCCGGCCGGGTGCGGGGGCTGCTGGGGTATCTCATGGCGGTACGGCGGGGCGCCGCGCTCGGCGCGTTCCCCGAGCAGGCGCGCTACTACCGCAACGCCGACCTGGAGCTGTCGCTCGCGCTGGAGGGCCCGCTGGTCGTCCCCGGCAAGCGCCTGCCGGTACGGCAGGGCCGCCACCACACCTACCACGACGTTTCCCACGACTACCGGGACAGGGAATCGCGCCGGACCTACGACAGGGTGCTGCGCATGCTGCGTTCCTCGTAGGCTTGGGGCTTATGCGAGACCAGAGGCTGCTTGCGCCGTACACGACACTCCGGCTGGGTGGGCCCGCGCGGGCCTACGCGGCGGCGACCTCGGCGGAGGAGCTGGTGTCCCTGGTGGCCGACGCGGACCGGCGGGAGGAACCGACGCTGCTGCTGGGCGGCGGCAGCAACCTGGTGGTGTCCGACGACGGCTTCGACGGCCTGGTGATCAAGGTGGCCACGCGCGGGGTGAGCGTCTCGCGCGACGGCGACCAGGTGGCGGTCGAGGTGCAGGCCGGGGAGGACTGGGATCCGCTGGTGGCCCGCGCGGTGGCGGAGGGCTGGGCGGGCCTGGAGTGCATGTCGGGCATTCCTGGTCAGGCCGGGTCGACGCCCATCCAGAACGTGGGCGCGTACGGGCAGGAAGTGTCGCAGACGGTGCGCTGCGTGCGGGTCTATGACCGGCGCACGCGCGAGGTGCGCGACGTCGAGGCGCGGCGGTGCGGCTTCGCCTACCGAACGAGCGCGTTCAAGCAGGACCTCGGCCGGTACGTGGTGCTCGCTGTGACGTTCTTGCTCGACATTTCGGAAATGTCGGGCGCGTTGACCTATCGGGAACTCGTCACCAGGGTCGGCGAGCGGGCGCCGCTCGCAGAGGTGCGCTCGGCCGTCCTCGGCCTGCGCAGGGGCAAGGGCATGGTGCTCGACCCCGCCGACCCCGACACCCGCAGCGCGGGCTCGTTCTTCACCAACCCGATCATCTCCGCCGAGCAGGCCGCCGCGCTCGGCGCCGGCACCCCTCGGTGGGAGATGCCCGGCGGCACCGTCAAGGTGTCCGCGGCCTGGCTGATCGAGCAGGCCGGGTTCCCCAAGGGCTACGCGCGCGGCCCCGTCCGCATCTCCACCAAGCACACCCTCGCCCTGACCAACCCCAACGGCGAGGGCACCACCGCCGACCTGCTCGCCCTGGCGCGGGAGGTGCGGGAAGGGGTGCGGGAGAAGTTCGGCGTCACGCTCGTCAACGAACCCGTGATGGTCGGCTGCGCGCTCTGAGCGCCGGGAGGCCCGCCGTCCTAGCCGTGTATCCAGCGGGTGTCGGAGATCACCCAGTACTCGACGAACCTGCCGTTCTCCGCGCGGAGGATGTCGTGCCCGCTGAAGGTGATCCTGGTCACGCCCACGCCCGGGATGACGCCCGTGTGGTCGCCGGTGAACGTCCAGCGGGCGGCCACGGTGTCACCGTCGACGATCGGCCCCACGTCCAGCGTGACCGCCACGTTCGCGAACGGCTCGAACCCCTGCGCCAGCGCGCCTTTCAGCCCCTCGGGGCCGTGCACGTCCATGCCCGGCCAGTGCCCCACGAAGTCGGGCGAGACCAGCTCGTCGGCGAGATCGAAGTCGCCGTTCCACATCTCCAGCAGCCAGCGACGGTAAAGCTCGTCCATCGGGTAAGCTCGTTTCCGTATTCCGAAGGGGAGTAGTCCTCAATTCGCGCGGTCGACATGCTGGCATCTGCCCGGTCGCGCGGGCCTGTAACAGGCGGACGAGACCTTCGGCCTGGCAACCCTGCCGGGCCGAAGTCGTGCTGCCCTCGTTGAGTCGCTTCCGGTCCGGCCGTTTGGAAGAGGACCTGTGGAAGCTTTCTGGATCAGCCTTGCGGTGATCTTCGTCGCCGAGCTGGGCGACAAGAGCCAGTTGATGGCGATGACGTTCGCCACCCGATTCAAGCCCTGGCCCGTGCTGGCGGGCATCACGATCGCGACGACGGTGGTCCACCTGGTGAGCGTCGCCGTCGGCGGGCTGATCGGCGACGCGCTGCCGACCACCGCCATTTCCATCGCCGCGGGCGTCGCGTTCCTCGGGTTCGCGCTCTGGACACTCCGCGGCGACGAGCTGACTGAGGAGGAGTCGCAGAAGGCCAAGCGCGCCACGCGCCACGTGCTGATCGCGGTGACCGTGGCGTTCTTCCTGAGCGAGCTGGGCGACAAGACGATGCTGGCCACGATCACGCTGGCGACGCAGCACGGATGGCTCGGCACGTGGATCGGGTCGACCGTCGGCATGGTCGCCGCCGACGCGCTGGCGATCGTGGTCGGTCGGCTGCTCGGCCGGCACCTGCCCGAGAAGGCCATCCGGTACGGCGCGGCCGCCGCCTTCGCCCTGTTCGGCGTGCTGCTACTGGTGGAGCCGCTCCTCTGACGGCCCGAGCCGTCGATCCCGGGGTCGAGCCGTCGGCCCCGGGTTCAGACGGTTAACAGGGCCAGGCGGTGGGCCGCGGCCGTCGCCTCGCCGCGGGTCGAGACGCCCAGCTTGCCGAGGATGTTCGACACGTGCACGCTGACCGTCTTCGCCGAGATGAACAGCTCCGTCGCGATGTCCCTGTTGGTCCGCCCGAGGGCGACCAGCCGCAGCACCTCCAGCTCGCGCGGCGTCAGCAGGTCGGGCGCGGGCCCGCTCTCCTCCACGAGCCCGACGCCGAGGCGGCGGGCCAGGTTCTCGATCTCGATCACCAGCGGCGCCGCGGACAGGCCGCCGGCCAGGGGATAGGCGGTGCGCAGCCGCGCGGCGGCGCCGTCCTTGTCGCCGGTCTTGGCGAGTGCCGTGGCGGCCCGCAGGAGTGACTTGGCGTGCGCGTGGGGCCGGTCGAGCCGTTCCCACGCGACGGCGGCGGCGTCGAAGTCGCCGGTGAAGGTGAGGCGGTAGGCCTCGGAGACAGGGCCGATGACCACGAGCGACGCGGCCACCTCGGCGGCCATGGCGCGGACGGCGGCGGCCCGCTCGGGCACGGCGGGTGCCGCGGCGTCGCAGACGGCGCCGATGAGGGCCAGCAGCCGCCAGACCAGCCCTGCCTTGCTCGCCTGGCTGGGCCTGCTGAGCATCCGTTCGGCGACCGCGAGCGCGTGGTCGGGTTCGCCCCTGAGCAGGTGCCAGCCGATGTGCAGGCGGGTGCTGTTGGTGATGTCCTGCACGAAGGTCTCGGGGCGCTCGGTAAGCACCCCGAGTTCGGACAGGATGCTCTCCACCAGGTCCAGCTCGCCGCGGGCCATCGCGATGTCGGCGCGGGCGCGCAGGACGTGGTGGCGGACCCTGATGGTGGGGCCGAGGGTGAGCGCGTACTCGATGACCTGGACCGCCTCGTCCCACCGGCCCAGCGCCTCCAGGCACTCGGCCAGGTTGTTGAGGATGAAGGTGCCGGAGGTCCTGATCCTGCCGTACTTCTTGGCCAGCAGCTCGCCCTCGTGGGCCAGCTCGATGGCCTCGGCGGAGCGGCCGAGGTCGTTCAGCGCGTCGACGTTGTTGGCCAGCGCGCGCAGGATGACCTGGCCGGAGCCCACCTGCTCGCCGATGCGCATGGCCCGCCGGTTGCTCTCGAAGGTGCGCTCGATGTCGCCGTCGAGGGAGTAGCCGAGGGCCAGGTTCATGATCAGATCGGCTTCGATGACCTGGAGTCCGAGCGTCCTGGCCAGCTCCAGGCCCTCCTCGGCGAGCGCGGTGCCCTCGGCGAGCTCGCCCTTGAGCATGAGGTGGCGGCTGAGCTTCACCAGCACGTCGGCGCGGGCCGGACCGGGCTCGGGCACCAGGCTGAGCGCGTGCCTGAACTTCTCCTGCGCGCCGGGCTTGGCCTTGGCCAGCTGGAAGTTGCCCCAGCGGACCAGCAGCGCGGCCACCCGCTCGGGTTCGGCGTGCTCGTCGAGCTGGTCGAGCGCGGCCTTGACGAACTTGACGCCCTTGTCGATGTCGCCGCAGGCGTGGCTGGCCTCGGAGGCGCGTTCGAGCACGGCGGTGTGGTCCACGCCGATGTCGCCGCAGGCGCCCGGCACCTTGTCCCACAGCATGAGGACGCGTTCGAGCAGGGGGATGGCCTCGGTGTAGGCGAAGGCGCCGAACGACTTCTGCGCCGCCTCCCAGGCCGAGATGAGCGCCCACTGGTCGTTGCGCGCGCCGTACCAGTGGTGGGCGATCTCGACGGCCGCCCTGCCGGGCGGCACGAGGCCGCGGTCGCGGGAGATCTCCTCGGCGTAGCGCCCGTGCAGGCGCTGGTGCTCGCCGGGCAGCAGCTCGTCGTGTACGGCCTCGCGGATGAGCGCGTGCCGGAAGACGTAGGCCCGGTTGTCGGCGATCTGGAGCACGTTGCCCGCGATGGCGGGACGCAACGCCGTCTCCAGGTCGATGTCCGACAGCCCGCTGACGGCCGAGAGCAGAGCGTGGCCGACGCGGATGCCGCCCGCGGCGGCGATGCGCAGGACGCGCTGGGTCTCCTCGGGCAGCCGTTCGACCGAGCCGAGGATGAGGTCGGTGAGGGAGTCGGGCACCTCCCCGGCGCCGTCGTCGCAGTCCATCAGGGCCTCGACGAACAGCGGGATGCCCTGGCTGCGCTGGTAGACGGTCTCGATGCGGGAGTACAGAGGGGGAGCGCCGAGGATCCCGGCCATCTGCTCGGCGACCTCGTCGCGCGACAGGCGCGGCAGGTCGAGCCGGATCACGCCCGCGACCCGCCCGAGCTCGGCCAGGACCGGCCGGAGGGGGTGCTGGCGGTGCAGGTCGTCCGAGCGGTAGGTCAGGACCATGAGCAGCTGCGACTCGCGCAGGTTGCGGCTGAGGAAGGCGATCAGGTCGCGGCTGGACCGGTCGGCCCAGTGGATGTCCTCGATGACCAGCACGACGGGCCGCGACTCGGCGAGCCGTTCGAGCAGGGTGAGGAACTGCTCGAAGAGCCTGGCCCGGCCGGTGTCGGTATCGCCGTCGGCGGACGGCTCGCCGAACTCGGGAAGCAGCCTGGCCAGGTCGCGCTCCGCGCCGTCGGGCAGCAGCGCGCCGATCCTGGCCGTGCCCATCTCCCTGACGAGCTGGCGGAGGGCGGCGGTGAAAGGGGCGTAGGCCAGCCCGTCGGTGGACAGCTCGACGCAGCCACCGAACAGAACCTGCGCGCCGTCGTTCGCGGCGCGCTCGGCGAAGCTCTGCACCAGTCTGGTCTTGCCGACTCCCGCTTCCCCGCCCAGGAGCACGGCGGTGGCCGCGCCCTTGCGGGCTTCGTCGAAGGACTCGGTCAGGACTGACAGCTCTGCTTCCCGTCCTACGAAGACGGGACTTACGGAACGCCCCAACACGTCCTCAAGCATGACATATGACCCTTACCGGTTAGGGGGGTTGAGAGGCCCGGCCGCGAGGGAGGATGCGGCCGGGCTCTCGTGACATGGTCATGACTTGCGGAGCTTGCCGAAGACCGAGCGGTGGCGACGCTCGGACTCACCGGACCGCTGGGCCTCGCGTACTCGGCGGTGTGCCGCGGCGGCCTGGCGGAGCTCCTGGGCGTGGGTCTGCATGAGCTGGTATTCGATCTCGGGGTTCATGGCTACTTTCTCCTGTCTTTGCCGACATGTTTAGGTTCGGGCTAAGGCCCACCCCGTCACATCGGTCGGATGCCTTATCTCTGCCGAACCATCGGCTTAGGACTACCTAGGACACGCCTGGGCATCGCCTTAGACAGGCCACGATGGTGCGCCGTGAGGCTATGGATGATCACCGCGGTGGTCGGCGCGTTGCTCGTCGCGGGCTTTCCCGTCGCAGCTCAGGACCATGAGTGGCGTGTCTCGGTCACGGCTGAGGCGAACATGTGGGGCGGTCTCGGCGAGGTCGGCGCCGGCGGGCCCGACGACGCCTGGGTGGTACGCGCGGGCCTGCCGGTCCTGCGCTGGGACGGCACGGCCTGGCAGGACGAGATCGACCAGCCCGTGCCGTACCTGGTGACGCCGGCCGGACCGGGGGTGAGCTGGAGGTTCGAGGAGCACCCCGACCACATCGAGGTCCGCCGCCACGCGGCGGGCGGGTGGACCAGCCTGCCGATCGCGGTGGAGTCCGCGCACGTGACGGCGGCCGCCGCCACCGGCGCCGACGACTGCTGGGCGGCCGGGCTGCGGTTCGGTCCGTACGGCATGACCGACGAGCTCTGGCACTGGACGGGTACGGCCTGGCGGACGGTGCCCGCACCGCTGCCGATCAGCGACTTCGCGGCGGTGCCTGCGCGGCGGGTGTGGGCGCTGAGCAGCCCCGGCGAGGACAAGCTCGGCTACGACGGCGAGCGTGTCGCCTCGATCATGCGGTGGACCGGCACGGAGTGGGCGCGCACGCCGCTCCCGCGCGTCGACCTGCCCGAGGGCGGCTACCTCGAGCTCAACGACATCGTCATGCCGTACCCGGGGCTGGGGTACGCGGTGGGGGCGATCACGGTGGGCGGCCTGCCGCGCGAGGCGGTGCTGCTGCGCTGGAACGGCAGGGCGTGGCGGTTCCTCCGCCACCGGGCGCCCGCCACCGCCTACACCCGCGTGGCCACGGACGGAGGCAGCGGGCTGTGGCTGGCCGCGGCCCGGCCGGGCAGGCCCGACGCGCTCGTCCGCTTCGTGGACGGCGCCTGGACGGAGATCGTCGTGAGCCCGCCGGGCACGGCACGCGCCGAGATCAGGGGTCTGGCCAACGTGCCGGGCACCACGCGGATGTGGGCGACGGTGGAGGAGAGCGCCCCCACGGGGGTACGGCAATTGGTGCTGACCTATCAATGAACATTCCGGCAGGTCCGGTTTGGAACTACCCGTCCGGGTCGGCGATGCTGTGATGGTGTCAACTGTGACTACCTCGCTCGCGGACGTGGCCTCCTCGGACGCCACGCTGCGCGCCTTCCTGCACGGCCTGCCCGGTGTCGACCGGGTGGGCGCGGACCAGCGGGCTGCCATGCTCTCCACCCGCTCCATCAAGACGACCGCCAAGGCCCAGGCCATCGACCTGGCCATCTCGATGGTCGATCTGACCACCCTGGAGGGCGCCGACACCGCCGGCAAGGTCCGGGCGATGTGCACCAAGGCGATGTACCCGGGCGCGGGCGCGCCGCAGGTGGCCGCCGTCTGCGTCTACCCCGACCTGGTGCCGGTGGCGGTCGAGGCGCTGCGGGGGTCGGGCGTGAAGGTGGCCTCGGTGGCCACGGCGTTCCCCAGCGGCCGATCCTCGCTCGAGGTCAAGGTGAGCGACACCGCGCTGGCCGTCGCCGCCGGCGCGGACGAGATCGACATGGTGATCGACAGGGGCGCGTTCCTGTCCGGCGGCTACCTGAAGGTGTTCGAGGAGATCGTCGCGGTGAAGGCGGCCTGCGGCGAGGCCCACCTGAAGGTGATCCTGGAGACGGGCGAGCTGGCGACCTACGACAACGTACGGCGCGCCTCGTGGCTGGCCATGATCGCGGGGGCCGACTTCATCAAGACCTCCACCGGCAAGGTCGCCCCCGCGGCCACGCTCCCGGTGACGCTGGTCATGCTGGAGGCGGTGCGCGACTTCCGCGACCGGACGGGCCGCCAGGTCGGCGTGAAGCCCGCGGGCGGGATCCGCACGACCAAGGACGCGATCAAGAACCTCGTGCTGGTCAACGAGACCGCCGGCGACGACTGGCTCACCCCCGACTGGTTCAGGCTCGGCGCCTCCTCGCTGCTGAACGACCTGCTGATGCAGCGGCAGAAGCTCGCCACCGGCCGGTACGCCGGTCCCGACTACTTCACCCTGGACTGATCACGATGGTGTTCGAGTACGCCCCCGCACCCGAGTCGCGCGACGTCGTCGACATCCAGCCGTCGTACGGGCTGTTCATCAACGGCGAGTTCGTGGACGGCTCAGGGCCCACGTTCAAGACGGTCAACCCGGCCACCGAGGAGACGCTGGCCGAGGTCGCCACCGCCACCTCCGACGATGTGGACCGCGCCGTGCAGGCCGCCCGCAAGGCCTTCGGCGTCTGGTCGTCGCTGCCCGGCGCCGAGCGGGCCAAGTACCTGTTCAGGATCGCCAGGATCATCCAGGAGCGGGCCCGCGAGCTGGCCGTCCTGGAGTCGCTGGACAACGGCAAGCCCATCCGCGAGTCGCGGGACGTCGACGTGCCGCTCGTCGCCGCGCACTTCTTCTACTACGCCGGGTGGGCCGACAAGCTCGCCTACGCCGGCTTCGGCGACCGGCCGCTGGGCGTGGCCGGCCAGGTCATCCCGTGGAACTTCCCGCTGCTGATGCTGGCCTGGAAGATCGCCCCCGCGCTGGCCTGCGGCAACACGGTCGTGCTCAAGCCCGCCGAGACCACGCCGCTGACCGCGCTGCTGTTCGCCGAGATCTGCCGGCAGGCCGAGCTGCCGCCGGGCGTCGTCAACATCGTCACGGGCGCGGGCGAGACCGGCGCCGCCGTCGTCGCGCACCCCGACGTCAACAAGGTCGCCTTCACCGGCTCCACCGAGGTCGGCAGGATCATCGCCCGTACGGTGGCCGGCACGTCGAAGAAGCTCACGCTCGAGCTCGGCGGCAAGGCCGCCAACATCGTCTTCGACGACGCCGCCATCGACCAGGCGGTCGAGGGCATCGTCAACGGCATCTTCTTCAACCAGGGACACGTCTGCTGTGCGGGCTCCCGCCTGCTGGTGCAGGAGTCGGTGCAGGACGAGCTGCTCGACTCGCTCAAGCGGCGGCTGTCCACCCTCCGTCTCGGCGACCCGCTGGACAAGAACACCGACATCGGCGCGATCAACTCCGCCGCGCAGCTCGCCAGGATCAGGGAACTGTCGCAGGCCGGGGAGTCCGAGGGCGCCGAGCGCTGGTCGCCGGCGTGCCCGCTGCCCGACAAGGGCTTCTGGTTCCCTCCCACGATCTTCACCGGCGTGGCGCAGTCGCACCGCATCGCCCGGGAGGAGATCTTCGGCCCCGTCCTTTCCGTGCTGACCTTCCGCACCCCCGCCGAAGCGGTCGAGAAGGCGAACAACACCCCCTACGGCCTGTCCGCGGGCGTGTGGACGGAGAAGGGCTCGCGCATCCTGTGGATGGCCGACCGGCTCCGCGCCGGAGTCGTCTGGGCCAACACCTTCAACAAGTTCGACCCGACCTCGCCCTTCGGCGGCTACAAGGAATCGGGCTACGGCCGTGAAGGCGGCATCGCGGGGCTGGAGGCCTACCTTGACGTGTGATCATCGCCTGCGGCGCAGGCGGGCCCGGCGCGCCTACGCCACCCGCGGTCACGCCTACGCCCGCGCGGGCCGCCCCGTGCGGACCGGCTGGTTCGCCCACCGCTGCGGGGTCAGCCGCTGCGGCCAGATCTTCGTTCCCGTACGGCCGGCGGAGGAGAAGCGATGACCAGGTTGACCGTCCGCAAGACCTACAAGCTGTTCATCGGCGGGGCGTTCCCGCGTTCCGAGAGCGGAAGGTCGTACGTCGTGGCGTCCCCCAAGGGAGACTTCCTGGCCAACGCTTCCCGCGCCTCACGCAAGGACGCGCGCGACGCCGTGTCGGCCGCGCGCAAGGCGTTCCCTGGGTGGTCGGCGGCCACGCCGTACAACAGGGGGCAGATCCTCTACCGCGTCGCCGAGATGCTGGAGGGCCGCCGCGGCCAGTTCGCCGACGAGATCGTCGGCCTGGGCAAGAAGGCCGCCCTCGAGCAGGTGGACGCCGCCATCGACCGCCTCGTCTGGTACGCGGGCTGGTCCGACAAGATCGCGTCGGTGCGCGGGTCGGCCAACCCCGTCGCGGGGCCGTACTTCAACCTGTCGTCGCCCGAACCAACCGGCGTGGTCGCGGTGATCGCGCCCGCCGACCCGCTGCTCGGGCTCGTCTCCGTCGTGGCGCCGGTCATCGTCACCGGCAACACGTGCGTGGTCGTGGCGTCGGAGAGCTCGCCGCTGGCCGCGATCACGCTGGCCGAGGTCCTGGCGACCTCGGACCTGCCCGGCGGGGTGGTCAACATCCTCACCGGGCACCAGGCGGAGATCGCGCCCTGGCTGGCGGCGCACATGGACGTCAACGGGCTGGACCTCACCGGGGTGGCGGACGCCGACCTGGCGCTGCGGTGCGAGCAGGACGCGGCGGAGAACCTCAAGCGGGTGGTACGGCCCGCGGCGGTGGACTGGAACGCGGACCCGGGGATCGGCCGGATGACCGCGTTCCTGGAGACCAAGACGGTCTGGCACCCGGCGGGGGTCTGACCGTCGACGGCTCCCGCCCGCCGACCACGCGGTTCGGTGGGCGGGCTGCCGGGCGGACCGGCGGTAGGCGGCCACGGGAGACGCGCGCCAGGCAGGCGCGCGTCTCGTCTCATGGCTCGATCTGGGCCTTCATCGACTGCCAGGGTGCGGCGTCGAACACCAGCATGATCGAGACGATCTTGCCGTCGGCCAGGCGGAAGTGCTCGGCCGTGCGCTGGGTGCCGGCCGGTGTCGCGGTGTGCACGTCGTACACGAGCGTCGCCTCGGCTTCGCCGTACAGCTCGCTGATGAGCTCGACGCCGGTCACGATCGACACGAACCCCGGCAGGGTCGCCAGGTGGCCGGTCCGGTCGTCTGAGCTGATGAACGGGCTGTGGAAGCGGAACGGCTCACCCAGGTGCGCCGCGGCCGCGGGCACGTCGCCGCGGAAGCGGGCTTCGTGGTAGCCGCGGACGGCGCGGCGAGTCCGCTCCTGTGCGGTCATGGTCATGGCCGGGATCCGCTCTGGGCCAGGTGGTCGGCCAGGCGATGCTGGTTGGCGGCCAGCCGCAGGCACATGTCACGGAAGACGACCAGCTCCTCGGGCGTGAACCCGTCGAACATCGCCCGCATGGCGAGCTGCGCCGGCCTGCGGAACGCCTCGACCCAGGCGCGCCCGGCAGGCGTGATCTCGGCCAGGACGGCGCGCCGGTCTCCCGGGTCGGGGACCCGGCGGACGAGCCCGTCGCGTTCGAGCGTGTCGACCAGGCCGGTGACGTTGCGCGAACTGACGCCCGCGGCTCGGGCGAGGTCGCCGATGCTGATCCCCCGCTCGGCGGCGCTCAGCCGGACGAGCAGGTCGAGGGCGCCCGCGCTGACCCCTCTTCCCTCGGAGCCGTGGGCGCGCATGCGCTCGACCGCGTGATAGGCGGTGCGGACGGCCGCGGCCGCCTCCAGCGGCGGCAGGCCGTCCTCGTGGTCGGTGAACTGGGTCATCGCCGCTCTGACGCGGGGGTCGTAGAGATAACCGGCGGAGTCGGACTGGTAAATATGTACGTCCTTCATAGTAAGAAGGGAGATTAGTACCTACTTCCAGATCTGGCCAGTCCCGGGGTGTCAGTCATGCTTGTGGACCGTGACGGCCTGGATGGCCCACAACACGATCGTGTGCACGGGAGATTCGTGCCGGGTCACAGCGGCGCCGTGCGCGTACTCGTCCAGGACGAGGACCTCGTTGACGCGGTCGAACTCGACGACGACGCCCTTGAGTGACTGGCCGCCGAGCAGGTGGACCGTCACGCGCTGCGGGCTTCCCTGCATGTCGGACAGCAGGTCCCGCCACACCTTCGCGGCGGCCATCCGTCGCCCTCTCTCGGACTCGGCCATGCGCTCACTTCCCTTCGGGGCACACGCACGCGCGGGCGGGGCTCACCGCTATTCGATCGGCGTGTCCGACCAGCGGAGCAGGAAAGCCGCGGCGTCCCATCCGGTGTAGGCGATGTGGCGGATGATCTCGTCGCCGCGGTGGACGACGACCTGGAAGACGAAGTCCTTGTCGCCGAACTCGCCCATGATGCTGACCGTGGTCTCCTCACCGGGCCGGATGGGCTGGTCGGGCCAGGCCATGGCGGCGGCGTTGGCGGTGAAGCGCGCCAGCATCGCCTTGACGATGGCCACGTCGTCGGTCATGAGGCCAGCCTGCCAGCGGCGTGGGCAAGAACCGGCAAAACCGGCTGCCCCACCCGCGCGGGCGGCGGCAGGGCGCTAGCGGGGTTTGGCGCGGCGGGTGGGCTGGGCGGTGAGCGGGTCCTCGGGCCACGGGTGCCTGGGGTAGCGCCCGCGCAGCTCGGCGCGGACGGCGCGGTAGCCGTCCCGCCAGAAGGAGGCCAGGTCGGAGGTGACGGCGGCGGGCCGTCCTGCGGGGGACAGCAGGTGGATCAGCAGCGGCACCCCTGATACGCGGGGCGCCTCCTGCCAGCCGAACAGCTCCTGCAGTTTGACCGCCAGCACCGGCTGCTCGCCCGAGTAGTCGACGCGGATCCGCGAGCCGCTGGGCACCTCGATGTGCGAGGGCGCGTCGTCGTCGAGGCGGCGGTTCCACGGGACGAGCCGGCGCAGCGCGCCGGCCACGTCGAGGCGTTCGAGGTCGGCGCGGCGGCGGGCGCGGGACAGCTCGGGTTCGAGCCACTGGTCGGCGAGGCCGATCAGGTCGTCCATCGGCGGCCACGGGTCGCCGACGGCGCGACGGCAGAAGGCCATCCGGTCCCGGACGGCGACGGCCTCCCTGGTCCAGGTGAGCACGTTGTCCGTGCGCAGGCCGTGCAGGAGGGCGGGCCGGACGTCGGCGTCCTTCAGCGGGCCCGACGACAGCTCGATGGCGCCCAGCCGTTCGACGACGCGGGCGCTGACGTCGCCGCGACGCCAGGCGACCTCCTCCTGGACGGTCACCGGCACGACCCGCCGGGCGAGGACCTCGTCGATGACGACCGCCTGCCTGATCCTGGCGGACGCGGCACCGGTGGGGCGGTCGGCCACGGCGATGGCCAGCCATTCGGCGGTGCCGAGCCGGGAGCCCTCGGGCAGCTGTGCCCTGGTGCCCGAGGCCATGAGGAAGCCGCCGCCGCTCCTGCGGGCCACCCGCTCGGGGAAGGCCAGGGCGACCGCCAGGCCCGCGACCTCGTCGTCGGGGCCCTCGATACGGGCGCCGGTGAGCCGCCTGACCTCGCGCAGCCAGCGCGGGTCGCGGTCGCGGGCGGCCTTCCGCCAGACGTCCACGAGGTCGTCGCCGGCGTCCTTGGGGAGCTGCTCGGACAGCAGCGCCACCACCCCCGCGGCGCGCGGGCCCGCGTCGAGCAGGGCCCTGGCCAGGCGCGGATGCAGGCCCGCCATGGCCATCCGCCGTCCCCTGTCCGTCACCCGCATCCGCCCGCGCGCGGGATCCCCTCCGGCGGCGTGGGGGAGGGCGGGACCGTCGTCACCCGGCGCGTCGCCGGCCGGGGGCGCGGCGATGCCGTCACCCGGAAGACCGGCCCCGTCGAGCGGTTCGACCGCGCCGAGGGCGCGGAGGGTGCGGACGGCGACCGACATCGCCGCCGCGGGCGGCCGGTCGAGCAGCGCGAGGCCGGCCGCGTCGGGGGCGCCCCAGCACGCCGCCTGCAACGCGAACTCCGTCAGGTCGGCCAGCAGGATCTCCGGCTGGGCCTGCGGGGCCAGCCTCGCGTGGGCGGCCGAGGTCCAGCACCGGTAGGCGGTTCCCGGGCCTTCCCTGCCCGCCCGGCCGGCCCGCTGGTCGGCCGCGGCGCGGGAGACGTGGACGGTGGTCAGCGAGCCGAGCCCGCGGGCGTGGTCGGTGCGCGGCTCCCTGGCCAGCCCCGAGTCCACCACCACACGGACGCCGGGCACCGTCAGGCTGGACTCCGCGACCGCGGTGGCCAGCACGACCCGCCGGGTGGCCGACGGCCTGAGCACCGCGTCCTGGACGTGGGCCGGGGCCTGGCCGTGCACCTGGAGGACGTCCACGGCGGTGCCGAGCATCGCGGCCACCCGGGAGATCTCGCCGACTCCCGGCAGGAAGCACAGCACGTCCCCCTCGCGCTCGGCCAGCGCGCGCCGTACGACGTCGGCCACGTGCGCCAGCAGCGCCGGGTCGACGCGCAGCCCGTGCGGGGGCGCGACGGGCCGTGGCGGCGGCGCCCACACGATCTCCAGGGGATGGGGGACGCCGGAGGCGGAGACCACCGGCGCGTCGCCGAGCAGCCGCGACCACGGCCCCGTGTCGGCGGTCGCGGACGCGGCGACCAGGCGCAGGTCGGGCCGGAGCGCCTCGCGGACGTCGAGCAGGAACGCCAGCGCGGTGTCGGCGTCGAGGTGGCGTTCGTGACACTCGTCGATCATGACGGCGTCGACGCCCGGAAGTTCCTGGTCGCGCTGGAGGCGCTGCAGCAGCACGCCGGTGGTCACGACCTCGACGCCGGGCCTGCGGCCCTCGCGGTGCTCGCCGCGGATGGTGTAGGCGACGTCCATCCGGCGCGCCGCCGCCCGTACGGCGAGCCTGCGCGGCTCGGCGACCAGCACGTTCATGCCGGCCTCCGCCAGCGCGAGCGGCACGACCGTGGTCTTGCCGGTGCCCGGCGGCGCGGTCAGGACGGCGCGCCCGCAGTCGTCGAGCGCCCGCAGCAGCGCGGGCAGCGCGCCGTGGATCGGCAGCGGGTGACCGGCCGGAGCCATCAGCCCGCCGCGCCGATGACCGAGTCGAGCAGGCCGGGGAAGCGGTCGTCGAGATCGCCCTTGCGCAGCGTCATGAACTTCTGCCGGCCCTCCTGCCGGGTCGAGACGACTCCCGCGTCGCGCAGGACCCGGTAGTGGTGGGACAGCGTCGACTTGTGCAGCCCGATCGCCTCGCCGACGCCCCGGCACGTCAGCTCGACCTCGGTCGCCAGCTTGACGACGACCTCGAGCCGCGCGGGGTCGGCGAGTGCGTGCAGCACCTCGGTGAGCTGGATGTCCTCGATCGCCGGTTGAGGTAGCAGGCGCATACCGTCACCCTGCCGCTTCGTTGGAAGGTTTGACAACAATCCAACTATACGCGAGCTTGGTCCCCATGACCCACAAGCTGTACGCCCTGGCCCTGGGGAACTTCTCCGTGGGCACCGGCATGTTCGTCACCGCCGGGCTCGTGCTCCCCATCAGCCATGACCTCGCCATCTCCCCCTCCGCGGCGGGCCAGCTCATGACCGTGTTCGCGCTGGCGTACGCGATCCTGTCGCCGATACTGGCCGCGCTGACCGCCCAGCTGTCCAAGAAGCGGGTGCTGCTCATCGGCTTGGGCGTGCTGGCGGCGGGCAACGCGTTGACGGCACTGGCGCCCACGTTCGGCCTCATGCTGGGCACGCGGGTGATCGCGGCCGCGGGAGCGGCCATGGTGACGCCCGTGGCCTCCGCCGTGGCGACCGCGTTGACCGAGCCCGAACGGCGGGGCCGCGCGCTGTCGGTGGTGATGGGCGGCCTGACGGTGGCGTCGGCGGTCGGCGTGCCGCTCGGGACGTGGATGGGCGGCGCGGCGGGCTGGCGCGCGGCGGTGTGGCTGGTGGTGGTGCTCGCCGTGATCGGCTTCGCCGCCGTCGCGCTGGTCGTGCCGGACGTGCGCATGCCCGCCTCGACCAGGATCCGCGACCGCTTCACCCCGCTCGCCGACAGGGGCGTGCTGGCCGTCCTGCTGACACAGTTGCTGATCTTCGCGGCGGCCTTCACCGCCTACACCTACATCGGCTCGCTGCTCGACCTGCCGCTGGCGGCCGTGCTGTGGGCGTGGGGCATCGGCGGGGTGGTCGGGAACGCGGTCGGCGGCCGGCTGACCGACGCCTACGGCCCGCGCAGGATGGTCTTCCTCGGCATCGCGGGGGCGACCGTGCTGCTCGGCCTCATCCCCGTGGCGAACCTCAACCTCGCAGTGGCGCTGGTGTGGGCGTTCGCGTGGGGGGCGCTGGGTTGGCTGATCGGCCCCTCGCAGCAGTTCAGGACGGTGGCCGCCGTCCCGGACAACGTGCCCGTCGGGCTCGGCCTGCTGGCCTCCAGCCAGTACCTCGGGCTGTTCGTGGCGGGCATCGCGGGCGGTGTCGCCCTCGACTGGTACGGCAGGACCGGCGTGGTCGTGCTGGCCACCGCGCTGGGCGCGCTGACGCTGCTGTTCACGCTGGCGACCTACCGCCCCGCCAGGCAGGCCGTGGCGGCATAGACCAAAGGCCGATGCGCGGGCCGGGGCGGCTCGCCAGACTGGGATCGTGACCGATCCACGTGACGAGCCCGCCCCGTTCGGCACGATCGTGCTGCTGACGACCCTGTCGGCGGTGGCGGTGGCCGCCCTCCAGTACTTCGTGGCCGAGCGGCTCAACCTCAAGCTGCTGCTGGTCGGCCCGATCGCGCTGGTGGCCTTCGAGGTCGTCGTCCACGAGGTGTGGTGGCGACGCTGGTGGGGCGCCGTCCCCGGCGCCCTCGCGGGCCTGGTCCTCTACTTCGAGGGCCGCCAGATGGTGGCCGAGCCCGTGGCGTACGTCGCGGCGTGGGCGCTGTTCGCGGTGGTCTTCTGCCTGGCCAGCCGGATCCCGCTGGGCGGCCTGGAGGAACGGCGGGCGGGCCAGGACCCGGTCGACTGAGATGGGTGGATCTGGGCGGGGGACCGGCCGGGCCGGCCCCGAGGGGTCAGGCGGGGATCCAGTCGAGTGACACGGCGGCGATGACGAAGATGCCCAGCAGGATCCGGTAGATGACGAAACCGGTGAAGCGGTGGGTGCTGATGTACTTCAGGAACCAGGCCACCGCCGCGTAGCCCACCACGAACGAGATGAGCGTGGCCAGGATCGTCGGCCCCCAGTCGGGCGCCTGCCCGCCACCGATCTCGAAGAGCTCCAGCAGGCCCGACGCCAGCACCGCGGGGATGGCCAGCAGGAAGGAGTACTTGGCCGCCTCCTCCCTGCGGTAGTCGAGCAGCAGGCCCGCCGTGATCGTGCCGCCCGACCTGGACACGCCGGGGATCAGCGCGAGCGCCTCCGCGAAGCCGTAGACCAGGGCGTGGGTGGTCGACAGGTGCTTCTCCAGCGTCAGCTTGGCGCGCGCGGTGCGGTCGGCGAACCAGAGGATGATCCCGAAGACGATCAGGGTCGTGCCGATCAGGCGCAGGTCGCGGAAGACGGTCTCGATCTGGTCCTTCAGCGTCACGCCCAGGACGGCGATGGGGATCGTGCCGAGGATGACGTACCAGCCCATCCGCGCGGGGAACAGCCGGCGAAGCTCGGGTCGCCACAACGAGCGCGTCCAGGTGGAGATGATCTCCCAGAGTTCCTTGCGGAAGTAGATGAGCACGGCGGCCTCGGTGCCGAGCTGGATGACCGCGGTGAAGGCCGCCCCCGGGTCCTCCCATCCGAAGAACGCCGAGACGACCCTGATGTGCGCGCTCGAGGAGATCGGCAGGAATTCCGTGAGTCCCTGGAGCAGCCCGAGGACCACCGCTTCGAACCAGCCGATCACGAGACACACCTTCCGTAGACAGTCGTGCAGGCCGAACGACTCCTGAGTGTGGCATGTGATCGCCGAACTCGTGTCATGGGCCGGCAGAGCACGGTGGCGCCTTGCGCGGGCCCACAACCGCTCGCGCGGAACGGCCGGCTGGTGGGGGAGGAGGCCGAGCGGCTCTTGCCGCTGGAGTCTATGGCCGGGAACAGGGCGTCGGAGACGATCGTGCCGGTCAGCGGCTCGGCGGTGGGCCGGGCTGGTCGAGGTGTCCGGGCCCGTGAGGGGCCGCATGGCCGGCCCACGCACCGGGAGCCGGGGTCGTGCCCGCAGAACGTGCGGATCGATGAAGGGCGCCCTAGGGTGAATCGGGTGAGGCCCCTGCTGCTCGTGGACGTCGACGGCGTGCTCAACCCGTTCGGCCGCCCCAATGCGGACTTCAGGCGATATACCTGCACAATCGGTGCAGACTCCTACACCGTCCACCTCAACGCCCGCCATGGCGCCAGGCTCATGGAGCTGGCCATCAGGACGCGCGCCGAGCTGGTGTGGGCGACCACCTGGGAGCACAGCGCCAACGAGTGGATCGCCCCGAGGATCGGCCTGCCCCAGCTGCCGGTCGTCTCGATGGAGCACCGGCGGCCGAGCGAGCGGGGCGAGTCGTTCAAGACCCCCTGTGTCGCCGACTACGTCCGGGGCAGGCCGTTCGTCTGGTTCGACGACCACCTGTGGCACGCCGACGAGGAGTATCTCCGCAGGCATCAGGGTGTCGACGACTTCCTGCTCGTGCCGGTCGACCCGCGCCACGGCCTGACCTTGCGACATCTGGCCATGGCCGAGCGGTGGCTGACCCTGTCAGGGTTCAATCAGGGTCGCGGCTAGGAACGTCGATCGTGGGCAGCTCCGTTGAACGGGTGAAACGACACCACACGGAGGACTCGATGCACCGCTCGAGAGAACACCGCATCATCGCCGGCGTCTGCGGCGGGATCGCCGACCGTCTGGGCCTGCCGCCCACCCTCGTCAGGATCCTGTGGCTGCTGCTCTCCCTGATCCCCGGACCGCTGTGGGTCCTCTACGTCATCCTCTGGATCCTCATGCCCAACGGACCTGAGCGCCACTGACCCCGCCTATGCTCGAAGCATGAGGGAACGGTCGCTGACGCTCATCCAGGACGAACTCGTCGACTACGACAAGGCCATGGAACGCATGGCGGAGCTGGTCGACGAACGCCAGCGCGACGCGCGTCCCGACACGCTGTGGCTGCTCAGCCACCCCTCGGTCTTCACCGTCGGCAGGCGCACCCCGCTGCACCACCTGCCCGACCCCGCCCGGGGCATCCCCGTGGTGGAGACGGGCAGGGGCGGCCAGCTCACCTACCACGGGCCCGGCCAGCTGGTCGGCTACCTCATCGTCAAGCTCGGCGACGACGAGGGGATCGTCGACTACGTGCGCGAGGTCGAGCTGCGCCTGGTCGCCGCCCTGGCCGAGCTGGGGCTGTCGGCCGAACGCCGCGACACCCCGCCCGGCTCCGAACTGCTCACCGGCGTCTGGACCACCGAGACCCGCCGCAAGATCGTCTCCATCGGCATGCGCCAGTCGCGCGGCGTCACCAGCCACGGCTTCGCCCTCAACGTCGACGGCGACCTCGAGCCGTGGACGTGGGCGGTCCCGTGCGGCATGCCCGAGGCCGACATGACCTCCCTCCTGCGCGAGCGGGGCTCCGCCGACATGGCCCAGGTCCGCACCGCCGTGGCCGGCGCCTTCGACGCCTCCTGAGCGCCTTCGCGCTCCGCGCTCGACCTCAACGGGAAAAGACCCGCACCTCGGCGTCGTGGGCGTTGCCTACCAGCTTGCCGTCGCATGTGATCAGTGGCGCTTCGAGGGCCTCGGCGAGGGTGAGGTAGTAGGCGTCATAAGCCGTGTAGTTGTGTCGCAACTCCCACACCCGTTCCGCGAGTCCTTGGAGTTCGTAGCGGGAGATGCGGAGGGCGAAGTAGTCGATGCGGGCCTGCTCGGCCGCCTCCCGGGACAGTTTTCCGGCCAGTGCGAGCCCACGGAGCGTGGAGAGAACCTCGACGTCCAGCAGATGAGGCGCGTGGATGCTGCCCCGGAGGGCGTCGAGGAGTTCGCAGTCGGCATCGCGACCGGTGAGGGCCTCCACCATCGCCGACGAGTCAATGACAATCATCGCCTGCTCTCCGAGACGGCCTCGAGGATGTCGGCGGTTGAGGGACCGCCGCTGCGATCCCGCGACTTCAGACGGTTGACGATCTCGGCATTGGTCGGCCGGGCGGCGAGATCGGCAAGCTCCCTGGCGACATACGCGGACAGGGACATTCCTGCTTCTGCCGCCCGCTCCTTGAGCGCTTCCGCAACGGCTTCGGGCACATCTCGAATGTAGAGGGTGGCCATGGAGTCATGCTAGCAATTTGCAAGCATCGGGGGTACGGCGGGCGCCGCCGTACCCCCGGTGGCTCAGCCGACGGTCTCGTCGATGGCGCCGTCGACGGTTTCCTCGATGGTGCGGCGAGGGCCGGTGAACCACTTCCTGGCCGACAGCCGCCACCACAGCGCGATGCCGATCAGGACCCCGCCCACGGCGATGGGCGAGTAGTTCACCGCCGTCCAGGTGAAGTCCGGGCTCCAGGGCACGCCCGCGGGCGAGAGCGGCATGATGAAGTAGATCGAGATGATCACGATCTCGGCGACGGCGATCCAGCCGAGCACCTTGTACTTCGGGCCCAGCGTCCACGGGCCGGGCACGAAGCCGTCGCCCATGCGCAGCCGCAGGTAGATCGGGATCAGGAAGGCCAGGTAGAGGCCGATCACCGCCATCGAGACGACGGCGTAGAAGGCGATCGGCGTGCCGAGGCCGGCGGGCGCGTAGAGGGCGGGCAGCGTGATCAGCCCGGCGGCGACGCAGCCGGCGATGATCGCGTTCACCGGCGTGCGGTTGCCGTCCACCTTCGACCACAGCCGCCAGCCGGGGACGGCCCCGTCGCGGGAGAAGGCGTAGGTCATGCGCGACATCGAGGTCACGCAGCTCATCCCGCAGAAGAACTGGCCGATGGTGGAGATGGCGAAGACCGCCGTGGCCAGGTTCGCCGGCAGCGCCGTGTCGAAGATGGCGCCGACGAAGCCGAACTGCTTGTTGATCTCGTCGACGTTCGTGGCGGCGAACAGGAACGATAACAGCAGGACCCAGCCGCCGACCGCCGAGTAGAAGATCGACTGCCACAGTCCCTTGGCCGCCGACATCGACGCCCCCTGGGTCTCCTCCGAGACGTGCGCGCACGCGTCGAACCCGGTGATCGTGTACTGCGTGAGCAGGAAGCCCAGCGGCAGCACGAACCACCAGAACGTGGAGTCGGAGAAGCCCGAGTTGTTGATCGTCTCGGTGAACACGAAGCCGAGCGTCTGGTGCTCGCTCGGCGCGAAGACCAGGATGGCGACCACGATCGCCGCGCCTGCCACGTGCCACCAGACCGAGATGTTCTGCAGCAGCGAGATGAGCCGGTGGCTGAAGATGTTGATCAGGGCGTGCAGCACCAGCACGATCACGAACAGCAGGAACGCCTGGGAGAGCGTGGCCTCCCAGGCGCCGCCGGTCAGGCGGTTGAGCGTGATGTTGAGGAACGTCGCGCAGCCGTAGTCGACGGACGCGGTGACGGCGACGAGCCCGATGAGGTTGAGCCAGCCGGTGAACCAGCCGTGGATCGGCTTGCCCATCCTCGCCGCCCACCAGTAGATGCCGCCCGCCGTCGGATACGCCGACACCAGCTCCGACATGCAGAAGCCGATGATCAGGATGAACATCGAGATCAGCGGCCAGCCCCAGGAGATGGCGATCGGACCGCCGTTGTTCCATGCCTGGCCGAAGGTGGTGAAGCAGCCGGCCAGGATCGAGATGATCGAGAAAGAGATGGCGAAGTTGGAGAAACCGCTCCAGGTCCTCGACAGTTCCTGCTTGTAGCCGAGCTCGGCGAGCCGCCTGGAATCCTCGTCTAATGTCATGGGATCTCCTCGGGTTGTGCTAGTGCCTCCGGACGTCGTCGATCAGGCGGCCGACGCCGTCCAGGTCTCGTACGGCTCGCGCGAACTTGCCCGCCGCTTCGGCCTCGTAGTCGAAGTCGGCCTGCCGTACGAGCAGGCCGTGGTGGACGGAGAACCACAGGGTCCACGTCACGTTCGACATGATCTTGAAGAGCTGGACGCGGGAGTCGTGGTCGCCGCTGTTGAAGTAGGCCCTGGCCAGGCGTGCGGTCTGGTCGGGGTCGAGGTCCGCCTCGGCCGCTATGTCGCCGAGCTCGAAGGCGGGGTCGTTGTTGCCCGAGAGTTGGTAGTCGACGATGCGGATCTCGTCGTCCTGGGCGATGAAGTTCTCGGCCAGCAGGTCGTTGTGGCACGGAACGGTGGGGAACGCGGGGATCGCCCGCTCGATGTCCGCCACCGCGGGAAGGATGTCGTCGTAACCGGGCGGAACCGCCAGGTCATGAGCCTGGCAGCGGGCGCGGAACTCGCGCAGCTTGGCGAAGATCGAGAAATCGTTGACGAAGCGGGGTCCGGCGTGGAGGCGCCGGCAGGCCAGCGCCACCTTTTCGAGATTTTTGTTGATTTGTCCGGCGTTAAGGGTGATGCCGTCCAGGTATTCGATCAACAACGCGTGCACCTCGGGAAAATGGCGCAGCACCGCGGGCCCGACGCCGGTCTCGGCGGCCCTGATCGTGTTCTCGATCTCCTGCTCGATCGGAATGCCCAGGCCGGCCGCGCACACCGCGGGATCCAGCACGCGCAGCAGCCATCGCTCGCCGTCCCCCGTCTCGACCTTGGCGATCAGGTGGCTGAGGCCGCCCTTGATGGGGGTCTGCCTGACCGGCCGCCCGGCCCAGTCGGAGACCAACTCGATCACGTCTGGCATACGCGACTCCCTTTGGCCTACATTTAGACCATTCCGCTGCTGTGGGCAAGGTGACTCATGAGAAATGCGCCCATCAGACCTCCGCCACCCCTCCGCGCCAGATCCGGGTTCTGGTGGCGGTCCACCTAGCGCGTTTCTCATACGTACAGGGCGGTTTCGATCATGGACATACCCGATTCGGCACAGGCGATCGTGATCGGCGGGGGTGTGGCCGGTTGCAGCGTGGCCTACCACCTGGCCCGCCTCGGCTGGCGTGATGTCGTGCTCGTCGAGCGGCACGAGCTGACCGAGGGCACCACCTGGCACTCGGCCGGGTTCGTCGGGCAGCTGCGCTCCACGGTCACGCAGACACGCATGATCATGTATTCGGCCGGACTCTACCCCGAGCTGGCCGAGCTCACCGGGCTCGATCCCGGCTGGCACGGCGTCGGCGGGTTGCGGCTGGCGACCACGCACGAGCGGGTGGAGGAGCTGGTACGGCAGGCCGGCGCCGCCGAGACCTACGGCCTGGAGATGTCGCTGCTGTCCGGCAGGCAGACCCATGACCTGATGCCCATGCTGAACGACGAGGACGTCCTCGCCTCGCTGTGGCTGCCGGGCGACGGGTGGCTGGACCCTGCCGCGCTGGCGCGTGCCCTGGCGGAGGGGGCGGCGAAGCTCGGCGTCCGGATCGTCACGGGCGTGCGCGTCACCGGGATCGACGTGGCCGCGGGCGCGGTCCGCGCGGTCCGCCTGGCGTCCGCCGCGGGAGGCGAGGAGACCTGGACGGTCACCACCGGGACGGTCGTGAACTGCGCGGGCGCGGCGGCGGGAAAGGTGGGGGCACTGGCGGGGGTGGACGTCCCGATCGTGCCCATCAAGCACCAGTACGTCGTGACGCACCCCGCCGGCATCCCCGCGGCCACGCCGACGGTGCGCGACCCCGACAACATCGTCTACTTCCGGGAGCACGAGGGCGGGATCCTGGTCGGCGGCTACATCCGCACTCCCGAGATCTGGGACGCGGCCGACCCGCTGGCCGAGTCGAGGATGCTGTTCGAGCCGAACCTGCCGAAGTTCAGGGAGTCGTGGGCGGCGGCCAGGCACCGGCTGCCGGTCGTCGCAGAGCGCACCACCGACGACTTCGACCCGTCGCAGGTGGCGCGGATCGTGCACGGGCCAGAGGCGTTCACCCCCGACGGCGAGTTCCTGCTGGGGGAGACGGCGGTGCGCGGGTTCTGGGTCGCCGCGGGCTTCTGCGTCCACGGGCTGGCGGCCGCCGGCGGCGTGGGCAAGGTGATGGCGGAGTGGATCGTCGAAGGGGTGCCCGAGTACGACCTGTTCGGGATGGACGTCCGGCGGTTCGGAAGCTACGCGGGGTCGGGGCGGTGGGCGCGCGCCAAGGCACTCGATTCCTACGCGAAGTACTACGACATCGTCTATCCGGGCGAGGAGCGCGTCGCCGCCAGGCCGCTGCGCCGCTCGCCGGCCTGGGCGCGGCAGGCCGGGCTCGACGCCGAGTTCGGGGAGAAGGCCGGATGGGAGCGGGTCAACTGGTACGGCTCCAACGCCACCGGCGACGGGCCGCGACCGCTGGGCTGGGCGGGCCGGGTGTGGTCGCCTGCCGTACGGGAGGAGTGCCTGGCCACGAGGGACGCGGCGGGCCTGTTCGACCAGACGTCGTTCGCGAAGCTGGAGGTGTCGGGGCCGGGCGTGCTCGACCGGCTCCAGTGGCTGTGCGCCAACGAGATCGACAGGAACGTCGGCGCGGTCGTCTACACCCAGCTGCTCAACCGGCGGGGCGGCATCGAGGCCGACCTGACCGTCACCCGGCTCGGCGAGGACAGGTTCCGCCTGGTCACCGGCACCGCGTACGGCACGCACGACGCCGCCTGGCTGCGCCGCCACGGCCTCGACGTCACGGACGTGACCTCCGCCTACGCCTGCTACTGCCTGTGGGGCCCGCAGGCGGGCGCCGTCCTGGAGCAACTGTGCGACGACGACCTCGGCTTCCCGTACCTGCAGGCCCGGCGGATCAGCGTGGCGCACGTGCCGGTGCTGGCGCAGCGGGTGACGTTCGTGGGCGAGTACGGCTGGGAGCTGTACTGCCCGGCCGAGTACGGCCTGACCCTGTGGGACGCGCTCGTGGCGGCGGGCATGCCGTACGGCATGCGTCCCGGGGGCTACCGGGCCATCGACTCGATGCGCCTGGAGAAGGGCTACCGGATCTGGGGCCTGGACATCACTCCCGAGACGACGCCGTACGAGGCGGGGCTGGGCTTCGCCGTCCAGGCGGGCAAGGACTTCCTCGGCAAGGACGCGCTGGATCCCGCGCCGGAGCGGACGCTGCGGTGCCTGCTGCTGGCCGATCCGCGGCGGGTGTGCCTGGGCGGTGAGCCCGTGCGGGTCGACGGCGCGCCCGCCGGCAGGGTGACCAGCGGCGGGTACGGGCATCGGGTGGACGCCTCGATCGCCTACGTGTACCTGAGCGGGCGTCCGGAGAACGTGACCGTCGGTGTGGACGGCACCTGGGTGGCGGCCACGGTCGAGCAGCGCCCGCCGTACGACCCGGGGCACGAGCGGATCAGGTCACGTCCAGCACGATCTTCCCGCTGATCCGGCCGCCGAAGAGCGCGTCGGCGGCCTCGCCGACGCGCTCCCACGAGCCGCGCCAGCCGATCTCGGGCGACAGCAGGCCGCGGGCCACGAGGTCGACGAGGATCGCCAGGTCGGGGCCGGGGTGAGAGACGTCGCCGAACGAGTGGATCGATCGGGCGGCGCCGAGCGCGAACAGCGAGGTGAACGCGGCCGGCTCGCCCGAGGCCCAGCCGATGCTCTGCAGGTTGCCGCCGGGCGCGAGCAGCTCCCATGACCTGACCAGATGCGGGCCGCCGAGCAGTTCGAGCACGACGTCGACCGGGTCGACCGGGTCGATCGGGTCGACCGGGTCGATCGGGTCGATCGCGTCGAGTGCCTCGAGTGCCTCGAGTGCCTCGAGTGAGGAGATCACCTGGTCGGCGCCCAGCTCGCGCAGCCCTTCGCCGCGGCGGGCGACGGCGATCACGTGCGCGCCCGCGCGGTGGGCGAGCTGGACGGCGATCCTGCCCACGCCGCCCGAGGCGCCGGTGACCAGCACGCGCCGGCCGAGCAGCGGCCCGGCCGCGCGGAGCGCGCGCAACGCGGTGAGGCCCGCCATCGGCAGGGCGGCGGCGTCGGCGAGGTCGACGCCGTCGGGGACGGTGGCCACGGACGACTCGGGGAAGACGGCCCGCTCCGCCCACGCGCCGGCGCCGAACGCCACGACCCTGTCGCCCTTGCGCGGGCCGTCCAGCACGATGCCGGCGGCGTCGTGGCCGCCGATGTGCGGGTACTTGAGCTCGCCGTGGTTGGCCGAGACGTGGCGGACCTCGACCAGCACCTCTCCCGGCCCGGGTACGGGCTCGGGCGCCTGGACCGGCTTCAGCTCCTTCAGCGCACGCATGACGCTCCTTCGAGACGAAACGGACTGTCGGTCCGGTTGATAGTATGGGGACCGTCAGTCCGTTTACAGGAGGGGCGTGGGGCGTGCGATCGGACGCGACCAGGAACCGCGAGGCGATCCTGCGGGCCGCCGAGGAACTGCTCGCCGCGGGCGAGAGCGTCTCGCTCGACCGCGTCGCCGAGGCGGCGGGCGTGGGCAAGGGCACGGTGTTCCGCAGGTTCGGCAGCCGGACGGGGCTGTTCCAGGAACTGCTGGCCGAGCGGGCCGAACGGCTGGCCGCGCGGATCGCCGCGGAGGACCGGGCCGTCCCGGCCAGGGAGCGGCTGCTCGGGTTCCTCGACGAGCTGGCCGACCTGGCGGGGCGCAACATCGCGCTGTTCGCGGCGCACGAGCGGGCCTGCGCGGAGGACAAGTACGCCGATCCGACCTACCTGCGCTGGCACACGCATGTCACGGCGCTGATCGCCGAGGCCCGGCCGGACAGGGACGCCGCTTTCCTCGCCCACACGGTGCTGGCCTCGTTCGACGGTGAGCTGGTGCGCCTGCTGGGCGTCGAACGGCTCAAGCGCTCGGTGCGCGAGCTGGCCACGGCCTTGACGGCGTGATCTCCCCCCAGCGCTGCCGGCGGGGGATGGCGCGCTGGGGTGGCTCACCGTTCGCCGGGTCCCGAGGTCCGGCTGACGTGCGGGGCGGGGGTGTACGGCTGGCGAGGCCAGCCGTACGAGGTGGTTGGCCGCCGGTCAGGTCCAGGAGACTCCGCGCTGCACGGTGCCACCCCCCTTCCCCTCGGGATGCCCACAGCATGAATCGTGATTTTTCGCTCGTTATGGTGATAAAGCGATCCAGGCTGCGTTCGTAATGATCGACACTTGCCCGGGGTATTTCAAGTCCTTGATCTCTTCACTCGATCTTGTTAGGTTGCAACCGTTTGCGATCTCTGGATACGGGTGGCGATGATCCATGGGAAAGCGGTCAGTGGGCTTCCGGGAGGTCTTCTCCGTCGCGGAATTCCGCCGTCTCTGGGGCGCGGCCGTCATCTCCGAACTGGGTGACCAACTGGCCCGAGTGGCGGTGGTCGTCCTGGTCTACCAGCGGACGTCGTCGGCATGGCTGACCGCGCTGTCCTACGCGCTCACCTATCTTCCGGCGATTATGGGCGGCTCGCTGCTCGCGGTTCTCGCCGACCGATATCCGCGCAGAAATGTGATGGTTTCCGCGGATCTCGCCCGAGCGATTCTCGTCATCCTGGTCGCCATCCCCGGAATGCCGCTGGTCGGGCTTTACGTGTTGCTCTTCGCCGTGCAGGCGCTGGAGTCGCCCGCGCGCGCCGCGAGGGCCGCCATCCTGCCCCAGATGCTCGACGGTGACCGCTACACCGTCGGCGTGGCCGCCTACCACGTGACCAACCAGGTCACCTACGTCGCCGGCTTCCTGGTCGGCGGTCTCGTCGTCGCCGCGACGGGGCCGGGGGCCGCGTTCGTGATCGACGCCGGCACGTTCGCGCTCTCGGCGACGCTTCTCGCCGGCCTGGCGGCGTACCCGCCCTCGGAGCCGGCGCGGGCCGAGAAGGCGCGGCTGCGCGACCGCGTCGAGACGATCACCGGGCATCCCCGGCTCCGGTGGCTGGCCATGCTGGCGCTGCTGGCCGCCTTCTCGATGACGCCGCTCGCGCTCGCCGTGCCGTACGGCAGGCAGATCGGGCTGGACGAGGACCTGGCGAGCCTCCTCATGGCCGCCATCCCCGCCGGGTACGTGGCGGGGACGTTCGTGCTGACCACGAGGGTGCGGCCGGAACGGCGGGCGCGCCTGCTCGGGCCGCTCGCGCTGGCGAGCTTCGTGCCGCTGCTCGGCGCCGCCGCGCTGCCGCCGCTGGCGGTGATGCTGGTGCTGCTGGTGGCCTGCGGGGCGCTGACCGCCTACCAGGTGGTGGCCAACGCCGAGTTCGTGGCGCTGGTGCCCGACGAGCGGCGCGGCGGCGCGGTCGGTGTCATCGCGGCCGCGCTGACGGCGGCGCAGGGGCTGGCGATGGTGGTGGCGGGGATCGTGGCCGAGTTCACGGGCGCGGGCGGCGCCATCGCGATCTTCGGTACGGCAGGCGCGATCGCCGCGCTGGCCCTGCTCAGAGGCCCGCGCGTGGCGGCCGGCCACGCCCTCACCGGCTGACCAGCCGACCCGGCGCACCCCGCCGTGTGGCCCGGTGCGCCCGGCCGTGCGGTTTACGGCGCGCTCGGCTTCCGGCGTGCCCCGCCGTGTGGTTCGCGGCGCGCCCGCCGTGTGGTTCGCGGCGTGCTCGGCTTCCGGTGTGCCTCGCTGTGCGGTTCCGGTGTGCTCGGCGCCTGCCGGGCGGCTCCCGGCGTGCTCGCTCGGCGCGCTCGCCCGGTGGTCGCGGTCAGCTGAAGGCGTCGACGGTGGCCTGGTCGAAGGCTTTCAGGTCGTCCGGTTTGCGGCTGGTGACCAGCGTGCTGGGGCCGGCCGTGCAGACGACGACCTCCTTGTCCTCCCAGGTTGCGCCCGCGTTGCGCAGGTCGGTCCTGAGGCTGGGCCACGAGGTGAGCGTGCGCCCGCGGACCACGTCGGCCTCGATGAGCGTCCACGGCGCGTGGCAGATGGCGGCGACGGGCTTGCCCGCGTCGAAGAAGTCGCGCACGAAGCGGACGGCATCCGGTTGCATGCGCAGGAAGTCCGGGTTCGCGACGCCGCCGGGCAGGACGAGTCCGTCGAAGTCGGCGGCCGAGACCTCCGACACGGTGGCGTCCACCGGGAATTCGTCGGCTTTGTCGAGGTGGTTGAAGGCCTGGATCTGGCCGGATCGCGTGGAGATGAGCTGCGGCGTGCCGCCGGCCTGCGTGATGGCCTTCCACGGTTCGGTCAGTTCGATCTGCTCGACGCCTTCGGGGGCGACGAGGAAGGCGATGTTTCTCATGCTCGTCGCCGTGCCCTGAGGAAGGGGATCTATGCGCATAAACCCCTGGGGGGTATATAGTGATGCGCACGGGCTTCCCAGCAGTGAGGAGAGATCGATGACCGTTACCACGTATCAGGTCGAGGGTATGACCTGCGGACACTGCGTCAGCTCGGTGACCGCCGAGGTGGGCAAGGTGGCCGGGGTGAGCGAGGTGCAGGTGGACCTGGCGAACAGGGCCGTCACCGTGACCAGCGCGGCGCCGCTGGATGACGCGCTGGTGGAGGCCGCCGTCACGGAGGCGGGCTACGAGCTGGCCGGTCGCCAGGACACGATCATGCTGGCCCAGGCGGGCGGGTCGTGCTGCGGCTCGGGCGGCTGCCACTAGGGGCCGGCTGCGGCTCGGAGACCTGCACGCCGGGTGGATCACGATGTGAAGCCCGGCGCGCGGCCTTGTGGTCAGGGGTTCCGCCGCGAGTTCCTTCTCGGCCGCGGCATTCGACAGCAGGAGCCGAGAAGATCACTCCCGGGTGGCCGGACGGTGGCGGACCAGGTGGTGGAAGGCGCAGGCGCCCGCCGCGCCCACGGCGTACCAGAACAGGTCGGGCGGGTTGAACGTGCTGCCCAGCACCGGCGCCAGCACCCGCGGCAGGTTCAGCAGCTGCGCGAACTCGATCGCCCAGCTCGCCGCCAGCGCCACCCCCGCCGCCACCACGGGCCGCACCCGCGGGACGGCGAACACCGCGATCCAGTACAGCAGCACCATGTAGAACGCGTCACCCGCGTACTTCGAGAAAGGCCTGGTCACGAGGCCGAGAATGATCGTGACGACGGCGAGCAGCGTTATGCGGGTGCGCGGCATGCGATTACGCTAACGGGTCTTATGAGCGCAACACTTGTCGCGAAAGGTCTCGCCGCCGGCCACGGCGATCGGGTCCTGTTCTCCGGGCTGGATCTCGTGGTCGCCCCCGGCGACGTCATCGGGCTCGTGGGAGCCAACGGCGCGGGCAAGTCGACGCTGCTCCGTCTCCTCGCCGCGATCGACCAGCCGGAGAGCGGTTCGATCCGGCTCAGTCCGCCCACGGCGGTGGTCGGCCACCTTCCCCAGGAGCCGGAGCGGCGCCAGGACGAGACGGTGCGGCGCTTCCTCGCCCGCCGTACCGGGGTCACGAAGGCGCAGGCCGATCTCGACGCCGCCACGCAGGCCCTGGTGGAGTCGCGCCCCGGCGCCGACGACGCCTACAGCGTCGCGCTGGAGCGCTGGCTGTCGCTCGGCGGCGCGGACCTGGAGGAGCGCGCGGACGAGGTGGCGGCCGACCTCGGGCTCGCGATCGACCTCGAACAGCCGATGACGTCGCTGTCCGGCGGCCAGGCCGCCCGCGCGGGGCTGGCTTCGCTGCTGCTCAGCCGCTACGACCTGTTCCTGCTCGACGAGCCGACCAACGACCTCGACCTCGACGGGCTCGACCGGCTCGAGGCGTTCGTGAAGGGGCTGCGGGCGGGCACCGTGGTGGTCAGCCACGACCGCGAGTTCCTGGCCAGGACGGTCACCTCGGTGCTGGAGCTCGACCTGGCCCAGCAGCAGGTCCACCTGTACGGCGGCGGCTACCAGGCCTACCTGGACGAGCGCGAGGTCGCCCGCAGGCACGCCCGCGAGCGCTACGAGGAGTACGCCGAGACGCGCTCCGAGCTGGAGCTGCGCGCCCGCACCCAGCGTGCCTGGATGGAGAAGGGCGTCAAGAACGCCCGCAGGAAGCAGCGGGACAACGACAAGATCGGCCGCAACGCCCGCGTCGAGACCACGGAGAAGCAGGCCGCCAAGGCCCGGCAGACCGACAAGATGATCGAGCGGCTGGAGGTCGTCGAGGAGCCGCGCAAGGAGTGGGAGCTCCGGATGGAGATCGCGGCGGCTCCGCGCGCGGGCGCGGTGGTGGCCACGATGCGCGGTGCCGTGGTCAGGCGGGGCGCCTTCACGCTCGGCCCGATCGATCTGGAGATCGGCTGGGCCGAACGGGTGGCGATCACCGGCGCGAACGGCTCGGGCAAGACGACCCTGCTCGGTGCCATGCTCGGCAGGCTGGCGCTCGACGCCGGCCACGCGGCGCTCGGCCCCGGCGTCGTGGTCGGCGAGGTCGACCAGGCCCGCAGGCTCTTCGAGGGGTCGGCGCCGCTGGTCGAGTCGTTCTCCGACGAGATGCCGCCCGGCGAGGTGCGGACGCTGCTGGCCAAGTTCGGGCTGAAGGCCGACCACGTGCTCCGGCCCGCCGACACGCTGTCACCGGGTGAGCGGACCCGTGCCGCGCTGGCCCTGCTGCAGGCCAGAGGGGTCAACCTGCTGGTGCTCGACGAGCCGACCAACCATCTCGACCTGCCAGCGATCGAGCAGCTGGAGTCGGCGCTCGCCGGCTACCCCGGCACGCTGCTGCTGGTCACCCACGACCGCAGGATGCTCGACGCCGTACGGGTGGACCGGCGGCTGCGGGTGGACGGGGGTCAGGTCACCGAGACCGGGTGAAAAATAACACCGCGAATGGAAACGAGAGTGAAACAATTTTCCGACTCTCGTTGACACGTGATGTTGGGATGGTGTGCCTTTCTCTACAACAGGTCTCCCCCCTGCCTGAGAGTGAGGCACCAATGGGTAAATGGCTCGCGCGCCTGACGGCGCTCGGGGTGGCTCTAGCACTGGCGGCGCCGGTCACCGCCGCCCAGGCAGATCCGGCTACGACGGGCAAGAAGACGGTCAGGATCGGTTCCATCCAGTCGGTCGACTCGATGAACCCCTTCCTCGCGGTACGGCTGATCGCAGGCCAGCTCCAGCGGTGGACGTACCTGTTCCTCACCACGCCCGACCCCAAGACCCTGCAGCCCAGCCCCGACCTGGCGGAGTCGTGGGAGTCCTCCGACGACGGGCTCACCTGGACCTTCAAGATCCGCGACACCAAGTGGTCGGACGGCCAGCCGGTCACCGCCCACGACGCGGCGTGGACCTTCAACAAGATCATGACGGATGACGCGGCCAAGACCGGCAACGGCCCGGCCGTGGAGAACTTCGCCTCCGTCACCGCGACCGACGACCGGACCCTGGTCATCAAGACCAAGGCGCCGCAGGCGTCGATGCTGTCGAACCCGATCCCGATCGTGCCCAAGCACGTCTGGGAGAAGGTCGGCGACATGGCCACGTTCGAGAACGAGGTCTACCCCGCGGTCACCAACGGCGCGTACATCCCGATCGAGCACAAGAAGGACAGCTACGTCAAGCTCAAGGCGAACCCGAACTACTGGCAGGGCAAGCCCAAGATCGACGAGCTGCAGGTCATCTTCTACGAGAACCCCGAGGCCGCCATCGCGGGCCTCAAGAAGGGCGACATCGACCTGATCGGCCGCCTGGCCGCGCCGCAGTTCGAGGCGGGCGCCGGCGACCCGAACATCATGCAGTGGAACACCCCCGGCCGCCGCGCCGCGTACCTGCAGATCAACCACGGCGCCACCACCTCCGACGACAAGCCGGTCGGTGACGGCCACCCGGCGCTGAAGGACCCGAAGGTCCGCCAGGCCATCCACTACGCGATCGACAAGAAGACCCTCGTCGACCAGGTCCAGAACGGCCTGGCGGTGCCGGCCGACGGTTCGATCGTGCCCCCGATGTACACCAACTTCTTCTGGCAGGCCGAGGGCGAGGAGAAGGTCACCTTCGACCTGGCCAAGGCCAACCAGATCCTCGACGAGGCCGGGTACAAGAAGGGCGCCGACGGCGTCCGCACGATGCCCGACGGCAAGCGGAAGCTGGAGATGCGCTTCAGCATCCACACCGACACCCCGACCGAGGACAAGCTCGCCCAGTTCCTCACCGGGTGGTTCAAGGAGATCGGCATCACGCTGACCACCCGCAAGCTCGACTCCAACAAGTTCACCGAGGAGACCGGCAGCACCGCCCTGTTCGACATCGCGATCAGCGGCTGGTCGGTCAACCCCGACCCCGAAGAGGTCCTGGCCACGCACCTGTGCAGCAGGCGGCCCACCCCCTCGGGCGAGGGCGGCGGCACCGAGTCCTTCTACTGCGACAAGGAGTACGAGGGGCTGTACCAGTCGCAGCTCAAGGAGCTCGACACCGCCAAGCGGGCCGACATGATCAAGCAGATGCAGCGTCGCCTCTACACCGACGCGCCGGTCATCGCGCTCTACTACCCGAACAACCTCGAGCTGTACCGCAAGGACAGGATCACCAGCATCACCCCGGTCCCGGCCGGCAAGCAGGGTGAGGGCATCCTGTACGGCGGTGTCAGCGGCTACCCGATGGTCACCCTCGACGCCAAGGCCGCGCCCGCCGGCGGCTCGGGCGGCGCCGGCGGCGGCTCCAACACCGGCCTGATCATCGGCATCGCGGCGGCGGCCGTGGTGGTCCTCGGCGCCGGCGGCTTCCTGCTGTCCAGGCGGCGCAAGACCACGTCGGACGACCGCGAGTAATGGCCACCCCGCTCGAAACCGAACCCGCCGCCGTCCAGGCGGCGGCGGGTCCCGGCGAGGACCGCCCCACCTCCCGGGGCACGCTCAGATACGCCCTGACCAAGCTCGGCGGGGCGCTGCTCAGCATCGCGATGGTGATCGTCGCGACGTTCTTCCTGTTCCGCCTGATCCCCGGCGACCCGGTCATCGCCTACACGCGCGACGTACCGCTCAGCCCCGACCAGATCGAGCTGCTGCGCCGGCAGATGGGCCTGGACAAGCCGCTCATGCAGCAGTTCGCCGACTTCGTGCTGCGCACCCTGCAGTTCGACCTCGGCACCTCCTACGAGTACAAGCGGCCGGTGACGGACCTCATCGGCGAGCGGTTCGGCCCCACGCTGCTGCTGACCGGCGTCGGCCTGCTCATCGCGGTGGGCCTCGGCCTGTGGCAGGGCACCCGCGCCGCGTGGAACCACGGTGGCCGCCTCGACCGCTTCTCCACGGGCGCCTCGCTCGTGCTGTGGTCGGTGCCGACCTTCTGGCTCGGCCTGCTGCTGCTCATGGTCCTCGGCGCGGGCATCGGCCCGATCCCCGGCCTGTTCCCCACGCGCGGCATGGAGAGCGTCGACGCTCCCGACGGCTTCGGCTACGTGCTCGACGTCGCCCACCACATGGTGCTGCCGTGCCTCACGCTGGTCGCCGTCGTCTACGCGCAGTACCTGCTGGTCATGCGCTCGTCGCTGCTCGACGAGATCGGCCAGGACTACGTGACCACCGCGCGCGCCAAGGGGCTGCGCGACGACCTGGTACGGCGGCGGCACGCCGTACCGAACGCGCTGCTGCCGACGGTGACGCTCGTCTTCATCCACATCGGGTTCGTGGTCGGCGGCGCCGTCTCCGTCGAGACCGTCTACTCCTGGCCCGGCCTCGGCCTGCTGTTCTACGAGGCGATCAAGGGGCCCGACTTCGCGGTCATGCAGGGCACGTTCATGGTCGTCTGCGTCGCCGTGATCATCATGAACACGCTGGCCGACGTGGCCTACCACGTTCTTGACCCGAGGGTGAGGTCGGCATGAGCGCCGTGACGTGGGCGCGCAGGCGCGCGTCGCTGACCCGGTTCTGGCAGCAGTACCGCCGGCAGCGGGCGGGCGTGGTCGGGGCCGTCGTCCTGGCGGTCTTCGTCGTGCTCGCGCTGGTCACACCCCTGGTCACCGACCCCACCGGCATGGACGTCACGAAGGCGACCGGCGCCAAGATGGCCCCGCCGAGCCTCGACTTCCCGCTCGGCACCGACGAGTCGGGACGCTCGATCCTGCTGATGGTCCTGTGGGGCTCGCGCGTCTCGCTGCTCATCGGATTCATGTCCGCGCTGCTCAGCATGGTGATCGGCACGATCGTCGGCATCGCGGCGGGCCACTTCAGGGGCTGGGCCTCCGCGGCGCTGATGCGGATCACCGACTGGTTCCTCGTGCTGCCCTCGCTGGTGCTCGCGCTGGTGCTCTCGGCCATCCTCGGCGGCAGCACCTCCACGATCATCCTGGCGATCGGCGTCACCTCGTGGGCCTCCACGGCCCGGCTGATCAGGGCCCAGACGCTGGCCGTCGAGGCCAGGCCGTACATCGAGAGGTCGCGCGCGCTCGGCGCAGGACACTGGCACGTGATGAGCCGCCACGTGCTGCCGAACGTCGCCCCGCTCGTCCTGGCCAACACCACCCTGCAGGTGGCCAGCGCGATCGTCGCCGAGTCGACGCTCGCCTTCCTCGGCGCCGACTCCGGCAAGGCGTCGTGGGGCCAGCTGCTGCGCGGATCCTACGACTGGGGCGCGGCCACGGCGGGCGCCTGGTGGTACATCCTCGCTCCCGGCCTCTGCATCGTCGCGGTCGTGCTGGCGTTCACGCTGTGCGGGCGGGCGATGGAGGCCGTGCTCAACCCACGCCTCCGGGGGGTCAGCCGATGAACGTGTTGTCACTCGAGGACGTCTCGGTGACGTACTCCATCGCCTCTGGGCAGGTGCCCGCCGTCCGCGGCGTGACCCTGTCGCTGGCGCCCGGCGAGGCGCTGGGGATCGCGGGCGAGTCGGGGTCCGGCAAGTCGACGCTGGCCATGGCGCTGCTGCGGCTGCTGCCGCGCGACGCCCGCGTCGACGGCAGGATCCTGCTCGACGGCGAGGACGTGCTGTCCATGAAGTGGGGACGGCTGCGCGCGGTGCGCTGGGCCGAGGCCTCCATCGTGTTCCAGGGCGCGCAGCACGGGCTCAACCCCGTGCGGCGCATCGGCGAGCAGATCGCCGAGCCGCTGCTGGTGCACGGCGTGGCCCAGCCGTCCCAGGCACGTACGCGGGTGGCCGAGCTGCTGGAGCAGGTGGGGCTGCCCGCGTGGCGGGCCCGCAGCTACCCGCACGAGCTGTCGGGAGGACAGCGGCAGCGGGTGATGATCGCGATGGCGCTGGCGTGCTCGCCGCGCCTGATCATCGCCGACGAGCCGACGACGGCGCTGGACGTGATGGTCCAGGCCCAGGTCCTCACACTGATCAAGGACCTCATCGCCACGCACGGCATCTCCCTGGTGATGATCTCCCACGACCTGTCGGTCCTGGCCGACATGTGCGACCGGCTGGCCGTCATGTACGCGGGACGGCTGGTCGAGAACGGCCCCGCGCACGAGGTGTTCCACGCGGCCCGGCACCCCTACAGCAAGGCGCTGGCCGCGGCGTTCCCGACCGTCGGCGACCCCGCCTCCCGCATGGCGCCCAAGGGGCTCGGCGGCGATCCGCCCGACCCGATGGACCTGCCCTCGGGGTGCGCGTTCCATCCGCGCTGCCCGGTCGCGCTGGACATCTGCTCGACGCTGGACGTCGAGCTGTGGCCGGCGGACGGCACCGAGGCGGCCCCGCACACCGCCGCCTGCGTCCGCGTCCGCCCCGACCTGACCGCGAGCGCGTCCCCCTCCGGGGCGGCGGCGTCCGCTTCAGCGGAGGCAGCGGCTGCCGGGGAGGACCCGTCCCCCTCCGGCGAGGACCCGTCCCCCTCTGGGGAGGACGCGTCAGCCTCCGGCGAGGACGGTACCGAGGAGAAAGTCGCCTCCAGCGGCGGCAAGGAGATCTCATGACCACGACGCTCCTCGAAGCGCGGGACCTGCGCGTGGAGTTCACCTCGCGGGGCCGGCGCGCCCGCGCCGTCGACGGCGTCAACCTGGCCGTCGGAGAGGGCGAGATCGTCGCCCTGGTCGGCGAGTCGGGCTGCGGCAAGACCACGCTCGCCCGCACCCTGCTCGGCCTCGAGCGCCCCACCGAAGGCACCGTCCTGTACGGCGGGCGGCCCCTCACCTACACCACCAAGGCGCTCAAGGCCTACCGCCGCGAGGCCCAGCTCGTCCTCCAGGACCCCACCGGCTCGCTGAACCCCCGCCACACCGTCTACGAGGCGGTCGCCGAGGGCCCGCGCATCCACGGGCTGCCCGACGAGTCGCAGGTCGTCGCCGAGGCGCTGGCCAGAGCGGGCCTGCGGCCCCCCGAGCGGTTCTTCCTCCGCTACCCGCACGAGCTGTCGGGCGGCCAGCGCCAGCGCGTGGTCATCGCCGGGGCGCTCGCGCTGAACCCCCGCCTGCTGGTCGCCGACGAGCCGGTCGCCTCGCTCGACGCCAGCGTCCGCGGCGAGATCCTCGCGCTGCTCCTCAAGCTGCGCGCCGACCTCGGCCTCTCCGCGCTGGTCGTCACCCACGACCTCGGCCTGGCGTGGAACATCGCCGACCGCGTCGCGGTGATGTACCTCGGCAGGATCGTCGAGTCCGGCCCCGTCGAGGAGGTGCTGAAGGAGCCGAAGCACCCCTACACGCAGGCGCTGCTGTCGGTGCTGCCCGAGTCGCCCGAACGGGTGGTGCTGACGGGCGAGCCGCCGGACCCCACGCGCATCCCCGGCGGGTGCCGCTTCCACGCCCGCTGTCAGGTGCTGGCGTCGGGCGCGGCGGCCTCGGCGGGAGTGGACGGCAGGTGCAGGTCGGAAGCGCTGCGGGTGCTGCCGGCCGTACCGGAGGCGCAGGCCGCCTGCCACTTCGCCAACAGGCCGGTGTCGGACGAGGTCGCCCTCGGGTGACCCCGACGAGGGCCCGGGATCGCTCGATGGCGCCCGACTGTCAATACAAAGGATGACATCGGACTGATTCCCCCGCAGGAGGAAAAGGGCCGGCAACGGGTCGATCATGAACCCATGTCGAGAACCGGCCTCCTGACGGGGGCGGGCTTGGCGGTGTTCGTCGTGGCCTACGCGTCGCTGATCCTCACCGGCACCACCGTGATCCGCCAGTCGGCCGACCCCGGCGCCACGGGCGTCTCGCTGTGGGCGGCGCTGCTGCCACCCCTGGCCGCGATCGTCCTGGCCGCGCTCGTCGCGCCGCGCACGGCCGTACCGCGGCCGCTGGCCGGACTGCCGCGGCCCCGGCTGGTGAAGGAGACCTGGCTGCTGCTGGCGGCGGCGCTCGCCTTCCCCGTCGCGGTCGCGCTCGCCGGCCGCGGCCTGCTGTACCCCGTCGCCAAGATCCTCCTTCTGCTGGTGGTGCCACTGGTCGGCTTCCGGCTGATCAGGGGCCGAGGGCCGGTCGCGAGGTCGATCCCGGCGCCCGTGACCTGGCTGGCGCCGCTGCCCGCGTTCGCCGCGTGGTTCCTGCTGGCGGAGGTCAGCCCGCTGTCGCCGCCGCTGACGCAGCAGCTGCCGGACCCCGTCACGCTCGCCGTCGGCTCGCTCATCACCCTGCTGACGGCGAGCGTGCTGGAGGAGATCTTCTACCGGGCGTGGCTGCAGACCAGACTCGAGGCCCTGTACGGCACGCCGCCCGCCGTGCTCGCCACCGCGCTGCTGTTCGCCGCGATGCACGTCAGCCACATCGACCCGGCGGCCGTCGGCGTCGGGGTCGCCTCCATCGTGGCGGCGCAGGGGATGTTCGGCCTGATGCAGGGCTACCTGTGGGCGCGCTACCGCAACATCTGGGTGATCATCCTCATCCACGTCATCGTCAACCTCGTCTACGTCGACATGCTGCTCTAGGACCCCAGCCCTCCCTCCTGGAACCCGCGCCGGCCGGGCGGCCGTATCCCTCGGGGCCTGGCGCTTCCGGAACCCGTGCCGGCTCGCGGCGGGCGGTCAGAAGGTGGGCGTGCCCTCCAGCCAGGTGCCGCGGACCTCGATGCGGCGCAGCTCCAGCGGGTCCACCCGGCGCGGGTCGGCCGACAGCCACACCAGGTCGGCCGCCTTCCCCGGCTCCAGCGTGCCGCGGTCGGCCTCGGCGAACGCCTGGTAGGCCACCCCCGCGGTGTAGGCGCGCAGCGCGTCCTCCAGGGAGAGCCGCTCGCCGGGCGTCCAGGCCGGCGTGCCGTCCACGGTCTGCCGTGTCGTCGCGATCTGGACGCCGAGCAGGGGCTCCTGCGAGCTGACCGGCCAGTCGCTGCCGAACGACAGCGCCGTGCCCAGGGCGCGCAACGTCTCCATCGGGTACTGCAGGTCCGCCCGGTCGGGGCCGAGCCTGGGCACCGTCAGCTCGGTCTGCAGCGGGTCGAGCTGGGCCCACAGCGGCTCGAAGTTCGCGATGACGCCCAGCTCGGCGAAGCGCGGCAGGTCGTCGGGGGCGACGAGCTGCGTGTGGGCGATGACGGGGCGGCGGTCCCACGCGGGGTTGTCCCGTACGGCCCGCTCGATCGCGTCGAGCGCGGCCCTGACGCCGCTGTCGCCGATGGCGTGGATGTGCACCTGGAAGCCGTCGGCGTCGAAGGCGGCCACCGCCTCGGCCAGCGCGGCCGGCTCCCAGACGGGCATGCCGCAGGAGTGCGGCGCGTCGACGTACGGCTCCAGCATCGCCGCGGTGCCGCCCTCGATGACGCCGTCGGCGAAGAACTTGACGGTGTTCGCGGTCACGAGTTTCGCCGGGGCGGCGTGACGGCGGGGACCGGAGTCCTGCTGGAGTGGCGTGTCCGGACGGGCGGTCAGCGGTGACCGCGAGGGGCTCGACCCGGCGTGCCGTACGGGGGAGGGCTGCTCGCCCGCGGCCACGGATCGAGCGTCGACCTCGGCGCGCAGCGCGGAGAAGCACGCGCGCTGGGCGGTCCAGGTGTCGGGGTCGGCGCGGAAGCCCAGGTTGGCGCGGAAGCCGAGCCGTCCGCGCCGCGCGGCCTCCAGGTAGGCCTCCACCATGTACGGCTCGACCCACGCGTCCTGCACCCAGGTGATCCCCGCGGCGGCCATCGCCCCGCTCGCCTCGGCCAGGCCCTCGACCAGCTCGTCGAGCGACTTGGCGGGCACGAGGTCGAGCACCAGGTCGCAGGCGTGCCACTCCCTGAGCGTCCCGAGCGGGCTGCCGTCGTGGCGGCGCACGATCCAGCCGAGCCGCGGGTCGGGCGTCGAGGGGCCGATGCCCGCGCGCTCCAGCGCCGCGGTGTTGCACCACACCGTGTGGTAGTCGTAGGCGCGCAGCACCACGGGCCGGTCGGGTACCGCCGCGTCCAGCCAGCGGGCGTCGAACTCGCCGCCCTTCACGATGGCGGGGTCGTAGCTGCCGCCGACGATCCACTCCAGCGCGGGGTTCTCGGCCGCGTAGCGGGCGACCTCGGCGACGATCTCCTCCACGGTGGTCTTGTCCTTGATCTGCGGCCCCTGCGCCTCCAGCCCGCCGAACAGCGGATGGGCGTGCCCGTCACCGAAGGACGGCATGAGGAAGCCGCCCTCCAGGTCGATCACCGTCACATCCGCCGCCGCGCCGTCCGGGGCCGGGTCCGCGATCCGCCCGCCGGACACGGCCAGCTCCTCGACGTAGCCGGAACCGGTCCAGATGGTGCCGTTGGTGAAGAGCAGGTCAGGCACGAGTGGCTTCCTCCGTGGTGAGCACGACGTAGCGGGCCGGATCGCGGCGGCGGATGCGCAGCGCGAGCAGCGCCCCCAGCGCGAAGACGAGCGGGACGGGCAGGATGAGCAGGGCGTTCACGGTGCCGGTCGCGCCGGTGATGAGCTCGAAGTTGGTCACCACGAGCACGATGATCACCGCGAGCAGGACGAACGCCGACAGCGGCGCGGCCAGCACCCGGCCTGCGCCGTAGCCACGCCGGTCCTTCCAGAAGAACGCGACGACGGAGAGCGCGGCGAGCGCCTGCAGCACCATCACCCCGATGATGCCGGTCCCGTTCGTCCAGAGGAAGATCACGGTGTAGGGGTCGGAGCCCGCGAGAATGCCCGCCAGGATGACGACCGCCGAGAGGACGACCTGCGTGATCACCGCCACGTACGGCGAGCCGTTGTGCTCCGAGATCCTGGCCAGCGGCTTGGGCAGCACGCCCTCCCGGCCGAGCGCGAAGAAGTAGCGGGTGGAGGCGTTGTGGAAGGCCAGTGCGGCGGCGAAGCAGCTCGTCACGATCAGCAGGTGCATCGCGTCCGCCGCCCACTTCCCCGCGAAGGAGGCCGTGGCGGTGAAGACCATGTCGGCGCCGCCCTCGCCGTTGGCCACGGCGACGGCCTTGTCCGCGCCGAACGCGTTGATGATCATCCAGACGGTGAAGGTGTAGAAGAGCGCGAGGAAGGCGACGGCGGCGTAGGTCGCGCGGGGCACGGTCCGCTGCGGGTCGCGGGCCTCCTCGGCGTAGATCGCGGTCGCCTCGAAACCGATGAAGGCGCCGATGGACAGCACGAACATGCCGCCCGCGCCGCCGTTCAGCAGCTCGCCGGGGTTGAAGGGGCGCAGCGAGAGCCCTCCGCCGTCGACCAGCACCGCCGCCTCGAACACCAGCAGGATCAGCACCTCCAGCGCGAGGGCGACGCCCAGCACCTTGGCGCTCAACGTGATCTTCAGGTAGCCGAGCACGCCGACCGCGGCGACGCACAGCAGGGTCCAGATCTGCCACGGCACGTTCATGCCGAAGACGTCGGCCATGGTCGAGGCGGCGAAGACGCCGAAGGCGGCCATCAGGCCGATGCCGATGAGGTTGTAGGAGATGACGGCGACGTACGCCGAGCCGAGGCCCGTCGCCTTGCCGAGGCCTCTGCCGATGTAGGCGTAGAAGGCGCCCGCGTTGCGCACGTGCCCGCTCATGGCCGTGAACCCGGCCGCGAACAGGCCGACGACGACACCGGACAGCAGGTAACCGAGCGGGGCGGCGACGCCGCCGATGCCGATGGCGAGCGGGGCGACGCCGGCCATGACAGTGAGCGGCGCGGCCGCCGCGACGACGAAGAAGACCAGGTCAGCGGTGCCGATGGCGTCACGGGACAGAGGCATGGCCACCTCCGAAACTAAAGGCGTTAGTTTGTTGGTGGGACGGTACTCGAAGGGATGCGAAATGGGAAGACCGAGGCGGCCGATCCTCAGCAGGGACGGCATCGTCGCCGAGGCGCTGGCGCTCGTGGACGAGGAGGGCTCCGAGGCGCTGACCGTCACGCGGCTGGCCCGGCGGCTGGGCGTGCAGGCGGCTTCGCTCTACAACCACGTGGCCGGCAGGGAGGAGATCGTCGAGGGCATCCGCGACCTCGTCGTGGCCGAGATGGACGTCTCCGCCCTGGACGGCCAGCCCTGGCAGGAGGCGCTGTCCGTCTGGGCGAAGTCCTATCTGGCCGCCTTCGCCCGCCACCCCAACACCGCCAAGCTGCTGTCCACGACCACGATCAGGTCGGCGCGGACGCTGGAGATGTACGAGAAGGCGGTCACCCTCCTCGAGCGCGCGGGCTGGCCGAGCGACCAGGTGGTGGCGGTGTTCACCGCGATCGAGTCGTTCGCGATCGGCTCGGCGCTTGACCTGGCCGCTCCGAATGTCATGATCGATCCGTCGGAGCAGTCGGTGCCGCTGCTGTCGGTGGCACTGAAGGACGCCCATCCCGGCCGGGCCATGGCGGCGTTCGAGCTGGGACTCGAGGCCATCATCCATGGTTTGGATGAACGTCTAAGACGATTGTGCTAAATTCGCCGAATGGGAAAGAATCGCGAGGACCTGCTGGCCGGGGCGAAGCGCTGTCTGATCGAGAAGGGCTACACCCGCACCACCGCACGCGACATCGCCAACGCGGCCGGGGTGAGCCTGGCCGCGATCGGCTACCACTTCGGGTCGAAGGAGGCGCTGCTCAACGAGGCGCTGTTCGAGTCGATGAAGGAGTGGGGCGACTCGCTGGAGGCCGCCCTGACCGGCGAGACCGACCCCGACGCCACCCCGATGCAACGCTTCGAGACGGCATGGCGGCGCGTCATCGACTCCTTCGAGGAGCTCAGGCCGCTGTGGGTCACCCAGTTCGAGATCGTCGGACAGATCGACCACCTGCCCGACATGCGACAACACCTCTCGGCCGGACTGCACGCCGCGCGGCTCGGGCTCGCCGAGGTCTTCAGCCGGATCGACCCGGCGGTCGAGCCTGAACGGGCGCGCGTGCTCGGCTCCTTCTACCAGGCGATGCTGTCGGGACTGCTGATGCAGTGGCTGGTCGACCCGGACACGGCCCCCAGCGCCCGTGACGTGGCCGAGGCGATGAGCCTGATCAACAACGGCTCCTGACCAGCGAGAGTCCGGGGTCTTCCTGGCTTCCGCTTCGGCCGGCGATGCCTCGTGATCCTGGGCCGGCGGTTGATGAGCGGCGGGCCCTGACCGGCGGCGGCTCGTGGTCAGAAGGCGCTTATCGTGGCCGGTGCCCGCTCGGCCCTGCTCAGCGCGCGGATCACGGCCGTCGGGCCGTGCCGGTGTACGGCCAGCCGTGCCAGCAGGTCGACCACCGGATCGATGACGTCCTCGGGCAGTTCGGGGGTCGGGACGCCGACGCTCGCCGCCAGGTCGTCGGAGTGGACGACGATCTCCATGAGCCTGGTGAGCAGGAAGTCGTCGAGCGTCAGGGACCACTGCGCCCACGGCAGCCCGAGTGTCCGGTCTCCTGACTCGTCACGCAGGGCCGCCGAGAGCTGGTCGAGGCTCGCCTGGGCACGCGCGACCAGCGCGTCGGGCCCCTCGGCTGCCGCGTCCTCGCCGCCGCGCCTGATGCTGACGTTGGACTCGTGCCCGAGGCCGGCCGTGACCCACGCGGAGCGGGCGTAGTGCTCCTTGAGGGGGATGACCGGATGGGCCACGTCGGCGCCGAGCGCCGCCTCGACCCTGAAGATCTGCTGGGCGAGATGGCCTGCCAGGCCGGCCACGCTGAACTCGGTGAGGGCGCTCGGCTTGCCCCAGGCCGCCGCGACCACCGGGTCTCGCAGCAACGCGACCGCCGAGGCCGCAGCCGTCAGATACAGCTCCCTGATATCAGCCACGTCGCGATCCTACTCAGGGGCCCCGACAAATCCCCGGAGGGGGTTTTCGCCGGGCCCGCCGGATTCGCGAGGTTGTGCCGGCCCCTGGTTTCGCGGGACGTGCTGAACCTTCCAGGCTGTCCGAGGGTGCGGGTCGAGCGGCTTCGCGCCGTGGACCTGCCACGGGGAGAACCAGGAATAGGTCAGCTGGTGACGCGGGCGAGGACGATGCCGCCGACGATCAGGCCCAGGGCGGCCAGCCGTCCCACGCTCACCGGGTCGTCGTTCAGCACGATCCCCAGCGTGATCGCCCCCACCGCGCCGATGCCGGTGAACACCGCGTAAGCCGTGCCCACCGGAAGCGTGTCCATCGCCTTCGACAGCAGCCACACCGCCGCCGCCATCAGCACCAGGGAGATCACGGTCGGCACCGGACGGGTGAAGTTCTGGGTCGGCTTGATGCTCTGCGACCACGCGACCTCGACGAGCCCTGCCAGTGCCAGGATGGCCCAGTTCATCGGGCCGCCTCCTTCCGTGCCTTTTCCATCGACTCCTCGTGCGCGGCGCGCAGGGACGCGAGCCGGGGGTCGATCAGCGAGTTGACCAGTTCGGCGTTGATGAACCGCACGTCGGTGACCGCGAAGTGGCCCTCGAAGAAGTGCCGCAGGTAGCGCTCCTGGTGGTCGACGGGCTCGCGGGGCGTTCCGGGGCCGTACGCGCCGCCGCGTGCGGTGGTCACCACGAACGACCGTCCCTTGAGCGACATCTTCGGGAACGTGATCTGGTCCAGCCACGCCTTCAACGCCGACGGGATCGAGTAGTTGTACATCGGCGTGCCGATGAGGATCACGTCCGCCGCCACGACCTCGTCCAGCAGCGGTTCCAGGGTGTCCCATGCCCGCTGCTGCGCGGGCGTCCGGACGGCCTCGCGGTACCGCCCGATGTCGGTGATCTCGTTGGCGAGCACGTAGTCGCACAGCTCGGTCCAGGCCTCGTCGATGTGCGGGACGGGTGAGGCGGCCAGGTCCCGGTAGACGTAGCCGCCGTCGGGGTGGGCCGTACGCCAGGTGTCGGCGTAGATCTTCGACAGCTCGCGGGAGAAGGAGGCCCGTCTGGCGCTCGCGTCCAGGTGCAACAGGTTCATGATGAGCTCCTCAATAAGTGGACAGCGTGTCCGGTTGCGACCGTACCGCATAAGCGGACAGACTGTCCACATGGAACGAGCAGACGCCGCCCGCAACCGCGCGAGGATCCTGGAGGCAGCCGCCGGCCTGTTCAGGACCAAGGGCGCGGCGAACGTCACGATGGACGACATCGCGAAGGCCGCAGGAGTGGGAAGGGGCACGCTCTACCGGCGCTATCCGGACCGGGCGTCGATCGCGACGGCGCTGCTCGACGAACACGAGCGGGCCCTGCAGGAGAAGCTGATCCGCGGGGAACCCCCGCTCGGTCCCGGCGCTCCGGCCGCCGAACGGCTGGCGGCGTTCTACGCCGCGATGGTCGATCTGCTGGAGGAGCACGCGCCCCTGGTGCTGGGCGCGGAGGTGGGACGCTCCCGGTTCGAGACCGGTGCCTACGGATTCTGGCGCGTCCACGTGCGGTCACTGCTGGGCGACCTGCCGGAGGCGGACGCGCTGGTCGACGCGTTGCTCGCGCCGCTGGCCCCCGACGTCTACGCCTACCAGCGGGAGGTCAGGGGCCTCACTCCGGCGCGGATCGTCGCGGGGCTCACCAGGCTGGCCCGGACACTGGGCTGAGCCGGCAGGGGCGCACAGTCCACGGGCGCGCGATACGGCGTGCCGACGTGACGGCGGGAGGCGAAGTCCTGCTGGAGTACGCGTGATGGACGGGCGGCCACCGGTGACCCCGGTGGCCTTGAGCCGGCTTGCCGTACCGGAAGATCACCCGAACAGGGCGGAGACGGATTCGCCCTCGTGGATGCGGCGCATCGCCTCCGCGAGGGCGGGGGCGATCGACAGCACGCGGAGCTTGCCCTCCGGCTTCACGTCCGGGACCGGCACGGTGTTGGTGCACACGATCTCCAGCACCTCCGGCTGGTCGCTGAGACGCTCGACGGCGCCCGCCGCGAACAGGCCGTGCGTGCAGGCGATCCTGACCGAGTTGACCTCGCGCTCGCGCAGCCGGTCGAGCAGCTCGACCACGGTGGTGCCGCGGGCGATCTCGTCGTCGAGGACGATGACGTCCTTGCCGCGCACGTCGCCGATCACCGAGCTGATCGACACCTTGTCGTCGCTGAAGCGCTGCTTGGCGCCCATGGCCACCTCGACGCCCAGCAGCCGGGCGAAGGCGGCGGCCTCCTTGGCGTTGCCGAGGTCGGGGGAGACGACGACGGTGTTGGTCAGGTCGTACTGCTGGAAGTGCGCGGCCAGCTCGCGCAGCGCGTGGAGGTGGTCGACGGGCACGCTGAAGAAGCCGTGCACCTGCGGCGAGTGCAGGGTCATGGCGAGCACCCTGTCGGCGCCCGCCGTGACCATCAGGTCGGCGACCAGCCGGCCGCCGATGGAGATGCGGGGCGCGTCCTTCTTGTCGGAACGGGCGTAGGCGTAGTGCGGCATCACGACGGTGGTGCGGGCCGCCGACGCGCCGCGGGCGGCGTCGAGCATGAGGAGCAGCTCGACGAGGTGCTCCTGCACGGGCGGCACGAGGGGCTGGATGATGAAGACGTCTCGCTCGCGGCAGTTGGCCTGGAGCTGCACCTCGAGACAGTCGTTGGCGAAGCGGTGGAGGCGGACGGGGTGCAGGGGGGCGCCGAGGTGGGCGCAGATCTCCGCGGCCAGCTCGGGGTGGGCGCTGCCGCTGAAAACAGTGATGTCTCGCACGTCAGGCCAGCTTACTCAGCTGCCGGCGGTCCTCCTCAGCGGCTCGTCGGTCAGCCGGTACACGGTCCACTCGTCCATGGGGATCGCCCCCATCGACTTGTAGAAGGCGATCGACGGCTCGTTCCAGTCGAGGACCGACCACTCCAGGCGGTGGTAGCCGCGCTCCACGCAGATCCTGGACAGCTCGGCCATCAGCGCCTTGCCGTGGCCGCCGCCTCTGGCCTCGGGCCGGACGTACAGGTCCTCCAGGTAGATGCCGTGGGTGCCGCGCCAGGTGGAGAAGTTCAGGAACCACAGCGCGTAGCCGACCAGCCGGCCGTCCTGTTCGGCCACGTGCGCGTGCAGCGCCGGGTCGGGCGCGAAGAGAGCGCTTTCGAGCTGCTCGGGGGTGACGCGCACTTCGTGGAGCGACTTCTCGTAGTCGGCCAGTTCGCGAATCATGTCGATGATGGCGGGGACGTCCTGAATGGTGGCTCTGCGTATCACGCGCGCAGCCTACCCGCAGCCGTGTTAGCGTCGCCGCTCGTGACGGAGCGCATCCATGTCGGCAACGCCGCCGCCGACGCCCTCGGTGACCGCGGCTGGCTGCTGGGGCACTTCAAACCCGAGGGCGAGGTACGGCACAGCGAGGACGTCGAGATCAAATGGGGCGTCCACCCCAAGGGCGAGGAGCGCGCGCAGTGGGTGCGCGGCGAGCGGCGCACGGCCCTGCTGGTGCTGATCAGCGGCAGGTTCAGGATGGAGTTCCCTGGCCGCAGCGTGATGCTCGAGCAGCAGGGCGACTACGTCGTGTGGGGTGTCGGGGTCGACCACTCCTGGGTGGCGGAGGAGGAGTCGGTGGTCATGACGGTCCGCTGGCCTTCGGTCGCCGGCTACGCCGTCACGTGAACCTCACACATTCATGCGATGTCGTTGACCGCCCATAGGGGTAGATATCGGGCTATGGGTATCATTTCGCGCGGCTTCCGCGGCCGGCCCCGGGACGACCACGGCCGGCTGCCGCCCGGCCAGTACCAGGTGCACGACTTTCCGGTGCTGTCCGCCGGTCCGACACCGCGGATCCCGCTCGACCAGTGGGAGTTCGCGATCGACACCGAGGCCGAGCGGACCCACCGGTGGACATGGCAGGAGCTGATGGCGCTGCCCCAGGAGAGGCCCACCGTCGACATCCACTGCGTCACCAAGTGGTCGAAGTTCGACACCGGCTGGCAGGGGGTCTCCCTCGACGTGCTGTTCGAGGACGTGGAGACGGTGGCGGAGTACGCGCTGATCTACTCCTACGGCGGCTACACCACCAACCTGCCGCTGGAGGACCTGCTCGACGGCAAGGCGTGGATCGTTCACCGCTTCGACGACGAGGACCTGGAGCCCCGGCACGGCGGCCCCGCCCGGCTTCTCGTCCCGCACCTGTACTTCTGGAAGTCGGCCAAGTGGGTGCGCGGCATCAGGCTCATGAACGAGGACTGGCCGGGCTTCTGGGAGACGGCCGGCTACCACAACTACGGCGACCCGTGGCGCGAGCAACGCTACGAGGGCGACTAGGCGGTCACGTGCCGGCGATCAGATGGCGCCGCGCCCGGCTGGCCGCCGCGCGTGCCGAGACCCCGACGGCGCGCACGCTGGTCTTCGACGTGGCGGACTGGCCTGGCCACCTGCCGGGCCAGCACGTCGACATACGGCTGACGGCGCCCGACGGCTACACGGCCCAGCGCAGCTACTCGCTGGCCACCCCCGGCGGCGTCGAGCTCACCGTGGAGGGCCTGCCCGACGGCGAGGTCTCGCCGTACCTGGTGGAGGAGCTGGCCGTCGGCGACGAGATCGAGCTGCGCGGTCCCGTCGGCGGCTGGTTCGTGTGGCGTCCCGACAGCGCGCCCGTGCTGCTGGTCGCGGGCGGCTCCGGCGTCGTGCCGCTGATGGCGATGATCAGAGCCCGCCGTACGGCAGGCAGCACGACGCCCTTCCAGCTGGTCTACTCCGTCCGCACCCCGGCCGACCGCTACTACGGCCCCGAGCTCGACCGGGCCGAGCCTGGCCTGACCGTCACCCACCTGTACACGCGGGTCGAGCCGCGCCGCAGGATCGGCAAGCAGGACCTGCCGGGGCCGGGCCCCGACGTGTTCGTGTGCGGACCGACCGGTTTCGTCGAGGCCGTCGCCGACCTGCTGCTCGACCTCGGCCACGATCCCGCCCGGGTCAGGACCGAGCGCTTTGGAGGCTGACATGCACCTCGACGGCAACGCCCTGGCAGGACCGCTGGGCGAGATCTTCGCCGTGGACGTCACCGCGGCCGTCGGCCGCTGCGCCGCCTGTGGCCTGCGCGGCCCGGTCGCCGCCCTGCGGGTCTACGACGCGGGGCCGGGCCTGGTCGCGCGCTGCCCCGGCTGCGAGGAGGTGGTGCTGCGCCTGGTCCGGGGGCCTCAGGAGGCGTGGCTCGACCTGCGGGGGACGGTGTCGCTGCGCATCCCGCTCCAGTAGTACTCGAGCACGTCCACCTCGAAGCCCTCGGGGAAGCGTTCCACGAACTCCCTGGCCCTGATGCCGCCGTGGCGTTCGTAGAAGGCGATGGCGGCGGTGTTCCGCTTGAGGACCTCCAGGTAGAGCTCGCGTGATCCGGCGTGGTCGCGCGCGTGGCGCAGCAGCACGCCGCCGATGCCGGAGCGCTTGAGCCCGGGCTCGACGTGGAGGTTGTCCAGCAGGACCCGCTCACCCTCGGGTACGAGGTAGGCGAACCCCGCCACGCCGTCGCCGCCGTCAGCGACCAGCAGGTGCCCGGTGTGGCCGCCGGCCAGCCGCTCGCGCCAGAGGACGGCCTGCCGGTCGGCGAGCGGGCCGTCGAGGTAGTCCTGGGGCAGGATCCCGGTGTAGGAGGTCCGCCAGCTCCTGGTGTGCAGCGCGGCGACAGCCTCGGTGTCGGCCGCCGTGCCCTGTCTGATGTTCACCAGAGAATTGTCCGGGCTCATCACCCATGCCCGGGACGCGCCGCCGGTGACCCCGTGCCACCGTCGCACGGGAGACGCCGCGCGGAGACCCTCAGACGGGTAAGCCGGACATGATTGATCATACCAGTCGAAATCAGAAAACACTTGTGGTCCTGACCCGCGCCGCAAATGATTGCAGCCGGAATTTCGCCATCTGTTTTCCCGCGAAAAAGGCCGCTACCATGCGGTGACTCCGGCCAACCATTTCGGTGAGGGGTGACCATGGCGGCAGAATCGGAAAGCGGATCCATTCGGCGCCTGGACGACGTGGCCCGTGCCATTGTCGCCGAAGTCGCGCCCAAAGAAGCGGAATATTATTCCGTCATCGCCGCGGCCACCCGGAGGAATCCGCGCACGGCTTTCCGGGGCGGCGGTGACGATCTTCTCGGGTTCTCGGCCGCCGACGCGGTGATGCTCGTGACCCCGATCGTGCTGACCGTCCTGACCGGCGCGGCCACCAACACGCTCACGCAGGCCGTCGAACGCACCGCCAAGCAGGTGTCCACGAAGGTCTGGAACAAGCTCTTCCCGCCCCGCCCGGCACCCATCGCCGCCCCCGCGACCGTCGTCCCGGTCTTCGAGCCCGCCCAGGCGAAGGAGACGGCGCAGGCGGTGGAGGACATCGCGCTCGCGCTGGGGGTGGACAAGACCGTCGCGCTGCGCCTGCGCCAGGCCACCTACGGGCACCTGTCGGGAGAGAGGTGACGGCGGCGCGCGAACCGGCGGCCGGTCCCCGGCTGAACCCGTTCGTGCTGCCCTCGTCGACGACGTCCCGTTTCCTCATCCTCATCGCCGCGACGTTCGCCGCGTCGCTCTACCTCAGCACCCTCCACGTCGAGCTCTGGTGGTCGGTCAGCGGCGCGCCGGAGCACGTACGGCAGGCGCCGTGCCTGTCGGCGCTGCGGTCGGGGGCCGCGTCGTCCGATGACCCGAGGCACCTCGTCGAGCAGTACGCCGGCTGCGCCAGGACCGTGATGGCGGGGGAGGGCCTCCTCAGGATCGTTCCGCTCCTGGCTCCCGCGCTGCTGGCGGTGCTGCTCTACGCCGTTCACCCGGTGTGGGCGCGCCGCCGCCGCCCGGTCCCGCTGGCCGAGGCCGGCACGGGAGCCGGCCACGAGGCGCTGACCCGCAGGTTGGCCATCGTCGCCGCGCAGGAGCTGCCCGGCAGGCGGGTCAGGCTCGTGGTCGACTCGGCGCGCGGCGGGATCACCGGGCGCACCTTCGGGTTACCGGGACGCCATGTGGTCGCGTTGAGCATGGGCCTGGTCATGGCCCACGCCGACCGGCCCGCTGTCGCGGAGGCGGTGCTGCGCCACGAGCTGGCCCACATCCGCAACCGTGACGTCGGCATCGCCCACTTCACCGTGGCGATCTGGTGGTCGTTCCTGCTGGCGACCTGCCTGCCCGCGCTCGTTCTCACGGCGCTCTGGCGGCCCCTGGGGCTGGTCTTCCTCGGAGTCGTGATTCCGGTCATCGCGCTGGTGCTCTGGCTGGCCCGTACGGCGGTGCTGCGCGCCCGCGAGCACCACGCCGACGTGCGGGCCGGTGACACGCCCGACCGGCGCGAGGGCATGGCCGCGGCCGTCGAGACGGTCGCCGACCCGCCCTTGCGGGGACCGTTCCGCTTCTTCACCAGCCATCCCCGTCCGGAGGACCGCCGCGACGTGCTCGACGAGCCGGGACGGCTGCTCCGCCTGAACCAGTGGGAGATGTTCGCCGCGGGCCTGCTGGCCGGGCTCGGCTTCGTCCCCGTCGTCGCCGCGGTCTTCTTCCTGGACTTCGAGGCCCCGCTCGAGGTCCGCTACCACCTGCCGGGGCTCGTGCTCGGGTTCCTGGTGGCGGGCATCGTGGTCGTCGCCGTCTGGCGGGCCACCGCCGAGCGGCTCGCGGGGCAGGGGCCGAAGACGCGGCTGTGGTGGGCGGCGGTGAGCTTCACGGCGGGTCTGATCGCCGGCCAGCTGCCGGTCACGATCCGAGCCGACGTCTGGATCTGGACCATCGTCCTGAACGACCCCCTGCTCGGGCTGGTCCACGTGCTGGTCGTCCTGCTGCTGTTCAGAGCCCTGCTGGGCTGGGCCAGGGCGTGCTGCTCGGCCTGGCTGGCGACCTCCCGCCGGCCGCGGTGGATCACCCTGGTCGCCGTGGTGGTCTCGGCGCTGGTGATCGGTCCCTGGCTGGGCATGTGGTTCCACGGCACATCGCTGATCGTGCAGGCCGGCGACTCCTGGTCGGTCCTCGTCCTGGTGCTGGTGGCCATGGCCAGGCTCGTCCCGGAGCTGGCGGCCGTCACCCTCGCCTGCGCCTTCCTGGTCGGGGCGGGGATCGGCAGGCGCTCGGCGCAGAGCCGGGAACAGTCGCTGCACCTCGACGGCGCGGCTCCCGTCCCGCTGCGCCGCCCGTACTCCCGCCTCGTCCGCGCGCTGCTCCCGACCGCCGTGGCCTGCGCGCTCATGGTGCCTGCCGGTTTCCTCCTGCACCCCATGCTCGCCGGGCGGCAGGCGCCGGAGCGGCTGGCCGTCGCGGCCTACGCGCTGGTCGGGACGGGCGCTGCCCTGCTCGCCCTGTCCGGCCTGGTCATCGGCGTCATGGTCGGCGGACGGTCACGGGTCTGGTGGGGGGTGGCCCACGCGGGACTGGCGTTGCCCGTGGCGTGCGCGCCCATGCTCCTGCTGCTGTACGGCCACACCGCGGTCGCGCGCTGCGGACCGCAGGGGGCCGGCCGGTGCTTCGCGGGCGGCGCGCTCGACCCGCCGGCCTTCGGCAACTCCTACCTCCACCTGGTCACCTACACGCTCTACGCCGGCCTGGCGCTGGCGGCCGTGGGCGGCCTCCTGCGCAGGACGTCCGCCGGGGTTCCGCGGACGCGCGGGGCCGGCGCCCGCCGCCTTCTGGTGGCGGTCGTGACGGTGCCGGCCATCCTGACCGCGGCGGCCACCGGCTACACCGTCCTGCGCAGCTGGCTACCGACCGTGGGCATCGGAACACCGGCGCCGTTCGTCTGGCTGCCGCAGGTCGCTCAGGCGGCCCGCCGGCCGGTCAGGCCTGGCTCGGTCGCGTGGCTCGACGCGTGCCGTTACGCGCGCGGCCTGTTCGCGAGCCCCCAGGTGCGCGACGGGGTGAACGCCGACCAGCGCTACTACCTGCTGACCGCCCAGATGTTCACCCGCGTCGGCGCGTCGGACGACGCCGCGCTCCGCGCGTTCGCCGGGGCAGGCCTGGCCTGGATGGCCGAGGGGCGCGCGGACATGGCCGGCAGGACCGTCGGCAGGACCCTGCACTACTGCATCCTGGCCGGCCGCGAGCACAAGATCGAACTGTGAGCCGTCTACGCCAGGCACGCCCGCACGCCGTAGCGCACGCCGGTGTTGAACGCGTCGATCCGCTCGCTCGCGCTGCCGTGGTCGCGGGGGTTGGTCCACGGCGTGTCACCTGACATCGCGCGCAGCGTCGCGGCGATCTCCTGGCTGTCGCCCCGCTCCCAGACCAGCGTGCCGTCCCTCGACGCCCCCGCGAGCGCCGCCCCGCCCAGGCAGTCGGCCTGCAGTTCGATCTGTGCTGCCAGATACCGGTACGGCATGCGGTTCTGGATCGCGTGGCTCCACTCGTGCGAGATCACCTGGTAGACCAGGCCGTCGCCGTAGGAGTAGCTCATCCGCATGAGGTTGATGTCCCAGGCGATGAAGTCCTGGGTGGTGCAGTAGGAGGCGTTGTAGGGCAGCACCAGGTACCCCGAACACCGCGGCCGGTAGGCGCTCCGGCCGTTGTACGAGCCCACCACGCGCGGCGGTGTGTACCGTCCGGGGAAATAATCCGACCAGTGCTCTGACCAGAACAGGTTGACCGCGTGAACGGCCGTCCTGATGTCCTGCTGGAGATCGTCGGTTTTCGTCGCCGACGCCCCGGCCGCATTCGCGCCAGCCACCGTCGGCGGAACGGCGAGAATGGCCACCAGGGCGAGCCGTAAAAGCGGTGACATGGAGCCCCCGATTTCGCTGAATGGTGCTCGGCAGGCCCCGAACGATAAACGCGGTCCGCTGTCGCGGAAAGTCACCGCCATGGAGAGATGACCGTCGCCCTCGTGTCGCGAGGGCGACGGTGCGTGCTAGGCCGCGGTCCCGAAGGGATTGTCGATCACATAGCGCCAGAGACCGTCCGGGCCTCGCCTGGCCACGTCCGTCGCCGTGCCTTCCAGGTGGACGTCCGTGCCGTCGGGCGTGGTGCCGTGGATCGTCCAGTCGACGATGAGGAGCGCGATGTCGCCGGCGACGTAGACGTGGCGGGGGCGGGCCTCGATCGGCAACCCCATGCCGAGCAGGTGCCGGGTGGCGGCGGCGCGGGCGGGCCCGGTCATCGGCCGGCCGGGGGCGGGCACGAGGACGGCGTGGTCCTCGTAGACCTGTTCGACCGCGTTCACATCGCCGGTGTTGAAGGCGGTGACGTAGACCTCGTGGTGCCGGGTCGGATCGTCGGTGAGTGTCACGCGAGGATCCTTGGCGTCATGCTGCATTGTCATGACAAAAGAATCATAACATTCTTGATCCACACATGTGGTCAGATCCAGCCGTCGAGCGAGGCCATGAAGCCGTCGAGGTCGTCGCGGTGGACGCAGTGTCCCGTGCCCGGCACGAACGCGACCCGGTAGCCGAGCTCCTCCAGCCGCCTGCCGTACTCCCGGGAGATCAGGAAGCCCACGTCGGCCGCCTGGACCAGCGAAGGGACGGTGGGCGGCTTCAGGTCGAGGTCGCCGAAGGCGCCGATGGCGTCCATCACCCTGAGGTCCCACGCGGCGAAGCCCTCGAGCTCGGCGGCCACGTCCTCGGCCGCCCACCGCGGGTTCATCTGGGCGATCTGCTCGGCCGTCGCGGTCTTGGTGGCCTGCGCGAACCCGGCCATCGCCGCCACGTCGGCCTGCGCGCCCGACAGCAGCCACGCCGGATCGCTGTAGACGGCCTTGGCGGGGGAGAGCGCGTTGACGGCGAGCGCGAGCGTGCGACCGCCCAGCGAGTGGCCGATCGCGATGTCGGCTCCGGCGGGCAGCGACTCGGCCACGTCGGCGGCGAAGTCCTCCGCCCGGTAGGAGCCGGCCCAGCCGCTGGCCCCGTGGCCGCGCAGGTCGGGTGCCAGGACGTGGTAGCCGCGCTCGACCAGCAGCGGGGCGACGCGGCACCAGGTGGCGGACGAGGACATGGCGCCGTGGATGAGGATGGCGAGCTTGCCGGCTCCCGCCGACCCCCACTCGCGGACTTCGAGCTGCATGGTTCCCCTCGGATGTCACGCTTATACGTATAACCAGCCTACTCCGCGTCCCCCGAAACCGCCACGCCCCCCGTGATCCGGGCTGCTGCTCCAGGCGGCTGCGACATCGGCCGCGTCCTGGCCGCCTACGGCGGGGCGTTCGTGGCGGGCTCGCTTCGAGCCGGGGACGGCGTCAGCGGCCGTCGTCGAGGTTCAGGCCGTCGAGGAGCGTCCGCAGCCCGAACTCGAAGAGCCTGTCGAGGTCGAACTCGTACCCCTTCTCGCCGAGGCCCCTGATCAGCCCGGAGAACAGGGGAGCCTGGCCGGAGGCGACGAAGGCGTTCATCGCCCTCTCCTGGGTGTCGAGCCACTGCTCGTCGGACAGCCCGGTGGCCGACATCGCCTGAGCCTCCCGCTCGACGTGGACGGCCAGACCCTGCGCGTACGAATAGAACAGGATCTCGATGGTGAGCATGGTCTCAGGGTCGAGCCCAAGGCCGTCGAGCGCGCGCAGCAGCTGCTCGCCGTGGCGGAGCAGGCCGGGCAGGGGAAGGGGGCGGCTGAGCGGAGCCAGATGGGGCAGCCAGGGATGCCGCCGGTAGGTCCGCCACAGCGTGCGCGCGACCGCCTCCAGCCGTTCCCGCCGGCCGAGCGCCGTGGCCGGGTAGCGCTCCTCGCCGTAGGCGAGGTCCGCCATGGTCCGGACCAGGTCGTCCCTGCCCCGCACGTGCCGGTAGATCGCCGCCGCCGCGACGCCGAGCCGCGCGGCCACTGCCCTGATGGTCACCGCGCCGAGCCCTTCCGCGTCGGCGATCGCGATCCCCTCGCGCACGATCCGCTCCCGTGTCAGCTCCGCCGCCCCTGCGCGCCGGCGCGGCCTGCTCAGCGTGGCCGCCACCACCATGCCCGACCTGGGGCGGGCCTCCACCAGGCCTTCTTCCTTGAGGACGGCGAGCGCCCGCACCGCGGTGGCCAGCGCCACCCCGAAGTCGCGGGCGACGGCACGGGTGGAGGGCGCCTTGTCGCCGGGGGCGAGCTCGCCCGTCTGGATACGGCGCCGGAGCTCGGCGGCGATGCGCAGGTAGGGGGCTTCCATGGAGCTGTCCTAGAACAGATGGGATACGAACGGGCGAATCTGTTCTAGCACAGTTAGGGGGTCGAGCGGCATCGGGACTACCAATGAACCATGACTTCTGTGCTGATCTCCGGCGCGAGCATCGCCGGCCCCGCCCTCGCCTCCTTCCTCCGCCGCCACGGCTTCACCGTCACCGTCGTCGAGCGCGCTCCCGGCCTGCGTCCCGGCGGCCAGGCGGTCGACGTGCGCGGCGCCGCCCTCACGGTCGCCGACCGGATGGGCATCCTCTCCGACGTGCGGAGCTGCCGTACCCACATGAAGGGCATGTCCATGCTCGACGGAGAGGGTAACGAGCTGTGGCGGTCCACGGAGGTGGCGCTGTCGAGCGGCCGTCTCGACAGCGACGACGTGGAACTGCTCCGCGAAGACCTGAGCCGCCTGATCCACGAAAGGACACATGAAGACGTCGAGTACGTCTTCGGCGACTCCATCACCTCGCTCGTCCAGGACGAGCACGGCGTCCACGTCACCTTCGAGCGGACGGCCCCGCGCGTGTTCGACCTGGTCGTCGGCGCGGACGGCCTGCACTCGAACGTGCGCCGGCTCGCCTTCGGCCCCGAGGAGCAGTTCGTCCATCACCTCGGGACGTACGTGGCGATCTTCTCCACGGACAACTACCTGGGTCTGGAGGACTGGCAGACCTGGTTCAACGACGGGACCACGGGCGGCGCGGTCTACCCCGTGCGCGGCAACACCGAACTCCGCGTCAACCTCGGCTTCGAGGCCCAGGGGCCGATCGAGTACGACTACCGCGACGTCGAGGCGCAGAAGCGGCTGGTCGCCGAGCACTGCGCGCACGGGGGCTGGGAGGTGCCCCGGCTGCTGAAGGCGATGTGGGACGCGCCGGACTTCTACTTCGACTCGATGGCCCAGGTCCGCATGGACCGCTGGTCGACCGGGCGGGTGGCGCTGCTCGGCGACGCGGGCTACTGCGCGTCGCCGCTGTCCGGCCAGGGCACCAGCCTGGCCCTGGTGGGCGCGTACGTTCTCGCCGACGAGCTGGCCAAGGCCGGCCACGAGAGCGCGTTCGCCGCCTACGAGGCGCGCATGCGGCCGTTCGTGGAACTCAACCAGGCGCTCGTCGAGGAGAACCGCAAGCACATGGAACAGGACCCGGCCGGCCCGAGCCCGGTGGACCACGTGAAGAACGCCATCGAGCTGCCCTAGCGGCGGGCGCGACGAGGGATGCCGACGATCGGGCGACCCACGGCCACAGGACGGTGTGGCCGTGGTCTCCGGAGATATCGCCGCATTGATCACTAAGAGTGTTAGATTGTCGTGGCAATTGATGTCAGCGTGACACGGGAGGCGGGCTCGCGTGGCAGGGTTCGATATCTACTTCGACGCGCTGGAAGACTGCGCCTCCAAGGCCAAGGGCGTCGCGAACCAGTTCAGGGCCATCGCCGACCGGACGCCCCCGACCACGGCGGGCGGTACCTTCGGCTCGCTCGACGAGAGATCCGCCGCGCTCACCAAGCTCGTCAACGACCTCGACAAGAAGGTCGACGCCGAGATGGGCCACGCCTACCAGAACCTCGACAAGGTCGAGACGGCCATCGACACGGTCGTCGCCAACGTCAAGAAGGCCGACCTCCCCGTCCCCACACGGGCGGAGCAGGTGTGAGCGACATCTGGGACCGCTACCTCAGCGACATCCAGGACATCATCGAGGACCTGGACGGCAAGCAGACCGAGATCACCGCCGTCGCGAAACGCTGGCGCGAGCTGGCCGGCACCATCACCACGGAGACCGGCGCCCTCCAGCGTGCCGTGCGCGGCGTGGACAACGCCTGGAACGGCGGCGCCGCCGAGGACTTCGCCACCTACATGGCCCAGTACCCGGCGCAGGGCACGGCCCTGAGCACCGCGCTGACGAGCTGCGCCGACAAGCTCGACGCGGCCGGCACCGCGCTGGCAACGGCCAAGAGCACCGTCCAGGGCATCTACCGGGACAAGCGCGCGTGGCTCGACGAGCAGCGCAACGACCCGGACACCACGTCCATCTCGTTGACCTCCATCAGGGCCAAGGAGGCGGAAGGCGTCCGGGAGGCCCAGAAGCCGCGCGGCGAGGCGCTGACCGCCGTCAACAACGCGATCGCGGAGCTTGAGAAGTACGTCCCCGAGGACAAGAAGTTCTTCTCCGCCATCAAGGCCCCCGGCGACCGTGACTTCGTCCCCGGGAACAACGCCGACAAGCGCTGGATCCCCGACCCCGACTTCCAGCCCAAGAGCGGCACCACCCAGCTCGCCTCCTACAACGGGAACGGCACGCCGGGCGGCAACGGCTACACGCCGAGCGGCGGCAACGGGTACAGCCCTGGCGGCGGCAGCGGCGGCGGCAGCGGGGCGCCCTCGCTCGCCGTCCCGCCGAACGCCCACAGCCTCGCGCCGAACCCGCGCGCGCAGGCCGTCATCGACTACGCGCTGAAGCAGCTCAGGGACCCCTACGTCTGGGGCGCCGTGGGGCCCGACTCCTTCGACTGCTCGGGGCTGACGCTGCGCGCGTACGAGTCGGCGGGGACGCAGATCCCGCGGGTCGCCCACGACCAGTGGTTGCGCGGACCGCGCATCCCCAGCGGCGCGGTCCAGCCGGGCGACCTCGTCTTCTTCGACAACAACGGGGACGGCACGGCCGACCACGTGGGCATCGTGCTCGACCCGGAGAAGCAGACGATGATCCACGCGCCCAAGACGGGCGACGTGGTCAAGATCTCCGGCTACGGCGGCACGCCCCTGGGCTTCACCCGCCCCGGCAACCGGTGACCTCCTCCGCGGGCGCGGGCCCTACCAGGTCATGCGGATCACAGGTTTGGTCTGCAGCCTGACGGGGGCCCTGTTCTCGTCGCGGAACCACAGCGTGAGCCCTTCGTAGCGAGGCCCGTCCGATTCGACGGAAAGCCGGCCGAGCGGCCGCAGCCTGCTTACGGTCGCGATCTCCTGGCCGTCGGCGTAAAGGCTGACGTAGGCCTCGCCCGCCAACGGGTCGAGGGAGAAGAGCACGGCCGTCGCACCCCGGACGAGGTGAAAGGCGTGCAGACCGATCGGCCAGCCGACGTCGTCGTGCTGCGGTTCCGGATCGCCTTCGAAGAGCCAGATCAGATCGGCGAGCTCGGGAATGTCCACGAAGGAAACGTATGCGTTCCGGGGGATCCCGGCGATGAGGCCACGTCCGTCCCGGCCGGACTCCTGCGCGGGCGCGTGCGCGTCACACCGTTCGCAGCATGCCGCCGTCGACGAAGTAGGTGGAGCCCACCGAGTAGCCGGCGCGGTCGGAGCACAGGAAGACGACGAAGTCCGCCACCTCCTCCGGCGTGGCGAAGCGCTTGATGGGCGCGTGCTCCCGCGCGACCTCGTCGAGGTGCCCTCGCCAGTCTCCGCCGGTGCCGGCGGTGAGCTCCTTCGCCGTCTTCACCCAGTCGGGGGTGAGGACCAGGCCGGGGTTGACGCAGTTGACGCGGATGTTGTCCCCGACCACCTCGGTGGACAGCGTCTTGGAGAACATCATGAGCGCGGCCTTGGTCACGTTGTAGATCGGCTCGTACCACAGCGGCTGCACCGCGCAGATCGAGGCGTTGTGGAGGATGACCCCGCCGCCGCGCCGCCGCATGCCGGGCACGAGACCGCGGGCCAGCCGTACCGCGGCCATGACGTGCAGGTCCCAGTAGGCCTGCCACTTCTCGTCGGGCGCGTCGAGGATGGTCTCGTTCGAGCCGGAGCCCGCGTTGTTGACCAGGATGTCCGTGCCCGCGAAGGCGTCCTCGGCCGCCGCGGCCAGCGCCGTCGTGCCGGCCGCCGTCGCCACGTCGCATGCGACGGGCAGCACCCGCACGCCGTACGTCTCTCTGATGCCGCGCGCCGCGTCGTCGAGCCGGTCGGCGCCGCGTGCCGCGAGGACGAGATGCACCCCCTCGGCGGCGAGGCCGTGCGCGACGGCCAGGCCGATCCCCGCGCTGCCACCGGTGACGACCGCGACCTTGTCTCTCAACCCGAGTTCCACGAGCCCTCCCAGGTTGTTCCTCCGCGGTGGGGGACGCTGTCCATTATCGTCGCTCCCCTGGTCGGGCCCCGGTTCGTCCTCCCGGTACGGCATGCGCCGGCCGAAAAGCCGTGGCGGCGGCCGTACCCGGATGTTACGAAGAACGGCGGACGGGACGACGACAAGGGGTCAGCGGCGTGGGAACGGTCAGGAAGATCGCGGCCGGCGATGTGGTGATCGCGGCGGAGGACCACGGGGGACACGGCACGGACGTGCTTCTCCTGCACGGCGGCGGACGGACACGCGAGGACTGGACGGCCTTCGCGGGGCTGCTCGCGGACAACGGGTTCCGGCCGGTGGCCATGGATCTCCGCGATCACGGGGAGTCCGGTGCGGCGCCGTGGTCGTGGCGGGAGGTGCTCCAGGACGTCAGCGCCGTCGCCGAGGCCCACCGGCTTCACCGGCCCCTGGTCGTCGGGCATTCCCTTGGCGGGATGGTCGCCACGCTGTGGGCCGGGGAGCACCCGGAGTGCCCGCTCGCGGTCAACCTGGACGGCCATGGCAACCCCACGCGGCCCGACCAGTTCGACGCGCTGGACGCGGACGCGGCGGCGGAGGCCTGCCGGGAGATGACCGCGTTCCTGGCGGAGATGGGCCGCGGGCTCCCGGACCGGTTCCTTCAGATCATGCGTGAGATAGCCGCCCTCGACCTGTTTGCCGCCTACCGGGCGGCGCGGTGCCCGCTCCTGGTCGTCAGCGGCGACGCGACGGCCTTCGCCGGGGTGTTCCCCGAGCGGCTCGTGCCCGCCTGGCACGCCTACTGCCGGTGGACCCGGCGGCAGCTCGAAGCGGTCACGCGCGACTTCCCCCTGGTGCGCGAGACGTCCCTGCCGACGGGCCACGACCCGCACCGCGAAGACCCCGAGACGCTGCTGGGCCTGCTGCTCGGACACCCCGCCCGGCACCCGTGACGCCGGGACGGCCCGCCCGGGCCGAGGAGGCCCGGCTTCAGGGACGGCCCGCCCGGGCCGACGAGGTTCGTCCCCTCGGCCCGGCGCGGCCCCCCGCGCGCTACGACCCGCGCGTTCGCCGCAGCGCCTGCGCCGCGATCGTCAGGACCGCGAACACCAGGGCGACCACCACTCCGGGGTAGAGCATGGCCAGTTGCGTACCTGGCACGATCGCCGCGGTGACGACCGCGAGGCCGCCGGCGCCGCCGACCTGCAGCGAGCTGTTGAGCAGCCCGGCGGCGAGCCCCTGCTCGTGGTCGGCCACCCCGCTGGTGCCGGCGACCATCAACGCCGAGATGCTGAGCGCGAAGCCCAGACCCCACAGCACGGAGGACGGCAGCAGAACCGTCCACAGGTCCGGCTCGGGGCCGATGCGCAGCATCAGCAGGTACGACGGGATGAACGCCACCAGCCCCACCATCAGCACCCTGGTGACGCCGAACCTGTTCATCAGCGCCCCCAGCACGGGCCCGATGACGACGACCATGAGCCCCGCCGGCAGCAGCACCAGCGCCGTCTGCCACGGCTGCCAGCCGTTCAGGTTCTGCAGGTAGAGGGCGAGCAGGAACTGGAAGCCCATGGCGCCGCCGTACAGCAGGGCGGCGCTGACATTGGCGGCCACCAGGCCGCGGTTGCGGAAGATGCCCAGCCGGATCAGCGGCTCCTTGACGGTGCGCTCGATCACCACGAACGCCGCCAGCAGCAGCCCGGACAGGGCGAATCCGCCCAGCGTCCACGGCGAGGCCCAGCCGGCTTCCGCCGCGGAGGACACCGTGGACACCAGCAGCAGCATCCCGGCGACCAGGGTCACGGCGCCACCGAGGTCGAGCCGCGACCGCTCGGTGCGCGGTGGATCCGGCGGCAGGAAACGCAGCGCGGCCACCAGGATCAGCACGGCGATCGGGATGGGCAGCACGAAGGTGGCACGCCAGTCCAGCGCCGCGAGCAGGCCGCCCACCAGCAGGCCGGAGGAGTACCCGGACGCTTCGAAGACGTTGAAGATGCCGAACGCCCTGTTCCGGTGCGGGCCTTCGGGAAAGGTCGTGGTCAGCACCGACATGGCCGCCGGCGCGGTGAAGGCCGCGGCCATGCCCTTGACGAAGCGGGAGACGATCAACAGGACCGGATCGGCGGCGAGCGCGCCGAACAGCGACACCAGCGCGAACACCGCCATGGCGGTCACCAGCGTCCGCCGCCTGCCGAACAGGTCGGCGAAGCGTCCACCCAGCAGCAGGAAGCTACCGAACGCCAGGATGTAGGCGCCCGCCAGCCACTGCGCGGCCGCCGCGCCCATCCCGAACTCCTGCCGGATCTCCGGTATCGCCACCGTGATCATCGAGATGTCGAGCCCGTCGAGCAGGATCACCCCGCTGCAGATGAGCAACGCCACCCAGGACCGCGCCGGCCAGCGCGGCGAATCCGCCCCGGCCGCGGGGGCCGCCACGGCGTCGCCCCGTGGCCGCTCGTCGCTCGTCGTTGACATGTGTTACCACCCTCCAGGGGTCGGGATCCTTCACACCGTGCCGGCTCTCCGGGGCACGGAACCCGCCGGACCGAACGGCGGGCCCGGCCACGGCGCCCGCGGCAGGCCCCGCGCCGCCGACGACGGGCGCGAAATGTTTGCTCTCGGCGCGACGTTAAGGGTTCACATCGGTTGGAAGGTCAACCTCGGACAGGGCGGGTCACATGCTGATCGGGGAGTTGTCCCGGCGGACCGGAGTCAGCTCGCGGCTGCTGCGGTACTACGAGGCGCAGGGCCTGCTCGAGCCCACGCGCGATCTGAACGGTTACCGCAGCTACGACGAGGACGCGGTGGTCACCGTACGGAAGGTCCGCGTGCTGCTGAACGCGGGGCTGACCACCGAGGTGATCCGCGTGGTGCTGCCGTGCACCCGGGGCGACCAGCCGGAGTTCGACTGGTGCGCCGACCTGCGCGACCTCATGGACCGGGAACTGGCGGCCGTGGACCAGCGCATCGACGACCTCCGGCGCAACCGCGGCGCCCTCGCCGGCTTCCTGTCGCAACCCTGACCCGCGGCGGCCGATAGCTTCTGGGCGTGCGCACCTCGACCGCGCTGGAGGCTCTCTCCCGGCGTCCGCTGTCCTTCCTGCGATCGAGCTGGCCGTGGCGGTCGCTGGCCTACCTGCTGTCGAGCGTCGTCCCCGGCTCCGCCGTCATCGTCGCGGCGGGCCTGATCTCCTCCCTGGCGCTCGTCCCGGTGATGGTCGTCGCCGGGCTGGCCGCCGTGGCTGTCCTGGTGCCGCTCGTCGTGGGGTTCGAGCGGTGGCGGCTACGGCTGGTCGATCTCGCCCCGCTGTCCGCCGCGCGTTCCGAGCCGTCGCGAACGGTGGTGCTGGGCCTGGTGTCCCTGCTCGCGCTCTGGTGGATCGACCTTGTCCGTTGTCGCCACGGTGGGCCTGTGCGTGGCCTTGGTGCCGCTGGGAGTCCGCGTGCTGAAGGACGGCCCGGCGCCCCGCTGGTGGGCCTACCCGCTGGCCCTCGGCCTGGGCGCCGCGGCAGTACTGCTCGGCATCGCCGGCTGACCGCGAGACCCGTCCGGCCGCGTCCCCTGCAGGCGGCGGGCGCGCTGCCACGTCATCCCGACTCGGCCGCGACCCCGGCAGTCCTCCGGGCGACCTCGGTGTCCGCCCTGCCGGGGGCGACCCGGCATGCCGTACCGACGGCTTCAGGCCCCGAGCATGACGGTGAGGTCCTCCTCGGCCGCCAGCACGTCACCGCCGAACACCAGCTGAGCCGCGGCCACCGCGGCCGCCCGGTCGTTTCCCGGCCAGAAGTGGGTGAGCATCAGCCGGCGGGCGCCCGCCCGGCGAGCCCAGTGACCGGCCTCGGCGGAGGTCATGAGATTGCGTGTGGGACGGCAGGTCTCGCCGTCGCGGTCGGTGGCCTCGACGATGAACAGGTCGGCGTCACGGCCGAGCTCGGCCAGCGCGGGGGCCGGGCCGGTGTCCCCGGTGTAGGCCAGGGCGATCCCGTCGGCCCGCAGGCGGATGCCCGCGTTGGGCACGTAGTGCGGGAGCGACACTCCGGTCAGCTCGAACGGCCCCACCTGGTAGCCGCCGGGCAGCGGATGCACGTCGAAGACCGCCCGCAGGTCGACGTCGGGCTCCAGTCCGCTGATTCGGTCGAGCACGCCTGGCGGGCAGTACAACGGCAGCCGCCGCCCACCGGGGTCGCCGTAGAACCGCATCCGGAACAGCCCGTGCAGGTCGACGCAGTGATCCGGGTGCTCGTGGGTGATGACGACGGCGTCCACGGCACCGTCCGGCCAGTGCGCGAGCAGCCGCGGCAGCGTGCCGTAACCGAGGTCGAGCACCAGGCGGTAGCCGTCCCAGTCCACCGCGAAGCCGCTGCACGCGCGACCTGGTTCCGGAAAGGCGCCACAGCTGCCGAGCACGGTGAGTCGTCGCATCCGCCTACCATGCCAGACCGTGGCCGCCTGGCTCTTGGTCCGGTAACGGGCCCTTGGCGTCCAGCGTCTGGGTAGTGTGGCCGATCATGGCCGACTTCATCTCTCTTCCCTTCTATGACCTGCTCCAGGAGAACGGCCACGTGCCGGTCATCTGCGAGAAGCTGCCTCCGCTTCTTTCCGGGGTACGGCGGAGCATCCTGGAGATCGGCGCGGGTACCGGCCTGATCACCACGGCGATGGCCGAATGGACATCGGCTGAGATCTTCGCCCTGGAACCCTCGCAGGGCATGCGCGGGGTGTTGCTGTCCCGGCTGAGCACGCGCCCTGACCTGCTCGAGCGGGTCACCGTACTTCCCTGTGACGCGCTGAGCGTCGACGTGCCCGAGCCGGTCGAGGCCATCGTGATGATCAACGTGATGTACGCCCTGGAACCCGGCTACCGCAAGCGGCTCTGGCCGGTGCTGGCAGCGCAGCTGGAACCGGGCGGCCTCCTGGTCTTCACCTGGCGTGACGGCGGGGCCCCTGCACCGCGCCCGCTGCAGGAACTGGGCTCCCGCCAGGTGGGCCGGCACCTCTACTCGGTCTCGTCGGAGATCCTCGAGTCGACCGAAGAGGCGGCCACAGCCCGCTACGTCTACCGGATCACGCAGGGCGACACGGTGGTCGGAGAAGAGGAGATCGTCGGCCACGCCTATCGTCCCGTGTGGGAGACGCTCCACGGGGAACTCACGGAGGCGGGTTTCGTCCAGGCCGACGCGCCCGAGGGGCTTCTCGCCTGGCGGCTCGCCTGAGTCCCGGCTCGGCGGCGTGGTGACGACACCGCACACCCCGCGCAACGTGTGCCCCTGGTCAGCCGACGACCGGGTCCGCGAGGCCCCGGCTCTGGAAGCCCTCAGGGCCGGGACTGAACAGGCCGGCCCACATCGCCCATCCACGGGCTCGGGGCCAGGTGCCCTCGGGAAGACCGCCGGCCTGCCGGAAGGTCCGGCGGTCGTCACCGGCGAAGTAGGTCCAGGCCATGACCAGATCACCGGCGGGATCGCCGATGCCGCAGGTGCCGAAGTCGATGACCGCGGACAGTTTTGAGCTTGACCCGTGTCTCCGGGGAGTCAACGCCGTACCGGCCAGGGGAACGGGCAGCCGGTCGCCGGACGTCCGGTCGCGACGGGTGCCGGTATTGAGCACGCACTGGTCGCTCTCCGGGCTGGTTATCGCATCGCCGCCGTGGATCTCACAACGTAGCTCCCACCGCATGCGATCGAGGATGTTCTCAAGACTGAGACCGGCCCCACGCCGCCTGCCGGGCGGCTGAGCGGCAAGAGGACCGCGAGGAGGCACGAAACACCGTCTTGATCTGTTAGCGCTGATCTATGGTGTAGCCGGGAAACCTGTGTAAAGCAGGCGTCGGTGACGATAAATTCGCCGATGTGGCTGACGATGTGGAGCTGACGCGCTGGATCCTGCATGGTGAACGCCTGATCTATGACAACCGGTGGATTCGACTGGGGCTGGCCGATGTGGAGATCCCCGGTGGTGAGCGATTCGAGCATCACGTTGTCCACCTCGATCGGGCGGCCATCGCTGTCGTGGTCGACGACGAAGACCGCGTCCTGCTGATGTGGCGGCACCGGTTCGTGTGCGATCGTTGGGGTTGGGAGCTGCCCGGCGGCCTGGTGGACGCCGGTGAAGATCCCATGACGACGGCTGCCCGTGAGGTCGAGGAAGAGACCGGGTATCGGCCGCTCAGTGCGGAGCACCTGGTGACCTATCAGCCGATGGCAGGCATGGTCGACTCCGAGCACAGCCTGTTTCTCATGCGAGGCGCTGAGAAAGTGGGCAGTCCGAAGGGCGAGGTGGAGGCCGACCGCATCGAGTGGTTCCCGATGTCGGAGATCCCCGAAATGATCGCTCGCGGTGACATCTGGACGTCTGGCGCGCTGATCGGCCTGCTTCAGGCTCGCGAGAGACTCAACGGCCAAGGACACGATTGACGGTAGCGGCCATATGGATGACCACCGTCGTTGCTGGCAGCTTCTGGTCATGTCGGCGAGCTGCTGCGCCCGGTGAACGTGTGGCTGGGCTGCGTCCGCTGTCCGGCTGCCAAGAAAGCGTGTCCGAGGTCGCATCTGACGCCGGACTCTGCGCAGCTGACGGAGCTCTCCATAGGTGGGTGATAGGCGGCGCAGAGTACGGCGGCGGCCTCGTCTTCGGTCACTGAAAGCATGTGTGGCGACATGCCGAAGGTGGGCAGCCAACTTACCTCGCAGTATTGTTGGTTAGGCGTGACTAACCAGGCCGATGAGCAGCTTTTGCTCATGAAGCAAATTATGGAGTCGGCCTCAGCTTCCGGCGTGCAGCGATCAAGTCGCCAAGAAGTTCTCGGCTGGCCTCGTTATGTTGATTTGCAAGGATTGTTTCGACAGCGAACAGATGCTGGAAGCCCCACCTCGATTCGATGCGCTGCGTTGCTTCAAGGGCGCGGCGAGCGTAGTTCACACCCTCCGCGACATCGCCGAGCTGAAACTGTGCCCGTGCGACGTCGGCGTAGATAATGGCTGCCCGCTTTTGATCGGCCTTCTGGCCGATGGAGTCGAGAGCAGTCTGTCCGGCGTCAAGGGCATGGCGTTCGTCTCCGAGTCGCACGTATGTGGAGAGCCGGAAGGCGGCCATACGCCCGACATCCAGAAAGCCGGTCCATACTCGTTCCTGATGGGGGCGGGAATGGTCGAATGCCTCTTCAGCTTGGCGCAGGAGCTCGAAGGCTCGGCGATCGCCGAGTGCGGCCAGCTCTTCGGCTTCCCGGTTGAGTAGCCATGCGCGGGTGGAGTCGTCACCGTGGGCTGGTAGGAAGGCCTGCGCTTGCCGTACGGCTTGCAGCGCTGGGACGCCTTCGAGGGCGTAAGACTTGTAGGCATAGGTACATGCCTGGATAACGGGATGGCCGCTCTCTGCGGCTGCCAGAGCTGAGACCCGGTTGAACGAAGCGCACTGGGCTGGTCGTTTGAGGTCCCAGGCGATCCACGCGGCCAGGGTGGCGGCTTCACCAGCGGTGGCGGCCAGACGGCGGCGAAAGCGCTCAGGTGGGCCGCTCTGGAGGACATTGCTCAGCTCGGTGAGGTGGGCGGTTAGTCCCTGGTAGATGGTGCGGGCCGGGAGGAGGTATTCGAGGTGGTGGAAGCCGATAGTGCGGGTCTCAAGGTGTGCAATGGTGTCTTCGTCTAGGGCTTGGGGGCCGCTTAATGCTCGGGCTAGACGCTCCCAGGGATCGGTGATGGAGGCGGCGACGTCGGCGGTTATGCCTGCGGCGAGGAGGAGTATCGTCCGGCGGTCCATCTGCGTATCCTGCCTTCCCGCTACCCAGGACAGCTTCAGCACGTCAAGCTCGTGAAAATCGTTGGGGTGGTGCGAGCCCAGAGCATGCGGGCCAACTTGTTCCACGCTAGTCGAGGGGCTTGCAGGTGATCCATCCCGAGCCAGGATGTGTGTACAGGGGAGCAGGACGCTGGTGATCTGGGGTGCGAGACCAAGCAGCATGCGGGCGAGGTCGGGCATATACAGGCCCTCAGCTATGCGCTCGAACACCTTGAAGGAGGTGACCCGGACAGCACCCTTCATGATCTCGCTGACTTTGCCCTGGCTGAGACCGACCGCCACACCGATGCGAGTCTGACTGACCCCTGCGTACTGGCGGACTAAACGTAGCATGTGGCCCATATCGCGATTTGTCAGAGCGGAGATCATATCGGGATTTTCCCAGAGGGTGGCCGGTATGACGATCGACTTGCCCCCTTCTTCGGACATCCGACGCATCCCCTCAAGTCCATAAACTGCCGGTTTCTTTACGGAGTTGTTACGTCAAAGGGTGTCGCCCATCCCCCTGCAGGCTTGATTGCATGGCGATCTCCTAATCGGGCGTATTTATGCGTCGTGGTGTAAGGGCGTGGCATGCTGCGGCAAAACGCTCGTGGTATTCTTTCGCAAGTGATTCGCCCCGATATTTGTGACGTATAATCCTGTCAAGATCCCCTGCGCGGCTAACTAAGTCGGCGAGTGATCGCCGCTCGATGGCGAATGCTGCCATCCCGTGGTCAACTGCGGCGTCCAGATGCCCGCTCCTTGCGTAGACGATCCCGAGATCGATGCGGGCGTTGGCGACTCTCATGGGTGCGTTAGATGTGCCGTCTGGCCGGGTGTGCATGTGAATTGTCTCGCGAGCGTGCTCTTTGGCGCGCTCATCGTCGCCAAGCCACGTGTAGCACGTGGCCGCATAGAAGATCCATTTGGCATGGTTGAACACGAAGTGGTGGTCCGGATGCTCGGGAAGAGGCAAGCTACTCAGGACCTCGGCCCCACGAGAGAGTGCTCGGTCGGCCTCGCGCCTGTCTCCGATGCGGGCCAAGCCCCGAGCCTCCTGCAAGGCGAGCTGAACCATCGCGCTACTCGCCCCCGCAACGGCCTGGCCCATGCGTGCGGCGGTAACGACATCCTCATATCTGCCCTCGACGAGGGCGAACCAGGCCGACATCTCATGAGCCCATCCCTGGAGTTCGCCGTGCCCGGTTTGGCGACCTATCTCAAGGGCGGTACGTCGCGCGGCCTCGGCCTCCTCCCGATTGCCCAGGTCGAAGTGAACGCACCCGAGCAATGCCGTCAGCCATCCAGTGATCATGAGTAATTCGCGATGCTGCTGAAGCGTGAGGCGTCCACTGAGTAGCCGGGTGACTTGGGCCAGCCGCTTTTGCGTGCGGTCCCGCAATGTAGCGGCTGGCACGACAGGGTAAGCGCGGCAGAGAAGCCCGACAGCCTCGCTCAACGCCTCTAAAGTGCCGGTGCTTGCGTCGGATGCCTGGAGTCGCTGGCCAAGCTCCATCGCCAGGTAGAGATCATTCTCCGCCCGCAATGTGTCCACGGGCGTTACGGTGGCGACGATCAGGTCATTGTCGCTACGTCGCGGCCGGAACCCCAGTGCTTCGGGCTCACGCCCCGTCAACTGCGTCGCCGCCAACCGGTACGGCGCGCGCGGCCAAGTAACTTCCCCGGCTTCCCATTGCCGGATGCATTCCTCGTCGCATGTCAGCCTTTGGGCAACCCCGATGGTCGTGGCGTTGATCCGGCCGGCCATCTCCGCTCGGGTGAGCCGGTTCTCATTGCGCCACGCACGGAGCTGGACATTCGGGATGTACTCAGGCATACCGGCCTTCCTCCTGGTTGGGTCTTAAGAGGGTCCGTTCGGGAGTCTGGGTTTGCCGATGAGGTCATCAAGCAACCACGGTACGTCAACACGGACTCCCATCACAGGAATGCTGTGTCAATGGCGAAGTCGTCCAGGTCGAATCCGCTAGGGACAGCCGGCGCAGCGGCGCGGATTGATCACATCGCGGTGCCTGGCGTCGGAGAGTGCCTGACGGTAGGGCTCGGTGGAGTAGGCGGCGGCGCCGAAGACCTCGACCAAGGCGTTCTCTTCGGCCAGCAGGTTAGTGACGAGGGCAGCCCCGTGGTGGGCGGCCCAAGGTCAGCGCTCAGCAGTTCGCCCGATTGGAGGTCGAGCTGGAGCGCGGACCGCTGGCGCATGGCTTCGCCGACCAGCGTTGGACGCTGATGCGGATCAAGACGTTGATCGGTCGCCTGTTCCACGTCGGTTACACGGTGCCAGGGGTGTGGCTGCTGCTGCGGCGTAACGGCTGGTCGGCCCAGCGGCCGGCACGGCGGGCGATCGAGCGCGACGAGGCCGCAATCGAGGTGTGGAAGAAGGAGGTCTGGCCGCAGGTGGAAGATCTGCGGCGGCCACGGGTGCCTGGATCTGCTTCGAAGATGAAGCAGGGCAGGGGCTGAGGCCGCCTCGCGCTCGTACCTGGGGCCGGCGTGGGCAGACTCCCGTCGTGCACGTGCGGGGCGGCGGCACCGGATACGTCTCCATTGCCGGGATGGTCTGCTACAAGCCCGGCGAACGCTCCCGGCTGATCTACCGATTAGACCTCTACCGGGGCCGCAAGGGCGATCCAAGACCTTCGCTTGGACCGACTACCGTGACCTGCTCATCGCCGCACATCAGCAGCTCGGCGCACCGATCGTCGTGGTGTGGGACAACCTGGGCCGGCACCTGGTGCCCGGAATGAAGGCATTCGCCGCCGAACACGCCGACTGGCTGACGATCTTCCAACTCCCCGCACTACGCATCTGATCTCAACCCCGCCGAGGGCATCTGGTCGCTGCTCAAGCGAGGCGTGCTGGCCAACCTCGTTGTGGCCGGCCTGCCCCAACTTGTCCGGGTCGTCAAGCGCGGCCTGAAGAAGATCCAGTACCGGCCACACCTGATCGACGGTTGCCTCGCCGGGACCGGTCTGACCTTGACCGCCACCAACACCAACCCACACGACATCACGAATTAAGGATCAGTTAGAGGTTTGCAAGAACCGTCGCGATGGGGCCTCGGGCGCTGGGAATTAGATCTAGATCGAGCACCTCTTCTTTCTTGAACCAACCGTGCTTTTCGATGAAGTCTTCTCTATCGTTCCGGGTCATGTCCACATCCCCATTGCTAGCCTTACAGAGCCTGGCGACGGCAATCACGGTCGGAGCGCCCTGTTCGCAGCCTAGCTGCCATGACCAGAGAGCCAGCGGACGCCCGGGGCGCACCTCTAGGCCCACCTCCTCACGAACCTCGCGGACAAGCGCCTCATCCGGAGACTCGCCCTGTTTGATGCGTCCACCCGGCAGTTCCCATCTTCCAGGCTGGTGCGGATCAGACTACGTGGCCGGCCTGATCCGCCGACGCCGCAAGGCGATCGCGGCGGACTGGACGGGGCGATCTTCCATTCGGACCACGGGGCGCAATACAGCGGCAAGCAGTTCGCGGACCTGTGCGCTGAACTGGGC
>NZ_JBSGJX010000040.1:0-85542 GCF_053605785.1 Nonomuraea sp. NPDC003754
GGCCTCGGCCGACATCAACGCTTCGGCCATGGTCTTCACCATGGATCGCAACAAGTCTGGATCGCCGGTCTCGATCTGCTTGGCCAGCCACTGCTGGGGCGACACACTGTTGTCCGCGGCCATCGCGTGTTCTCCTTCGAATTTGATCTTCGCTAATCGAAGGATCACGCGATGGCCGTCGCCATTTCACGCCGCCACGCCTGTGACCAGGTCAAACTCGTACACCACTCCCATGGACGCAACCACCGAGGCCGGACGAGGAAGCATGCCTGACCGGTGACCAGAACGCGCCAGCCCCCGTCCGGGGTCTCTTCCAGGTCCCTGGCGTCGCTACGCCTTCATCTCGATCGCAATCCCACCGTCGACCGTTGCCGCCAGTGCCGCGGTTGGAGATGGTTGCTGGACGGGTGCGCTCGTGGACGGCGTGCCCTGTGCCGGGTATCCCTGTCCCGGCCTGTTGCCCTCGATGTGCCCTCTCTGCGAGCCGAAGCTGCCCTTCAGGCATGTCAGGCGCACCCGGAGGCGTTCGCCTGCGGACGTGCTCTGCGGATGTGTCCTCAGGAGGACGTGCCTTGCGGACGTGTCCTGCGGATGTGTCCTCAGGAGAGGGTGACGGGAAGGTCCTTGATGCCGTTGATGAAGTTGGAGCGCAGCCGCCGGGCCTCGCCGGTCTGTCGCATTCGGGGGAACCTCCTGGCCAGTTGCTCGAACAGCACCCGCAGTTCCAGCTTGGCCAGATGGTTGCCGAGGCAGAAGTGCGCTCCTCCGCCGCCGAAGCCGATGTGCGGGTTCGGGTTGCGGCCGACGTCGAACGTCTCGGGGTCGGTGAAGACGGCGGCGTCCCTGTTGGCCGAGGAGTAGAACACGACCACCTTGTCGTCGGCTTTGACGGGTTGCCCGCCGAGAGTGAGGTCGGCGGTGGCCGTCCTGCGGAAGAGGTTGACCGGCGAGACCCAGCGGACGATCTCGTCGGCCGCGGTCCTGGCGAGCGTGGGGTCGGCGGCGAGCCGTTCCCACTGGTCGGGGTGCTCGAAGAGGGCGAGCATCCCGCCGGACGCGGCGTTGCGCGTGGTCTCGTTGCCGGCCACGACGAGGAGCAGGACGAACAGCTCGAACTCGTTCTCGGTGAGGCGTTCGCCGTTCTCGTCGGGCTGGAGGAGCTTGGTGACGATGTCGTCGCGAGGGGCGACGCGGCGCTGGGCCGCGAGCGTGGAGGCGTAGGAGTAGACCTCCATGGCGGCGGCGCCGCCCTCATCGGGGGAGGCGGCGTAGTCGGGGTCCTGGGCGCCGATCATGCGGTTCGACCAGGTGAAGAGCTTGTCGCGGTCGGCGACGGGGGCGCCGAGGAGTTCGCAGATCACGTAGAGCGGCAGGGGAGCGGCGATCTCGGTGACGAAGTCGGTGTCTCCTGAGCACTTGTCGAGGAGGTCGTCGCAGATGTCGCGGATGTGCTGCTCGAGGGCGCTGATCGTGCGAGGGGTGAAGCCGCGGTTGACCAGGGCGCGCCGCCTGGTGTGCTCGGGCGGATCCTGGTTGAGCATCATCATCCGCTGCAGCGCGCGCTGCTCCTCGGGCATCTCGTTGAACAGGGCGAGCTTGCGCGCCGACGAGAACAGGTCCGAGTGGCGGGAGACGTGGGTGACGTCCTCGTGCCGGGTGACGGCCCAGAAGCCCGGCTCGCCGGGGTGCCAGTAGACGGGCGCGTGTTCCCGGAGCCAGCGCAGTTGCTCGTGCGGGGGGCCGGAGGTCGCGTACTGGTCCTGATCGACGAGATCGATGTGCACGAGCCGTCACCTCGACTTGATCAAGCGCTTGGTAGGACAATGTATTGAAACGTGTTCTATTACACGGCCGGACAACGGTCAAGGCGCCGATCGGTGCCTTCCGCATGCCGTCGCCGTCCCGGATGGGCGGCGCTTCCGCTGTGACACCTGCCCGCGTAGACGCCTGGAGACGCCTCCTCCTACGTGTGCGCGCCCCGCCGTGCGGGCTGGCTCCGTCGATGGAGGCTGGGGGCCGTCCTTCTGTAGGGGGTCGGCATCCGCCTGCCGGCAGGATCCGGCCGAGCCCTGGTGATACAGGTTCTCGACTCGGGATCAGAGGATGTCGGGGGTGCGACATGCCGAGGTCTCGGGGCTCCCACCTGTACGGCGGGTGCCGGACCGTGCGTCGTCGGGTCGCCTGTACGGCGGATGCCCCGGCTCCGCATGTCGCGGGTAAGGCGCGTGTACGGCGTGTGCCGGACCGTGGTCGTCGAAGGTTCGCTGGGTCGCTGTATGGCGTGCCGGACCGTGCGTGTCAAAGGTTTGTCGGCCCGATGTGCGGCGGGTGCCGGACCGTGCGTGTCGAGGGTTTGTCGGCCCGATGTGCGGCGGGTGCGGGACCGTGCGTGTCGAGGGTTCGTCGGCCCGCCTGTACGGCGGGTGCCGGGCCGCCATATGTCGTCGTCCTCACAGGTGCCGGGTGCCGAAATCCACGCGCATCTCCTTGATGCCGTTGATGAAGTTGGAGCGCAGCCGGCGGACTTCGCCCGCCAGGGCGATGTCGGGCAGGCGGCGGGCGATGGTCTCGAACAGCACGCGCAGCTCCATCCTGGCCAGGTGCGCGCCGAGGCAGAAGTGCGGCCCTCCGCCGCCGAAGCCGAGGTGTGGGTTCGGGTCCCTGCCGATGTCGAACACCTCGGGACGCGCGAACACCGACGGGTCCCGGTTGGCGGCGCTGTAGTAGACCACGATCTTGTCGCCGCGGCTGACCGGTTGGCCGCCGATGCTGGTGTCGGCCATCGCGGTCCGGCGGAACTGCATGACCGGCGTGGCCCACCGGACGATCTCCTCGACCGCGGTGGGAAGCAGTTCGGGATGCGCCAGCAGCCGCCGCCACTGCTCCGGGTGGTCGAAGAACGCCTTCATCCCGAGCGAGGCCGCGTTGCGTGTGGTCTCGTTGCCCGCCACGGCCAGCAGGATCGTGAACATCCCGACGTCGTCGGGTGACAGCACCGCCCCGTCGGCGTCCGGAGTGATCATCTTGGTGATCAGGTCGTCGCGGGGGTCGTGGGTGCGCTCGGCCGCCAGCGCGTTGCCGTACGCCATCAGCTCGCTCCCCGCGGCCTGCCCGTCCTCGTAGGTGGTCTGGAACTCGGGGTCGTCCCACCCGATCAGCCGGTTCGACAGGTCGAACAGCAGGTCCCTGTCCTCGACGGGCGCGCCGAGCAGTTCGCAGATCACCTGCAGTGGGAGCGGCGCGGCGACCTGGGTGACGAAGTCGCCCTCGCCCGAGCACCGGTCGAGGAGGTCGTCGCAGACCTCCCTGATGTGCTGTTCGAGCCTGCTGATCATGCGGGGGGTGAATCCCTTGTTGACCAGCGAACGCCGTTTGGAGTGCTCGGGCGGGTCCTGGTTGAGCATCAGCAGCCGTTGCAGTTCCTTGTCAGGCTCCGGGTACTCCCCGCTCATCGCCAGGCCCTCGTAGGAGGAGAACAGTTCGGGGTGCCTGGAGACGTGCACCACGTCGGCGTGCCTGGTGACCGCCCAGAATCCTGGGCTTTGCGGGTCGGGGTGCCAGTGCACGGGGGAGTGCTCCCGCAGCCATGCCAGATCCCGGTACGGCACGCCGCGCTCGTAGACGGCGGGGTCGTAGAGCTCGATCATGCGGCGGCTCCTCACTTGATCAAGCGCTTGGTCTCGTAAGTGTTGTATTACGGTCCTGTACGCCCGTCAAGGAGTACTGCTTTTCTAGCTAGGTTGCATTCCTAACTAGCTTGTTTTACGGTCTAAGTCGTTACGGAAACTTCCTCGATGGTCGGAGGTCACCCCCATGCCTGTCGTCCTGTTCGCGCTCCTGGTGATCCACCTGGCCGTCGTCAGCCCCCTGCTCGGCCGCCGCTCCTACGCCGCCCTGCGTGAGAACCGGAGCCGGTACACGCGGATGTCCCTCATCTGGATCGGCGAGCTGTGGGCGATCGCGCTCGTGGCGCTGGCGATCGTCGGGCTGTCCCCCGACCTGGACCTGGCGGGCATCGGCCTGCTCGCGACCGAGGACCTCTCGACGGTGCTCGGGATGATCGTCGGCCTGACGATCGTGACCCTCGCCGCCGGCCTGGTGATCCGGCTCAAGAAGATCACGATGCCGGGGCAGGCCGCGTTCGAGGCGCTCATCCCCAGGACGGCGGGCGAGCGCTGGCTCGCGCTCGGCCTGGCCATCAGCGCAGGCGTCTGCGAGGAGATCGTCTACCGGGGGTTGCTGATCTCGGGCTTCATGTCGATCCTCGACCTTCCCCGGCCGGTCGCGGCGGGCCTGGCGCTGGCGATCTTCGTCGTGGGGCACCTCTACCAGGGCTGGAGGGGCATGGTGATGGTGACGCTCGCCGGGTTCTCCCTCACGATGCTCTACTTCTCGACCGGGTCGCTGCTCCTGCCGATCGTGCTGCACATCCTGGTCGACGTCCGCTCCCTCCTCATCACGCCCCGGCTCGCCCCCACCGCCGAGGGCAGGGAGAACGGCACGGCGGGCGTCCCCACCGCCCACGCCTGACCGCTTCCCGCCGCCGGCGGGACAACCCGACCTCTCCTCACCCCGAGCCGCCGGTGCTGCTCGGGGTGAGGTGTTGGACGGCCCGCCGAGGCACACGCCGTGGCCGGGGAAGCGAAGGGCTTGCCGGATCAGGCAGGAAGATCAACGGGCGGCGAGGTGGGCCGTTCCAATGGCTGGAGATCGCTGGGCGGCGAGGTGGGGCCTGCGTGCGGCGAGGTGGGGTCGGCGTGCGGCGAAGTGGGGCTTGCGTGCGATGAGGCGGGGCCTGCGTGAAGCGAGTTGGGGCCTGCGTGCGGCAAGGTGGGCCGGCGGGCGGTGAGATGGCCGGCGGGCGGTGAGGCGGCGGCCGTTCGGGTGACTGGAGATCGGGGGCGGGCCGTCTCGAGGGGTGGGGATCGGTGGGGAGGGAAGGCGGGCTGCTGGACAGGCGGTGTAGGTGGTGGAGCGGGATAGGTAGCATCACTACCGTGGAAAGATGGGGCGCATGACCGCTGATCGCCGTGCGAGCTGGCTCAAGGGCGTGCTCGACCTTCTGGTCCTCGCCAGCCTCACCGAGGGCGAGAACTACGGCTACGAGATCGCCAAGAGCCTCGCCGAATCAGGCCTGGGCCAGATCAAGGGCGGCACCCTCTATCCCGTCCTCAACCGCCTGGAGGAGGCCGGCCTGGTCGCCGCCGAGTTCCGGGTGACCGAGCGGGGCCCCGGCCGTCGCTACTACCGGCTCACCGAGCAGGGCAGGCGGACGCTCACCGAGCAGGGCGGCCTGTGGCTCGCGTTCGACCGGTCCGTGCGGTCGGTGCTGGAGCAGGGAGGCGTCAATTGAGCCGCTACTTCGACGAGCTCGCCGTACGGCTGCGCGAACGCGGGATTCCGGAGGAGACCGTGCGGGCCACGGTCGCCGATCTGAGCGCTTACCTGGCCGAGACCGGCGCCGACCCGGAGGAGGAGTTCGGCACGGCGGAGGAGTTCGCCGAGCAGCTCAAGGTGACGCCGGAGACGGAGCCGGCCGTCCAGGCCGACACCTGGCGCTGGACCGCCGACATCTTCGTCGACGAGCGGCGGCTGAACGAGTTCGGTGACCAGGGCTGGGAGGTCGACAAGGTCGACGCGCTCGGCTGGTTCGTCAGCCATCGCGATCCGCGCGAGCCCCAGCGGTGGGAGTACCGCAGGGAGGTCGGCACCCGCAAGGGCAGGCAGGCGCTGGCCGAGCGGCTGGCCCCCGACGGCTGGGAGCCGTGCGGCACGTGGGTGTTCTACGAGTACTTCAAGCGTCCGAAGGCCGCCAGCCTAGGTCCTGACGCGGCGATCGACTCGCCGCCGAGCGCTCCGGCGAAGGGCGTCTTCTTCAGCAGGCGGTTCTACGCGCTGATCGTGGTCATGGTGGTGGCGCTGGCCGGGGCGCTGGCGTTGCTGCCGTCGGCGTCGGGCGCGGGGGAGGGGTTCCTGGTGGGCCTGCTTCTCGGCGCCGCGGGCGCTGGGCTGGCCGGTCTGGTCGCCCTCTGGGTGGCCGCCCGCCGCCATGACAGGTCCCGCCGCGAACCCTGACGTCGAAGGCCGACCGCCGGCGGGCCTCAGGGGAACACGCGGCCCCCCGAAGAGGGCCGCGTGCCGTTCCAGGTGTCAGAACGCGAGCCGCTGCCAGTCCGGCACCTCGCTCGCGCTCAACGTCCGCGCGAAGATCGCCATCCGGTCGACGGCCCCGCTGAGCCGCTGTCCGCCGCCCTGGTCGGCGGCGAAGCGCAGCGGCCGGGTGGCGCACCCGGTGATCCCGTCGGCGGGTACCTTGGCCCCGCCCGCACGGGCGCCGTCGACGTACACGGTGATCGTGCCGTCCCGGCCCATGGTGATGACCAGGTCGACGTAGGTGTTCGCGGGCACCGTCGCGTCGGTGGTCACGTTCAGGCCCGCTCCGATGAAGCGGACCTTGCCGGCGGGCGTCAGGTCCATCAGGACGCCGTCGGTGCCGGGGTCGCCGGAGGGCTGGAAGTCGAACAGCCGCCGGTATCCCGACCCGGCCGTCTTGACGCGGGCCGCGAACGACGCCTCGGGCAGGAAGCCGAGCGTCGTCGGCGCGGTCGTCAGGTAGGTGGATCCGTCGAGCACCAGCCCTCCGTCGCCGTCGTAGGCGGCGTTGCCGGTCACGGTGGCGTTCCTGCCGTTGCCCGAGGTGTCGGTGACGGTCGAGCCCGAGCTGGGGTCCCATGCCACGAGGGGCTTGTCGGGGGACGGCACCGCGCAGGGGGCGACGGCGAGCACGGCGCCGCCGGTGCCGGACCACGCGTCTCCTCGGGCGGTCGCGACGACGCGCGCCGTGCGCGAGCCGTCGGCGGGTCCCGAGGTGACGGTGAACGTCGCCGTCCTGCTGCCGCCGCCGGGCACGCCCGGCAGTTCGGCGGACGACGGGGTGGCGGTCCAGCCCTTCGGCAGTGCCAGCGTCACCGCGCTTCCCGGTACGGCACGCCCGCCGGTGGCCGACACGGTGACCTCGACCGGGAAGCTCGCCTGCGGTCCCGTCGCGGCGGGCGCCTTGACCGCGACCGCGACCTGTCCGGCGATCGTGTAGGTCTGCCCCGCCCTGGCGGTGAAGGTGATCGTGTCACCGTCGCGGGTGTGCGGGACCTTCTTCCCGCCGGCGTCGACGAGGCGGTACCGGCCGGCGATCACCTTGTTGCGCACCTTCAGCGGTCCTGCGGATCCGGCGCGCAGGGTGATCTCGGTGGCGGTGCCGCGGTCCCACGCGGCGTCGACGGTCACGTTGCCGCGGGCGCGCAGCCCCTTGACCGAGCCCGTGGCCCAGGCGGACGGCAGCGCGGGCAGCACGTGGACCACACCGGACTGCGACTGGAGCAGCATCTCGGCCATGCCCGAGGTGGCACCGAAGTTGCCGTCGATCTGGAACGGCGGGTGCGTGTCCCAGAGGTTGTCCAGGGTGCTGCCGCGCAGCTGCTCGCCGAGCATCTTGAACGCGTGGTCGCCGTCGAGCAGCCGCGCCCAGAAGTTGATCTTCCAGGCCTTCGACCAGCCGGTGCCGCCGTCGCCGCGCGCGGTCAGCGAGACCTTGGCCGCCTCGGCCATCGGGGTGCCCGCGGTGATCTGCCGTCCGGGGTGCAGGGCGAACAGGTGGGAGACGTGCCGGTGGGTGTTGCTGGGGTCGTCCCAGTCGGTCTTCCACTCCTGGAGCTGTCCCCAGCCGCCGACGCGCAGGCCGGGGTCGAGCTTGGCCAGCGCCTGCCGTACCTCCGGCTCGTCCTCGCCGAGGACGGCGGCGGCCTCCAGCACGTTGGTGAACAGGTCGTGGACGATCTGCTGGGACATCGACGCGCCGGCGGAGAAGTCGCCCTGCTCGGGGGAGTAGCTGGGGGAGACGACGAGCTTGCCGTCGCGCGGGTCGGTGTGGAGGTTGTCCACCCAGAACAGCGCGGCCTCGCGCATCGCCGGGTAGACCGAGCGCAGGTAGGCGGTGTCGCCGCCGAAGCGGTAGTGGTCGAACAGCTGCTGGGTGGTCCACGCGGCCGCCTCGGGGAACCAGAAGGCGGTCGCCCAGTCGTGGACCCCGGTGTAGCCGAACGGGTTGGTCTCGTTGTGGACGACCCAGCCCCGCGAGCCGAACATCTCACTGGCGGTGCGCCGGCCGGGGGCGACCATGGCCTTGACGAAGTCGTCGTAGGGCCTGGTGGTCTCGGCGAGGTTGGTCTGCTCGGCCAGCCAGTAGTTCATCTGCAGGTTGATGTTGACGTGGTAGTCGGCCGACCACGGCGGGCTGGTGGAGTTGTTCCACACGCCCTGCAGGTTCGCCGGCAGCGAGCCCTCCCTGGAGGAGGCGATGAGCAGGTAGCGGCCGTAGGCGAAGAACATCGCCTCCAGCGCCCTGTCGTCGGTGGATCCGCCGCCGGTGTAGGCCCTGAGCAGCTGGTCGGTCGGGATGCGCGGGGCCTGCTGCCCGAGGTCGAGCCGTACCCTGTCGAACAGGCCGCGGTGGTCGTCCAGGTGCGCGCTCCTGAGCGCGTCGTAGCCGCGGGCCGCCGCCTGGTCGACGGCGGCGGTGACCTTGGCGTGCGGGTCCTCGCCGCGGTAGGCGGGATACGTGCCGGCGTAGTCGGTGCCGGCCGACAGCACGAACATCGCGCTGTCGGCGCCGGTCACCGTGATCCGGTCGGCCCCGTCGGTACGGCTGCCGCCGCTGGTGACGACCTGGACCTGCGACTCGAACCGCATGCCGTTGTCGGCAAGGGCGCCGCGGACGGTGAGGCGGCCGTCCTTGACGCTCACGGTCTTGTCGTCGCGCGGTGACGAGGTGCGCAGCGTGAAGGAGACCTTGCCCGCCTCGGAGGCGCTCAGCCTGCCGACGATCACGTTGCCCGGGTGGCTGGCGAAGTACTCGCGGGTGTAGGTGACGCCGCCCGAGGTGTAGCCGACCTTCGCGACGGCTTCGCGCAGGCTCAGTTCCCTGCGGTAGCCGGTGGCGGCGGTGTGCCCGGTGTCCAGCCAGAGGTCGCCGAAGGTCTGGTAGGCGCCGAAGCCGCTCTTGGGCTGGCCGAGTTTCCTGGCCACGTCGTCAGGCGACATCTTGCCGTCGCGGTCGATCTGGGCCTGTACCTCGGCGATCGCGCCCGGTCGGGGGCTGGTCCAGTTGCCGTGGGTGTAGCCGCTCCTGGATCCGGGGCCGCCGGTCCACAGCGTCTTCTCGTTGAACTGCAGTTGCTCGGTCGCCACCCCGCCGAACACGGTCGCGCCGAGCGCGCCGTTGCCGATCGGCAGGGACTGCGTCTCCCAGCTGGTGGCGGGCTTGTCGTACCAGAGCGTGAGGTCGTCGGGCGGGTCGAGGGCGGTGGCCGCGCTCGCCGGAGAGGTCACGGGCGACACTCCGATCATGAGGGCGGACAGCATGACTAACGCAAGCCGAGGGGCCACGGATTCCTCCGGTGACTGGTGGATGTGCGCCACGTTGTTAACACTTGAAAGGTGGGGGTAACAAGAGCTTCGATCCGATGTTTAGTTGGATTTTTCGTTCACATACAGGGACAGATCTCCATAGATCCAGGTCACGGATCGGATGTATCTGCGATGGAGGGCTTGACAGTCATGCGGCCACCCTCGAGCATCTGAGGGCGAGACATCCGATGTATAGCTGAAGGATGCGGTGTGAAGCTGCTGCGAGTTGGACCGGTCGGCCAGGAGCGGCCCGCGGTGATGGACGCGGGTGGAAGCCTGTACGACATCGGAGAGCCCGAAATCGACGGGGCTTTCCTCGCCTCAGGGGGAGTGGCGCGCGTCCGGGCCGCGCTGGAGCGCGGCGACCTGCCGGTGATCGACGCCGAGGGCCTGCGGGTCGGCCCCCCGATCGCCAGGCCGGGCAAGATCGTGTGCATCGGCCTCAACTACAGCGACCACGCGGCCGAGACCGGGGCCACCCCGCCTGCCGAGCCCGTGGTGTTCATGAAGGCGCCCAACACCGTGGTCGGCCCCGACGACGGGATCCTGGTGCCCCGCGGCAGCGTGAAGACCGACTGGGAGGTCGAGCTCGCCGTCGTCATCGGGCGGACCTGCCGCTACCTGGAGTCGCGTGAGGACGCGCTGGCCGCGATCGCCGGTTACGCGATCTCCAACGACGTCTCCGAGCGCGAGTTCCAGCTGGAGCGCGGCGGCCAGTGGGACAAGGGCAAGTCGTGCGAGACCTTCAACCCGCTCGGCCCCTGGCTGGTCACCGCCGACGAGGTGGGCGACCCGCAGGACCTCGGCATGCGGCTGTGGGTGAACGGCGAGCTGCGCCAGAACGGCAACAGCAAGAACATGATCTTCGACGTGGCCGAGATCGTCCGCTACCTGAGCGCGTTCATGGTGCTGGAGCCCGGTGACGTCATCAACACCGGCACGCCCGCCGGGGTCGCGCTCGGCCTGCCCGGCCAGCCGTACCTCAGGGCGGGCGACGTCGTCGAGCTGGAGATCGACGGGCTCGGACGGCAGCGCCAGACGGTGGGCCAGGCATGAGTGACTACCGGATCGTGGGCATGGAGACCCACGACATCCGCTTCCCGACCTCGCGGGAGCTCGACGGCTCCGACGCGATGAACCCCGATCCCGACTACTCGGCCGCCTACGTGGTGCTGAAGACCGACGACGGCTTCGAGGGGCACGGCTTCGCGTTCACCATCGGCCGCGGCAACGACGTGCAGACCGCGGCCATCAGGGCGCTGGAGCCGTACGTGATCGGCAGGGACGCCGAGGACCTCGGCGGCCTGTACAAGACGATGGTCTGGGACTCCCAGCTGCGCTGGCTCGGCCCGGAGAAGGGCGTCATGCACATGGCGGTCTCCGCCGTGGTCAACGCCCTGTGGGACCTCAAGGCCAAACGCGAGGGCAAGCCGCTGTGGCTGCTGCTCGGCGAGATGACCCCTGAGCAGATCGTCGACCTGGTCGACTTCCGCTACCTGAGCGACGCGCTGACCCGCGACGAGGCGCTGGCGATCCTGCGCAGGGGCGCCGCCGGCAAGGCCGAGCGGATCGCCTACCTCCAGGAGCACGGCTACCCCGCCTACACGACCTCCCCCGGCTGGCTCGGCTACGACGACGACAAGCTGCGCCGCCTGTGCAAGGAGGCCCTGGACGACGGCTTCGGGCAGATCAAGCTGAAGGTGGGCGCCGACCTCGACGACGACATCCGCCGCCTCAAGGTCGCCCGCGAGGTCTGCGGCCCCGACTTCCCCATCGCGATCGACGCCAACCAGCGGTGGGACGTGGGCGCGGCCATCCGCTGGGTCAACGCGCTGGCCGAGTTCGCCCCCCACTGGGTGGAGGAGCCCACCAGCCCCGACGACGTGCTCGGCCACGCCACCATCGCCAGGGCCGTCGCCCCGATCAGGGTGGCCACCGGCGAGCACGTCCAGAACCGCATGATCTTCAAGCAGATGCTGCAGGCGGGCTCGATGTCCTACCTCCAGCTCGACTCCGCCAGGGTCGGCGGCGTCAACGAGAACATCGCGATCCTGCTGCTGGCCGCCAGGTTCGGCGTGCCCGTCTGCCCGCACGCGGGCGGCGTCGGGCTGTGCGAGCTGGTCCAGCACCTGTCCATGTTCGACTACGTGGCGGTCACCGGGACGATGGAGGGACGGGTCATCGAGTACGTCGACCACCTGCACGAGCACTTCGAGGACCCGGTCGTGATCGAGCACGGCCGTTACGCCGCGCCGCGCCGCCCCGGCTTCAGCTCCGAGATGCGCCGCGCGTCCATCGCCGCCCACTCCTTTCCCGACGGTGAGGTCTGGAGGAACCAGTGACAGACATCCGAGCTCTCGTGACGGGCGGCGGATCCGGCATCGGGCTCGCCACCGCCGAGGCGTTCGCCGCCCGCGGCTGGCAGGTGGCCTGCCTGGACCTCAACCCGCCGGGTGATCCGTTCATCGCCGTCAAGGCCGACATCACCGACGACGACCAGGTCCGTACGGCTGTCGCGGAGGCCGCCGAGCGGATGGGCGGGCTCGACGTCCTGGTGAACAACGCGGGCATCGGCGCGCAGGGCACGATCGAGGACAACCCGGACGCCGAGTGGCAGCGGGTGTTCGACGTCAACGTGCTCGGCATCGTGCGGGTGTCGCGGGCGGCGCTGCCGTACCTGAGGCGGTCGGGCCACGCCTCGATCGTGAACACCTGCTCCATCGCGGCCACCGCGGGGCTGCCCAACCGGGCGCTCTACAGCGCGACCAAGGGCGCCGTGCTGTCGCTGACGCTGGCGATGGCCGCCGACCACGTGCGGGAGGGCATTCGGGTCAACTGCGTCAACCCCGGCACCGCCGACACCCCGTGGGTCGGCAGGCTGCTGGACGCCGCCGTCGACCCGGAGGCCGAGCGGGCCGCGCTCAACGCCCGCCAGCCGATGGGCCGCCTGGTCTCCGCGCGGGAGGTGGCCGCGGCCATCGCCTACCTGGCCGGCCCGGAAGCGGGCGCGACCACCGGCACCTCGCTCGCCGTGGACGGCGGCATGCAGGGCCTCCGCCTACGCCCGAGCAACGAGCAACACACCCCCCAAGAAGAGGCGACATCATGAAGTTCGGCCCCGTGGTCGCGAGCGCGGCCCTCCTGGCTCTCATCACCGCGTGCGGCAGCTCCACCGGGAGCGGCGCCAGCCCGAGCGCCGCCCAGGGCGGCGGCACCGGCGGAAAGATCGGTATCGACCACCCGCGGGCCGACTCCGACTTCTGGAACTCCTACATCAAGTACGTCCCGAAGATGGCGGCCGAACTCAAGGTCGACCTGATGAACCCGACCAACTCCCAGAACGACGTGGCCAAGCTGGTCGCCAACACCCAGGCGCTGGTCAGCCAGGGCGCCAAGGTCATGGTCATGGCCCCGCAGGACACCGGCGCCATCGCCTCCACGCTCCAGCAGCTGGAGAACAAGAACATCCCGGTCGTGACCGTGGACACCCGTCCCGACAAGGGCAAGGTCTTCATGGTCGTCCGCGCCGACAACCGCGCGTACGGCACCAAGGCCTGCGAGTTCCTCGGCGAGAAGCTGGGCGGCAAGGGCAAGGTCGTCGAGCTGATGGGCGCGCTGTCGTCGGTCAACGGCCGTGACCGCGCCGAGGCGTTCCGCGAGTGCATGAAGACCAAGTTCCCCGGGATCACCGTCTTCGAGGAGCCCACCGAGTGGGACGGCGGCAAGGCCGCCTCCATGCTGCAGACCCGCCTGGAGCAGAACCCGGACGTCAAGGGCATCTACATGCACGCCGGAGGCGTCCACCTGGCGCCCACGCTGCAGGTGCTGAAGGCCAAGAACCTGCTGGTCGCCCCCGAGGACCCCAAGCACGTCTTCGTGGTGTCGAACGACGGCATCCCGCAGGAGTTCGAGGCGATCCGCAAGGGCGAGATCGACGCCACGGTCTCCCAGCCCGCCGACCTCTACGCGAAGTACGCGCTGTTCTACGCCAAGGCCGCCGCCGAGGGCAAGACGTTCAAGCCCGGCCCGACCGACCACGACTCGACCATCATCCAGCTGCCCAACGGTCTCGAGGACCAGCTTCCCGCTCCGCTCGTGACCAAGGAGAATGTCGACGACCCGAACCTCTGGGGCAACCAGGTCAAGTAATGAACATTCACGTTGAAGCCCGGAACATCGTGAAGCGCTTCGGCCCGACCGTCGCGCTGAACGGAGCCGGCATCTCCATCGCAGAGGGCGAGACCCACGCCCTTGTCGGCAGGAACGGCGCGGGCAAGTCCACGCTGGTGTCGATCCTGACCGGGCTCCAGCGCCCAGACGAGGGCGAGGTGCTGTTCTCCGGGCAGGCGGCGCCCGCTCTCGCCGACAGGGACGCCTGGCGGCGGCGGGTCGCCTGCGTCTACCAGAAGTCGACGATCATCCCCGAGCTGACGGTCGCCGAGAACCTCTTCCTCAACCGGCAGACCACCGGCGGGATGATCAGGTGGAAGGACCTGCGCGCCCGCGCCCGCGAGGTGCTGGACACCTACCAGGTCGACGTCGACGCCGACATGCTCGCCGGCGACCTCGGCGTCGAGCGGCGCCAGCTCGTGGAGATCGCCCGCGCGCTGTCGTTCGGCGCGACGTTCATCATCCTCGACGAGCCGACCGCCCAGCTCGACGGGCCCGCCATCGAGCGGCTCTTCGAGCGCATGCGCTCGCTGCGCGAGCAGGGCGTCACCATGATGTTCATCTCGCATCACCTGGACGAGGTGTACGAGATCTGCCAGAGCGTCTCGGTCTTCCGCGACGCCAGGCACGTCCTGACCAGCGCGGTCGCCGACCTGTCGCACGACGAGCTGGTCGCGGCCATGACCGGCGAGGCCACCGGCGCCTACGAGTACCGCTCCCGCACGCCCGGCACGGACGTGGTGATCGCGGCGCGGAACCTGTCGCTCAACGGCCGCTACAGCGACGTCGACCTGGAGGTCCGCTCGGGCGAGATCGTCGGCCTCGCCGGCTCGGGCAGCAGCGGCAAGATCGGTCTGGCCGAGACGCTGGTGGGGCTGCGCAGGGCCGACTCGGGCGTGGTGAACGTCAACGGCACCCCGATCAAGGACGTGCCGTCCGCGCTCAGGGCGGGTCTCGGGTTCGTCCCCCAGGACCGGCACCACGAGGGTTTCGTCCCGCTGCTGTCGATCGGGGAGAACGCCACCCTCCCCATCGCCCACAAGCTGGGCAGGTTCGGCTTCGTCTCGCCCGCGGCCAGGCGGGCGCGTGCGGTACGGATGATCGAGGATCTCGACATCAAGACCGAGGGGCCCGACCAGCCGGTCGGCGACCTGTCGGGCGGCAACGCGCAGAAGGTGGTGCTCGCCAGGGCGCTGGCGGACGACCCACGGGCGGTCGTGGTGATCAACCCGACGGCGGGCGTCGACGTGAAGGCCAAGCAGTCGCTGCTCGGCGCGGTCGAGGACGCCGTGGACCGGGGGGCCGGAGCCGTGCTGGTCTCCGACGAGCTGGACGACCTGCGCGTCTGCGACAGGGTGCTGGTGATGTTCCACGGCAGGGTCGTGAAGGACGTGCCACGTGGGTGGAGTGACCACGAGCTCGTGGCCGTGATGGAAGGTATCGAACAGTGACAACCATGACCGCACCCGCACCGCGCCTCAAGCTGGCGAGGTTCCGCGACCTGACGCTGGTGCCGGTGATCGTGCTCTTGCTGGTCGTGGGCGCGTTCGTGGATCCGGTGTTCCTCAGTCCGGGCAACCTCATCAACGTCCTGCAGCAGCAGTCGGCGCTCGCGCTGGTCGTGCTGGCCGAGGCGCTGATCCTGATCGCGGGCAAGTTCGACCTGTCGCTGGAGTCGACGGTCGGCATGGCGCCCGCGATCACCGTGCTGATGATCCCCGCGGCCTCCGGCGCCATGGGGTTGCTGGCGATCCCCATCTGCCTGCTCATCGGCGCGGCGATCGGCGCGTTCAACGGCTTCCTGATCCTGAAGTTCCAGCTGTCGGCGTTCGTCGTGACGCTGGCCATGCTGATCGTCGTGCACGGCCTGCACCTGGGGCTGACCGGCGGCAAGAGCCTGTTCGAGCTGCCCGACTCGCTGCTCTACCTGGGCAGCGCCTCCTGGCTCGGGCTGCCCGCGGCCATCTGGATCGCGGGCGTGCTGTTCGCCGCCGGCATCGTCGTGCTCGGCTACTTCCGCCTCGGCCGGGCCCTCTACGCCATCGGCGGCAACGCCGACGCCGCCCGCGCCGCGGGCATCAGGGTGGAGCGGGTGCTGTGGAGCGTGTTCATCATCGGCGGGGCGCTGGCGGCGCTCGCCGGGGTCCTGGAGACCGGCCGCCTGGGCGGCATCAGCGCCAACCAGGGCGTGGGGTGGATCTTCATGGTCTTCGCCGCCGCGGTCATCGGCGGCGTCAGCATGGACGGCGGCAAGGGCACGATCTTCGGCGCGCTCACCGGTGTCCTGGTGATCGGCCTGGTGGAGAACATCCTCACGCTGCGAGGCGTCCCGGGTGAGTGGAAGCAGCTCGTCTACGGCGTGATCATCCTGGTGGCGTTGATGATCAGCCGGGTGGCCGGAGGGAAGGCGCAGGACTGATGCAGCGACTGGCGTTGCGGACCCGGCTCAAGGCCGGCTGCGAGGAGATCTACGACAAGGAGCACGCCGCCATCCCGGCCGAGCTGGAGGCGGCCATGCGGGAACACGGCGTCTACTCCTGGCGGATCTGGCGCGACGGCCGCGACCTGTTCCACTTCGTGGAGGTCGAGGACTACGCCGCCCTCCAGGACGCGCTGCGGGACCACCCGGCCGACCAGGCGTGGCAGGCGAAGATGAACCGCCTTCTCGACGGCGACTTCGACAAGAGCGAGGGCGGACTCAAGCTGGTCTGGGAGATGCGGTGAAGCCGGCGCGGCCGGTCCTGTCCAGGCTCGGGTTCGGCGGCGCGCCGATCGGCAACCTCTACACCGAGGTCAGCGACGACGACGCGCGCGCGGCCGTCGACGCCGCCTGGGACACCGGGACGCGCCTGTTCGACACCGCGCCGCATTACGGCCTCGGCCTGTCCGAGCGCCGTCTCGGCGCGGCGCTGGCCGGGCGCTCGGGCTACGTCCTGTCCACCAAGGTCGGCCGGCTGCTGGTGCCCGCCGAGCCCGCCCCCGACCCCGACGGCTTCGCCGTCACGACCGGCCTGCGCAGGCAGTGGGACTTCTCCGCGGCCGGCGTCCGCCGGTCGATCGAGGAGTCCCTGGTACGGCTCGGCCTGCCCGCCGTCGACCTGGCCCTCATCCACGACCCGGACGACCACGCCGAGCAGGCGCTCGACGAGGCCTACCCCGAGCTGGCCGCGATGCGCGACGAGGGTCTGGTGAAGGCGATCGGCGTCGGGACGAACCAGTGGGAGCTCCCGCTGCGCTTCGTCCAGGAGACCGACATCGACGTGGTCATGCTCGCGGGGCGCTACACGCTGCTCGACCGTACGGGCCTGCCGCTGCTGGAGGAGTGCGCCGCCCGCGGCGTCCAGGTGATCGCGGCCGGCGTCTTCAACAGCGGCCTGCTCGCCACCGACGAGCCGGGCGCCACGTTCAACTACGCGCCCGCGCCGGCCGAGCTGGTGGACCGGGCCTCGAAGATCGCCGGGATCTGCGCCCGGCACGGGGTCACGCTGCCGCAGGCGGCCATCGCCTTTCCGCTGCGGCATCCGGCGGTGGCCTCGATCGTGCTGGGCGCCAGGACCGCGGACGAGGTGCGCAGGAACGCCGCCCTCGCCGACCGTCCGGTGCCGGACGAGCTGTGGGAGGAGCTCGGCTAGCTGTCCCCGGCCGGGAACGTGGTGCCGGCCGGGCGCATGCCGCTGAGCGCTCGGCCGCACGCCCGGGGCATGCCGGTGAGCGCTCGGGTCAGCGCGGGGGGCGCATGCCGGTGAGCGCCGTGTCCACCAGGGCGCTCGCGTACTCATGGGTGAGCGGGCCGCCGCGCTGCATCCAGCGGTTGAGCAGCGGCCCCCACAGCAGGTCGATGGCCAGATCGAGATCGAGGTCGGCGGCGAGCTGCCCCGCCTCCTGGGCCGCCCGCAGCCGCTTCCGCTTGATCTCGCGCATCGGCAGGTCGAGCCGTTCGGCGTAGGCGGCGGCCAGCTCGGCGTCGTGGACGATCTCGGTGTTGAGCGCGCGCATCGGCTCGTCGTAGCGGGGATCGTTCAGCTCGTCGACGGTGGCGTGGAGGACCGTCTTGAGGTCCGCCGCCAGGTCGCCGGTGTCGGGCAGGGCCGCCTCGTCGCCCGGCCCCCCGCCCATGGCCGCGAGGAAGGCGTCGAAGAGCACGGCGCCCTTGGACGGCCACCACCGGTAGATGGTCTGCTTGCCGACGCCCGCCCGCGCGGCGATGCCCTCGATGCTGAGCCTGGCGTAGCCGACCTCGGTCACGAGCTCGAAGGCGGCGGTGAGGATGGCCTGCCGGGAGGTCTCGCTCCGTCGGGCCGCGTTCGCTGTCACGGGCAGCAGCTTACCTGAGACGAGACGGACCGTCTTGACATTACACAGCCAGGCCCCCATAGTTGTCGACGTAACACGAGACGAACCGTCTCGACTCGTACAGATCGGAGCCTCACCCATGCGTACCGCCGATACCGCCAGGACCTGGTTCATCACCGGCGCCAGCCGCGGTCTGGGCCGCGCGTTCACCGAGGCCGCGCTGGAGCGCGGTGACCAGGTGGTCGCCGTGGCCAGGAACGTCGAGCCGCTGCGCGAGCTGGAAGCCGCCCACCCGGGCGACCTGCTCGTCCTGCCCCTCGACGTCACCGACCGCGCCGCGGTGCTCGCCACCGTCGCGACCGCCCACGAGCATTTCGGCAGGCTCGACATCGTCGTCAACAACGCGGGCGCCATGTCCGCAGGCATGGTCGAGGAGTTCACCGAAGAGCAGGCCCGAGCGCAGATGGAGGTCAACTTCTTCGGCGCGCTGTGGGTCGGCCAGGCTGTCATGCCGTACCTGCGGGCCCAGCGGGCGGGGCACATCGTGCAGATCTCCAGCATCGCCGGGCTCGGCGGCTTCCCCACGACCGGCCTCTACAGCGCGAGCAAGTTCGCGCTGGAGGGCATGAGCGAGGCGCTGGCCATGGAGGCGGCCCAGTTCGGCGTCAAGCTCACGATCGTGCAGCCCGGCGGGTACTGGACCGACCTCTACACCAGCATGACCGCCACCACGCCGCTGCCGCCCTACGCCCCGCTACGGGCCGAGCTGGAGAAGCAGTGGGCCGAAGGGTCGATCGACAGCGAGCCGCGCCTGGCCGCCCAGGCCGTGCTCGCGCTGGTCGACAGCGACGAGCCGCCGTTGCGGCTGCTGCTCGGCAGCATGGTGTACGACCTGGCCTTCGACATCTCGCGGCAGCGGATGGACACCTGGGCCGGGTGGGAGCGGGTCAGCCGCGCCGCCGAGCACGCCGTCCCCGCTCCAGGCGCCTGAAGGAACGACCGGCGTCCGCGGGCTCCGGGCGGGGCGCGTGTCCCGGCTGGTCCGTTCGCGGGCGCTGGGCCGGTGGCGTGTCCCGGCTGGTACGCCCGCGGGCGCCGGGCCGGTTTCGTGTCCCGGTCGTTCCGGGAGTGGACGTCCGGGCCGGGCGCGTCCGCGCAGGCCTTCCGGCCGTCACGCCTCCGCCGGGACGAAGATCCACGCCTTCGACTCGCCCTCCTCGTAGGGCGAGTCGAGGCGCTTGGCGACCACGCCGGGCAGGCCCTGGTCGCGGGCGGCCTGCCGTACCGGCTGGGCCTGGCCGGGCCACGCGGGCGCGGTCTGCCACCGGGCGCCCGCGATCTCCAGCGCCTCCAGCGCCGCCCTGCGCGTCCGGTACGGCTCGCCGACCAGTGAACGGCCGGCGTCGTAGAGCAGGTCGTAGGCGACGAACACCTCCTCGCCCGCCAGGGAGACGATCTCGCCGTCGAGCACCGCCGTCCGGCTGCCGAGCCGTTCGGCCAGCGGCCTCAGCAGCGGCACGTCGGTGCGCCCGCCCTCGATCGGCACCAGCGTCCTGCGCCCGCCCCACGCGAACTCGAAGGCGTAGTCCTCGGCGTTCCGCGGCAGCCTGGCGCGCCGCACGGGCAGCATGGGGGCCAGATCGGGCAGCGGATCCCGCGACGGGGGATCCATGCGGTGGATCATCCAGTTCTTGCCGTTCGTCTGGAACAGCGCGAACCTGCCCTGCGCCCGCTCCCCGTGCAGCACCACCTTGACCTCGCGGTCCGACCACTTCTCCGTCTCGTAGGTGCCGCGGTCCCAGATCGTCATCGTGCCGCCGCCGTACTCGCCGCGCGGGATCTCCCCCTCGAACGTCGAGTACTCCATCGGGTGGTCCTCGGTGTGGACCGCCAGGTGGTTGACCGCCGGGTCCTCGGGCAGGCCCTTCGGTATCGCCCAGGAGGCGAGCACGCCGTCGCGCTCCAGCCGCAGATCCCAGTGCAGCGACCGGGCGTGGTGCTCCTGGATGACGAACGTGTCGTCGCCGCCCGGCTCGGGTGCCCGCTCAGGTACCGGCTCAGGCGTCTTCGCCGGGTCTCTCATGTCGCGATACCGCTCCAGCTTGTCGGCCACGACGTGGTTCTACCCGCGACGCTCGTACCTGGTGATCCACAGGCCGGAAATCACCTCGACGTCCTCGATCCTGGTGAACCCGAGCCGCTCGTAGAGGGTCCGCGCCGGGACGTTGCCGCGGCCGGTGGAGACGACGGTCGTCCGGCCGTCCGCCCGGTCGAGCAGCTCGGCGACCAGCGTCCTTCCGATGCCCCGCCGGTGAGCGCGGGGATCGACGACGAGACGGTCGATGTCGACCAGGTCGTCGGTCTCCGTCCACGCCACCGCGCCCACCAGCATGCCCTCGTCGTCGAAGGCGCCCCGCCACGCCAGCGGCGCGGCGATCAGGTCGTCGAGCGTCTCGCGCAGGGGCGGGATCCGGTCGTCGCCGATGAGCTCGGCCTCGACGGCGTAGGCGGCGTGCTGCAGGTCCAGCAGGGTCCTGTCCGGTTCGAGATCATCTATCCGCATCCGCCGAGTATCCCAGCCCACCGCAGCCGACCGCCTGGTCCGAGCACCGGGGCGCGCCGGGACGCGCGGGTCCGCGCGCCGTGGTGGTGCGCCGGGAGAGCGTGCCGGGTCATGCGGCCCGGTCCGTGCGTCGCGGCGGTGGGGTGGGCCGGGGTTGTCCGGCGGCTCAGATGGTGGCGATCGGTTCGGGGGCGGCGACCGTGCACGTCGGAGCCACCTCCGGCCGCATGCCCCTGACCTCGGCCATGAACAGCGGCGACGGCAGCACGTACGGCTCGGCCGCCGCCAGGTCCACCTGGTAGCCCATGTCCTCCAGCGCCGCGACGCTGGTCCTGCTGATCGGGTTGCCGAGCTGCGAGACCCTGCTGGTCATCAGCTCCACCCCGAACACCGACTCGCGCCAGTGCCCGCCCACGCTGCCGGGCCCGCCGACGTTCTCCACCGGGACGGCATGCGGTCCGGCCGCGCCCAGCAGCACCCCGAACTCCCTGCTCGCGGCCGGGCCCACGAAGGTCGGGTCGGGACCGCCGAGACCCGTCGACAGCCCCAGCGTCTCCCAGATCGTGCCGAAGCCCAGCGCGTGACCCATCTCGTGCACGATCACGTCGTGCAGCAGCCCCGTCTGCTCCATCCGGTCCAGGTCGAAGGTGTCGAACCGCATGACGCCGACCGCCGGGAGCGCGCTGCCGGACCTGAGGAGCAGGGGACCCGCCTGGCCGAGGATGTTGCCCTGCTCGGTGCCGGGACCGTCGATCTTCGCGCCCTCCGCGAGGATCACCAGGTCGTCGATCCGCTCGCCCGCCGCGATGCCGGCGGGGAGGCCCTCCAGCTCGGGGATCCGGACGTCGGGGAGGTCGCCCACGATGACCCGCGCCCAGCGGTCGGCGGCGGCGGCGAACGCCGCCTTCTGCGTCTCGCTCAGCCCGCCCATGAACCGGACCTCGATCGTGTACGGCGACTCGGTGTTCGCCAGGGCCTTCGCTCGCCGTGCGTCGGCACGCGCCAGATGGATGTCCATCTCCACCATCTCCTTGCGGCTCCTTGAGGTGTCGTCCAGGGCGAGTGTGGGCGACAGGGGAGGCGTCGCGCCTGAGTACGCCCCTACTCATCCATACGGGCTTGACATCATGCTGCCCTGCGCTAATCTCTTCATTAGAGAAGATAATCAATCAAAGCAGAATCTTGATAGATGAAGCTAACTGGAAGGGGAGCGACATGACCCGCGACACCGCCATCGAGAGCGACACCGCCGCCGTTCGCGCGCTGCTGGAGCGGGCGCGGGAGGCCTGGGACCGCGGCGACGGCACCGCCTACGGTGCGCAGTTCACCGCCGACGCCACCGACGTGACCTTCGTCGGCAGCGTCTACCAGGGCGGCGCGGAGATCGGCCGGGCCCACCAGGTCCTGTTCGACAGCTTCCTCAAGGGCAGCCGCCTGGCGATGGAGATCATCGACATCCGCTTCTACGGCCCGGACACCGCCGTCGTCGTCAGCCGCGGCGACGTCTACAAGAGCAGGCCCAAGAAGCTCGGCAAGGTGCAGACCTACACCGTCGTACGCGAGGCGGACGGCCAGTGGCGGATCGCGGCCATCCAGAAGACCAAGCGGCAGGGGCTCATGGAGGCGATCTCCTTCATGTTCCAGCCCGCGACCCGGCCCCGCAGCGCCTGACTTCCAGGGCGCACAGCGTCACCCGTCGCATGGTTTGCTTGTCTCGTGAACGAGTCGGAGATCTCCCGCTATCTGGACAGATTCGGTGCGACGCGGCCGGCCGAACCGGACGCGGCCGGCCTGCGTGCCCTTCAGCGCGCCCACCTGAGAGCGGTGCCGTTCGAGAACCTGAGCATCCATCTCGGCGAGCCGATCTCCCTCGACCCCGGCGCGCTCCACGACAAGATCGTCGCGCGCCGTCGCGGCGGATTCTGTTACGAGCTGAACGGGTTGTTCGCCGAACTGCTGACCGCGCTCGGCTACCGGGTGACCCTGCTGGCCGCCAGGGCCTTCCAGGGTGAGCGGCTGGGGCCGCTGTTCGACCACCTGGCGATCCGCGTCGATCTCGACGAGCCCTGGCTGGTCGACGTCGGATTCGGCGACTTCGCCGACGAGCCGCTGCGGCTCGACGAGCGGGCCGAGCAGAAGGACGACGCGGGCGCCGTCCAGGTCGTCCCCGCACCCAGCGGGCACGGCGACCTCGACATCGTCCACAAGGGCGACCCGGCCTACCGGCTGACCGCCCGGCCGTACGAACTGGCGGACTTCGGCCCGACCTGCTGGTGGCAAACCACCTCTCCCCAGTCGCACTTCACCAGGTCACCGGTCTGCTCCCTCCGCACCGCCGAAGGCCGGACCACGATCAGCGGCCGCAAGCTCATCCGGACGGTGAACGGCGAGCGCACCGAGCAGGTGCTGCAGGAGAGCGACCTCCGCGCCGCCTACCTCGACCACTTCGGGGTCGCTCTCGACCGGCTCCCGTCCACGGGAACCGCGGCCACGGCGCCGTAGCCGGACAGGTGCGGCAGGGCCGGCTCCCGGTCGGAGTCGGCAATAGGGCCGCTCCACGGCACCTGGCCTCTCGCGGGGAGGGGGAGCAGGGGGCCGCCTGCCGTACGGTCCCCGGCGTGCGCGGCACCGGTCGCGCCGTGTCCCCGCCCGGCGCCGGTGAACGTCGGCGGGCACCTGCAACCTTTCGCCCGGTGGGTCGCGTTGGGTACCGGCGAGAGGAGATCACAGTGGATCGTCACGACGGCTTCGACGAGTTCGTGCAAAGCCGCCAGCAGGCGCTGATGCGGACCGCGTACCTGCTCACGGGAGACGCGCACCTCGCCGAGGGCCTGTTGCAGAGTGTGCTGATCAAGGTCGTGGGGCACTGGCGGAAGCTGTCCAGGGACGGCAATCCCGAGGCGCCGCCGTCAGAGGGCCTTCTGCAGCCAGGACTCCACCCCTGCCACGTGGACGACCGCCCACGACCGCGCCACCTCCGCCTGCCGCGACGCGATCGCCTCGTAGATCGCGATGTGCTGTTCCCGCGTCTTCTCCAGGGCGCCCTCCTGGGTGAGGCCGCGCCAGATGCGCGCCCTGGTGGTCGGGCCCGAGAGGCTCTCGATGAACGAGCACAGCACGGCGTTGCCCGACCCCTGGGCGATGCGCTGGTGGAAGGTGAGGTCGTTGGCCACCAGCTCCTCGATCGTCGGCTCGGGCGGCAGCGAGTCGAGCACCGCCTTCAGCTCGGCGATGTCCTCGTCGCTCATCGTGAGCGCGGCCATCGCGGTGGCGGCGGGTTCGAGGATGCGGCGCACCTCGAAGAACTGGATCACCGTGTCGTCGCGGTGCAGGTCGAGGACGAACGACATCGTGTCGAGCAGCAGCCGGGGTTCGAGGCTGGTGACGTAGGTGCCGTCGCCCTGCCGTACGTCGAGGACGTTGATGAGCGCCAGTGCCCGTACGGCTTCGCGCAGCGAGTTGCGTGACAGGCCGAGGCGTTCGGCCAGGTCGGCCTCCTTGGGCAGCCTGTCGCCCGGGGAGAGCTCGCCCGAGAGGATCATCTGCTTGATCTTGTCGATCGCCGCGTCGGTGACCGCCACGTATTCCCCCTAGACATCGGATGTCTAGGAGTGTACGGCCACGAACCGGACGGGATCGACCTCGGGGAGCCGCCGGATCAGGCCGCGGGCCTCCAGGGCGCGGAGGTGGGCGGCGGCCTCTCCCGCCGCCATGGCGCGGAGCGCGGGCGGGAGGTCGCCCCACGGGCGGTTCCAGGTCATGCGGGCGGCGATCTCCCAGATGGTGAGGGGCTCGCTGGCCAGGGTGGCCAGCCGGGCGAGCTTGTCCTCGTGGTGGGAGCGGATCTCGGCGGCGCGCGCCGCCGCGTCGGGGAAGGGCCACTCGTGGGCGGGGAGCGCCTCGGTACGGCCCAGCGCGGCGACCCGGTCGAGCGAGGACAGGAAATCCGCCAACGGATCTACATCGTCCCGGTCATAGGGATAAATGCCGACGTGAGGAGTGATGTCGGGAAGGATGTGGTCGCCGGTGAACAGCCGGTCGGCGTCCTCCAGGTGGAGGCACAGGTGACCGGGGGTGTGGCCGGGCGTGTGGATGGCTCGCAGGACACGGCCCGGCACGTCCAGCAGGTCGCCGTCGCGCACCGCCAGGTCGGGCTCGGCGGGCGGCTCCGGCCGTCCCTCACCGGCCGGGGGCAGCTCGGTCGCGCCCGCACCCGCCCGCCGCAGCATCTCGGACTGGAAGGCGTGGTGCTCGTCCTCGCCGAGGTCGCGCATGAGCTTCACCAGGCGCGCGTCGGCCTCGTGCATCGCGATCCACGCGCCCGACTTCTCGCGCACGCGTCCGGCCAGCCCCGCGTGGTCCGGGTGGAAGTGGGTGACGACCACGCCGCGCACGTCCCGCACGTCGACGCCCACGGCCGCCAGGCCCACGCGCAGCGCCTGCCACGCGTCGTGATGGTTCCACCCCGCGTCCACCAGCACCGGGCCGCCGGGCGAGTCGATCGCGTAGACGAGCGTGTAGCCCAGCGGGTTGCCGGGGATGGGCACCGGCACGCTGCTCACCCCGCCGCCGAGGTCCCGGGGCCGCTGGTCGGCGTACGCCCGGCGGCGCGTCGGCCTCCCGGCCCGCTCCGGCGTGGCGCCGGAGGGCTCCAGCGTCGGCCTCCCGGCCCGCTCCTGTGTGGCTTCGGAGTCCCGCGTCGGCCTCCCGGCCCCCTCCCGCGTGGCGTCGGAGGACTCCCGCGTCGCCTCTCTCGGGGGCTCGCCCCCGCTTCGCCGTACGGTCATGCGACGCGTTCCAGGATGGTGGCCGTGGCGAGCGCGCCGCCCGCGCACATGGTCACGAGGGCGGTCGACAGGTCGGCCCTCTCCAGTTCGTGCAGCGCCGAGGTCACCAGCCGGGCCCCGGTCGCCCCGACGGGGTGGCCGAGCGCGATGGCCCCGCCGTTGACGTTCACCCGGTCCATGTCGGGCTCGTGCACGGACGCCCAGGACAGAACGACCGCCGCGAACGCCTCGTTCACCTCGAACCTGTCGATGTCGCCCATGGCCATCCCGGCCCTGCCGAGCACCGCCGCCGTGGCGTCCACGGGGCCGTCCAGGTGGTAGTGCGGCTCGGCGCCGACCAGCGTCTGGGCGAGGATGCGGGCGCGTGGGCGCAGGCCGTGCCGCCGGGCCGCCTGCTCGCTCATCAGGAGCACCGCCGCCGCCCCATCGGACACCTGGGAGGAGGTGCCTGCGGTGTGCAGCCCGTTCTCGCCGAGCACCGGCTTCAGCGCCGCGAGTCCCTCCGTGGTCGTCTCGCGCAACCCCTGGTCCCTGGAGACCTCGCCCACCGGGACGATCTCCCTGGCGTACCTGCCGTCCGCCCACGCCTTGGCCGCGAGCCGCTGCGACCGGGCGCCGAACCAGTCGAGCCGCTCCCTGGTCAGCCCCCGCCTGCGGGCGATGCGCTCGGCCGCCGTGAACTGGTCGGGCAGGTCGATCGCCCAGTCGTCGGGCTTCGGCTTGGCGGGTAACACGTTGCTGCCGAGCGGCGCCCTGCTCATCACCTCGACCCCGCAGGCCACGCCCGCCTCGATCACCCCCGCCTGGATCAGCGCGGCGACCAGGTGCACGGCCTGCTGGGACGATCCGCACTGCGCGTCGATCGTGGTGACCCCGGCCTGGTACGGCAGGCCCGCGTACAGCCAGGCGTGCCGTCCGACGTGGCCGCCCTGCTCGCCCGCCTGCGTGACGCACCCGGCGAACACCTGCTCGACCAGGCGCGGGTCGATCCCCGCCCGGTCGACGAGGCCGTTGAGCGCCGCCGCGAGCACCTGGAGGGGCTTGCGCTCCGACAGCCATCCGTTCCGCTTGCCGATCGGTGTCCTGACGGCCTCGACGATCACCGGTGCGCTCATAGCTGCCTCCAGAATGATGCTCTGGAGGCAAAATGTAACGCGTTCTACTTTGCCGTGGAAGGCCTGATTTCCAGCACGATCTTCCCGACCGTCCTGCCGGTCTCGCCGAGCTCGTGCGCCTTGGCCGCCTCGGCCAGGGGGAACACGGCCGCGATCTCCGCCCGCAGCCGCCCCGCCTCCACCAGTGCCGCGATGGCCTTCATCGCCGCATGGTCCGGCTCGACCAGCACGTCGACCGCCCGCACGCCGCGCGCCTGCGCCTTGGCGGAAAGCTCGTCGTCCCGGCGCGACAGCACCAGCGACACCAGCGTGCCCCCGGGCCTGAGCGTCTCCAGCGAGCGCGGCCCGTAGTCGCCGCCGATCGTGTCGAGCACCACGTCGACGTCCTTCACCGCCGTGGCGAAGTCCTCGCTCCGGTAGTCGACCAGCTCGTCGGCGCCCAGCGAGCGGAGGAAATCGTGCTTGGCCGCGCTCGCCGTACCGATGACGTGGGCGCCGCGCGCCTTGGCGATCTGGACGGCCAGGTGGCCGACGCCGCCCGCGGCGGCGTGGACGAGCACCCGCCGGCCGGCCCGCACGCCCGCGGCGTCGACCAGCGCCTGCCAGGCCGTCAGCGCGGCCAGCGGCAGCGCACCCGCCTGGACGTGGTCGACGCCGGCGGGCTTGCGGGCGAAGGTCCTGGACGGCGCGGTGACGTACTCGGCGAACGCGCCGTGCCCTGAGGGGTAGCGCAGCATGCCGAAGACCTCGTCGCCGGGCTGGTAGAGGGACACGCCGACGCCGACCGCCTCGACCACGCCGGAGACGTCCCAGCCGAGCACGAACGGCGGCCTGCCCAGGAGGCCGCCGCTCGCCCGGTGCTTCCAGTCGGTCGGGTTGAGCCCGGCCGCGTGCACCCTGACCAGTACCTCGGTCGGTCCCGGCGCCGGCACGGGAAGGTCGATCTCCTTGAGTACCTCTGGTCCGCCCAGAACATCCTGACTGATGGCTCTCATGTGGTACACCCTGCCCGAGGTGCCGGAAACGGGCCAGTGGCCCGATGGTCGAGGTCCTGTCCGGCGGAGCACGCCTGATGGCCCCGGCCGTCGCTTCGGCCGGGGCCGAAGCGATCCGGTCCTACGGTCGACGCCATGAACATCACGGACATGGCCACCGGGCATGTGACGATCACGCCGAGCATCCTGTATTTCGGGACGCCGGTCGTGCTGCTCTCCACCGAGAACGAGGACGGCTCGGCCAACCTCGCCCCGATCTCCTCGGCGTGGGCGCTCGGTCAGGTGGTCGTCATGGGCCTCGGCGTCGAGGGGCACACGGGGCGCAACCTCGCCGACCGGAGCGAGCTGGTGATCAACCTGCCGGAGCCGGGGCAGTGGGCCGCGGTGGAGCGGCTCGCCCCGCTGACCGGGTGCGACCCGGTGCCGGACACCAAGCGGGGCAGCTTCCGCTTCGTGCAGGACAAGTTCGCGGCCGCGGGGCTCAGGCCCGAGCCCTCCGACCTGGTCCGGCCGCCCAGGGTCGCCGGATGTCCCCTTCAGCTGGAGGCTCGTGCCGTCAGGGTCAGACCCGACCTGTCGGGCGACTTCCTCATCGTGGAGGCCGACGTGCTCAAGGTCCACGCCGACCCGCGCATCGTGGTGCCGGGCACGCAGCACGTCGACCCGGCCCGGTGGAGCCCGCTGATCTACAACTTCCGGCACTACTTCGGGCTCGGCCGCGAGCTCGGCCACAGCTTCCGTTCCCAGACCCCGCGTCGCGGCCCCGGATCGCCCGCGTGAGCGGGGTCAGAGGCCGGACAGCAGGCGGGTGGCGGCGATCTCGATGCGGCGCTGGATCTGCTCGTACGTGCGCCGCCCGCGCAGCATCTCCAGGAGTTCCTGCACCCACACGCTCGACAGCAGCCCGGTCAGGATCAGGTCGTCCTCGGCGGTCTGCTCGCCGCCGGCCACCCGCAGCAGCAGCCCGGCCATCCGGTCGCCGAACGGGGTGTCGACCTCGGCCATGATCAGGGATCGGATGAGGGCGTCGGCCAGCTCCGGCTCGCGCATCAGCCCGCGCGTGGCCCTCATGAGCACGTCGACCGCCCGCCCCGCGGCCGTCGGAGCGTTCGGCGGGCGCCGCTCGATGCTGCTCTCCAGCAGGTCGATCTCCTCGCCGACGACCGCGACGACCAGGTCCATCTTGGAGGGGAAGTAGCGGTAGAGGGTGCCGAGGGCGACCCCTGCGCGTTCGGCGACCGTGCGCATCTGCATGGCCTCGACGCCGCCGCGCGAGGCCAGGGCGGCCGCGGCCTGGACGATGCGCTTGCGGCGCTGGTGCTGGCTTCTGGTGCGGACACCGGCGGCGGGCTGGTCCTCCTTGCCGGGAGGCGTGGGGAGAGTCGCATGCGGAGGGCGCATGAGAACACGTTATCCGATGTCCGTGTCGTCCCGCTTGTTACTCGCGAGTCACAAGGAAGCGCATGTCTGCCGCATGTCCCAGGAGACGGGGGATCGCGCATCGGGGGCGGGCACTGGACAGATATTAGAATCTGTTCTAGTTTGTGGCGCGGTTGACCGAGCGCTTGCTGGGAGACGGGATGACCGCGGACACCCTCGCCGGCTTACTCGCGCGCAGAGCCGCCGACGACCGTCCCGGCCTGCTGTTCGAGGACGCCATCTGGACGTGGCGGGAGGTCGTCGCGGCCTGCCGGGCCCGGGCGGCGGCACTGGCGGGGGCCGGGCACGTGGGCGTGCTCTGCGACAACGTGCCCGAGCTCGTCTTCCTCATCGGCGCCGCCGCGCTGGGCGGCCCCGTGGTCGTCGCGCTCAACACCACGAGGTCCGCCGACGAGCTGGCCAGGGACGCCCGCGCCACCGATGTGGGCCTCCTGCTGTGGGACCCGCCGTACGGCCCGACCGCCGCCTCCCTCGGCCTGCCCGCCTTCCCCCTCGCCGACCTCGCGCACTCCGCTCCGCCGCGGCCGCCCGCCGGGGTGACGAGGCAGGACGGCACGGACGGCTCGCCCGGCTCGCCCGGCGAGCTGGTGATGCTGATCTTCACCTCGGGCACCTCGGGCGCCCCCAGGGCGGTGCGGATCACCCAGCGGAAGATCGCCGTCCCCGGCCTCAGCCTCGGCGCGATGCTCACCCCCGACGACGTCGTCTACTGCTCGATGCCGCTCTTCCACTCCGGGGCCCTCATGGCCGCCTTCGCCCCCGCCGTGGCCTCGGGCGCCGCGCTGGCCGTCCGCAGGAGGTTCTCCGCCTCGAACCTGCTGCCGGACGTCCGCCGCCACGGCTGCACCTACCTGCACTACGTCGGCAAGGCGCTCTCCTACGTCCTGGCCACGCCGCGGCGGCCGGACGACGCCGACAACCCGCTGCGCATCGCGTTCGGCAACGAGGGCAGCGCGACCGCCGTCCGCCGCTTCGGCGAGCGTTTCGGCTGCCACGTGATCGACGCGTTCGGCTCGACGGAGAGCGCCGTGTCGATCTCGCCCGACCCCTCCGGCCCTCCCGGATCGCTCGGCCGGCTCCCCGACGGCGTCGAGATCAGGAACCCGCTGACCGGCGAGCGCTGCGCCCCCGCGACCATCGAGGACGGCCGGCCCGCCAACCCCGACGAGGCGATCGGCGAGCTGGTCAACGTGGCGGGCCTCGGCCTGTTCGACGGCTACTACAACGACCCGGCCGCCGACGCCGAGCGGATCAGGCAAGGCGCCTACTGGTCGGGCGACCTGGCCTACGCCGACGCGCACGGCTACGTCTTCTTCGCGGGCAGGGGGACCGAGCGGCTGCGCGTGGACGGCGAGAACCTGGCCGTGGCGCCCATCGAGGCCGCGCTGCGCGAGTTCGACGGGGTGGTGGAGGCCGCGGTGTATCCGGTCCCCGACGCCGCGGCGGGCGACCAGGTGATGGCGGCGCTCGTGCTCGACCGGCCGTTCGACCCGGCCGCCTTCGCGGCCTTCGCCGCCGGGCTGGGCGCCAAGGCCGTACCCCGGTACGTCCGCCTGTGCCGGGAACTGCCGCAGACGCCGTCGCACAAGGTCGTCAAGCGGGTCCTGGCCGGCGAGGCCTGGCGCACCGCCGACCCCGTCTGGTGGCGTCCCCCCGCCAGGGGCGCGACGGGTTTCCTGAGGCTGACAGGGGAGGACATCAGCGTGATCGAGGACGAGTTCGCCCGGCACGGCCGTACGCACCTACTGGAGAGCTGAGTGGATTTCACCCTGGACGAGACCCAACAGGACCTGCGCACCCTCACCGCCGACCTCCTGGCGAAGGACCCGAGCTGGTCGGCCATGGAACGGGCCGGACTGGCCGCCGTCTGCACCCCCGAGGAGGGCCTCGGCGCGGTGGAGATGGCCGTCGTCCTGCGCGAGGTGGGCGCGGCGGCGGCCGACGTGCCCGCGCTGCCAGTCCTCGCCGCCACCCTCGCCATGGCCGCGTACGGCAGGCAGGTCGACGGCCTGCCCACCGTCGCGGTCAAGGGCATGAGCGCCCCCTACGCGCAGCAGGCCACGCACGCCCTCTACGCCACCGGCGAGGGCCTGTTCCTCACCGACGACTTCCAGGTCGTCCCCGAGTTCACCGCCACGGGCGAGCCGTCCGGCACGATCGTTCCCGGCCGCAGCGAGAAGCTCGCCGACCCGGGGCACGACCTGCGGAAGATCGTCACGGTCGCCGTCGCGGCCCAGGCGAGCGGCGTCCTGGCCGGAGCGCTCAAGCTCACCACCGACCACATCAAGAACCGCCGGCAGTTCGGCCGCCCGCTGGCCGAGTTCCAGGCCGTCACCATGCAGATCGCCGACGTGTACATCGCCTCGCGCGCCCTCGACGTCGCGATGTGGTCGGCCGCGTGGGGCATGGACGGCGACGACGCGGCCATCGCGGGCTTCCACGTCTGCGAGGCGTTCCGGGCGCTGTTCACCTGCCAGCACCTGCACGGCGGCCTCGGCCTCGACGTCACCTACCCCCTGCACCGCTACTTCGGCCACGCCAAGCACCTGTCGCACCTGCTCGGCGGCGCCGACGCCCAGCTCGACCTGATCGGAGCGCACCTCTGATGCTGATCGACCTGACCTCTGAGCAGCGCAGGCTCCGCGACGAGCTGCGCGAGTACTTCCAGGCCTGCCTCACCGCCGAGGACCGCAAGAAGATCGCCGAGGACCCGTTCGGCCACGCCTACATGGACCACTGCCGCCGGCTCGGCAGGGACGGCAAGCTCGGTCTCGGCTGGCCCAAGGAGTACGGCGGAGCCGGCTACGGCCCGCTGGAGCAGCAGATCTTCGCCAACGAGATCGCCAGGGCCGCCGTGCCGTACCCGATCATCACGCTGCAGACCGTCGGCCCCACCCTCATGCAGTACGGCACGCCGAAGCAGAAGGACTTCTTCCTGCCGCGCATCCTCGCCGGCGAGTGCCACTTCGCCATCGGCTACAGCGAGCCCGAGGCGGGCACCGACCTGGCCGCGCTGCGCACGACCGCGGTGAAGGACGGCGACCACTACGTCGTCAACGGCCAGAAGATCTTCACCAGCGGCGCGCACTACGCCCAGTACATCTGGATGGCCGCGCGCACCAACCCCGACGCGAAGAAGCACAAGGGCATCACCATGATGATCGTGGACTGCGCCGACCCGGGCTACTCGTGGACGCCGATCATCACCATGGACGGCCGCCACCACACCAACGCCACCTACTACCAGGACGTCAAGGTCCCCGAGGACATGGTGGTCGGCGAGGTCGACAGGGGCTGGGACCTGATCGTCAACCAGCTCAACCATGAGCGGGTCACGCTCGGCCCCGCGGGCAACCTGGCCCAGACCTACGACCGTTTCCTGGCGTGGGCCCGCGCCAAGGACCTGCTCGACGTCCAGGACGTGCGGCGCGCGGTCGCCAGGATCCACGCCTACTACCGCACGAACGAGCTGCTCAACTGGCAGGTCGCGGCGAACATGGACCTCGGCTGGCTGGGCGCGCCCGACGCCTCCGCCACCAAGATCTACGGCTCCGAGCGGATGCAGGAGATCGGCAGGATCGTCTGCGACGTCCTGGCCAGGTACGGCGACCCGGCCGACCCCGAGACCGCCCACCTCATGGAACGGGTGGACCACGGCGTGAAGGGCGCGGTCGTGCTCACCTTCGGCGGCGGCGTGAACGAGGTGCAGCGCGAGCTGATCGCCATGCTGGGGCTGTCACTGCCGAGGCCGCCGCGATGATCGGCCACGAGGAGCTCATGGAGCTCGCGAGCAAGCAGATCGCGCTCGGCGAGGTGGACGGCACGCCCGCCCCGGACCCCGTCAACGAGCCGATGATCAGGCACTGGCTCGCCGCGATGGGCGACACCAACCCCGTCTACCTGGCCGACGGGGTGGCGCCGCCCGCGATGGCGCAGGTGTGGACGATGCAGGGGCTCGGCCCCCGCCAGTCGTCACCGGTCGACCAGATCATCACCGCGCTCGACGACGCCGGATACACCGGGGTGGCCGCCACCAACTGCGAGCACACCTACCACCGCTACCTGCGGCTGGGGGAGCGGGTCAGCGCCGCCACCCGCTTCACCGAGCTGAAGGGCCCCAAGACAACGGCACTCGGCGAGGGCTACTTCGCCACCTGGAACGTCACCTGGTACTCGGAGGACGAGGCGGTCGCCGAGATGCTCTTCCGGGTCCTCAAGTTCCGGCCTGAGCCCAGGCGGAAGCCGTATCCGCTGCGGCCGGCCATCAACCAGGACACCGCCTTCTTCTGGGAGGGCGTCAAACAGGGCGAGCTGCGCATCCAGCGCTGCGGCGACTGCGGCGAGCTCAGGCACCCACCGGGGCCGCTGTGCCCGTCGTGCCGGTCGGCCAACCGCGACCACGTGGTGGCCGGCGGGGAGGGTACCGTCTACAGCTTCGTCGTGCACCACCACCCGCCCGTCCCGGGAAGGGAGGCGCCCTTTGTGGTGGCTGTGGTGGAGCTGCCGGAAGGGGTGAGGATTGTGGGCAACATCGTGGACTGTCCGGTTGAAGACGTGGGTATCGGTATGGAGTTGCGTGTGACCTACGTCTCTATAGACGCTGAACTGACCCTTCCTCTGTGGGCACCGCGGGAGCCGTGATGCGTACGCTGACCGAAGGACAGGCCGAGATCGGATCGGTGCTCCCCGAGCTGTCGATCGACCTCACCCCCACCCTGATCGTCTCCACGGCGCTGGCGACCATGGACTACACCCCCGTCCACCACGACGTCGAGGGCGCCCGCGCCCAGGGCTCCAAGGACATCTTCCTCAACATCCTCACCACGATGGGGCTGGTCGAGCGGTACGTCACCGACTGGGTCGGCCCCGAGGCGGTCATCAAGCGCATCAACGTCAAGCTCGGCGTGCCCGCCTACGCCGGCGACCGGCTGTCGTTCAGCGGCGCCGTCGTCGACGTCGAGGACGGCGAGTACACGGTCGAGGTCCGCGGCAAGGTGAGCCTCGGCGACCACGCCACCGCCACCGTCGCCTTCCGGCTGGCCGACTCCGGTACGGCACGGCCGCGGGAGGGCGCGTGAACTCGCGGGCGGCGATCGCCGGCATCGGGGCCACGGAGTTCAGCAAGGAGTCGGGGCGGTCGGAGTTACGGCTGGCCGCCGAGGCCGTGCTCGCGGCGCTCGACGACGCGGGGCTGACGCCGTCCGACGTGGACGGGCTGGTCACCTACACGCAGGACACCAACCAGGAGATCGCCGTCGCCCGCGAGGTAGGCATCGGCGACCTGACCTTCTTCTCGCGCGTCCACTACGGCGGCGGCGCGGCGTGCGGCACCGTCATGCACGCGGCGATGGCGGTCGCGACGGGCGCGGCCGAGACCGTGGTCTGCTACCGCGCCTTCAACGAGCGCTCGGGACGCAGGTTCGGGCAGCCCGACGCCAGGGTGGGCGGCGAGCCGTCCTCCCAGGGGCTCGAGATGAGCTGGCATGTGCCGTACGGGCTGATGACGCCGGCGGCGTGGGTGGCGATGTTCGCGCGCAGGTACATGCACGTCTTCGGGGCAACCTCCGAGGACTTCGGCAGGGTGGCGGTGGCGATGCGCCGGCACGCGGCCACCAATCCCGCGGCGTGGTTCCACGGCAGGCCGATCACGCTGGAGGAGCACCAGGCGTCGCGGTGGATCGTGGAGCCGCTGCACCTGCTGGACTGCTGCCAGGAGAGCGACGGCGGGGTCGCGGTCGTCGTGACGTCGGCCGAGCGGGCGCGCGACCTGCGGCGCTCGCCCGTGGTGATCGCCGCGGCGGCGCAGGGCTCCGGCGCGGGCCAGATGATGATGACCAGCTACTACCGCGACGACATGACCGGCCTGCCCGAGATGTCAGTCGTCGGCCGGAAGCTGTGGGAGATGTCCGGCCTGTCGCCCGCGGACATCCAGACGGCGATCCTCTACGACCACTTCACCCCGTTCGTCCTCAACCAGCTGGAGGAGCTCGGCTTCTGCGGCAGGGGAGAGGCCAAGGACTACGTGAAGGACGGCGGCATCGAGCTCGGCGGCCGCCTGCCGGTCAACCCGCACGGCGGCCAGCTCGGCGAGGCCTACATCCACGGCATGAACGGCATCGCCGAGGCCGTCCGCCAGATCAGGGGCACCTCGGTGAACCAGGTGCCGGGCGCGGCCAACGTCCTGGTCACGGCCGGGACCGGCGTGCCGACCAGCGGGCTGGTCCTCACCGCGGACCGCTGAGCACGGACCTATGAGCAGGGACCGATGAGCAGGGAGGCGGCGGCGCGCCCGCCGCCTCCCTACGACTACTGGGGATCCGGAGAAATCACCGGCATCTCCCCGGCGATCCACCGGAACGCTTCCCGGCGATCCGGTGGAAGGCCTGCGTCTACATGGGGATCCAGAGGAACACCAGCATCGCGATCGCCAGGCAGGCAAGGAAGCCGATCAGCTCCCACGCCCAGTCGTGGTGGCGGCGCCGCTTGCGCTTCTTCTTGCTCGCGGCCTGCTTCGGCGCGGGCCGCTTCGGCTTGCCGTCCGCCGGCTTGCGCGAGTCCTGCGCCGACTGCTCGGCGGCGGCCTTCTTCGCGGCACCGGCCTGCTTCGGCGCGGGCTTTCCGAGGGCGTTCGCGCTCCGCCCGGCCGCCGCGTCCTTGAGGACACCGGCGGCCCGCGCCGCCACCGACCCCTGCGGATCGCCGGAGGTCTGGGCCGACCCCTTCCGATCACCGGAGGGCCGCGCCGTCGCGATGCCCGCCGGGCCACCGACGGCCTGCCCGATCCGGACGTCTACCGGGCCATCGAGGGGCTGTCCGGTCCGGGTGTCTGCCAGGCCGCCGACGGCCTGTCCCGCCCGGGTGTCCGCCGGGTCACCGAGGGTCTGCCCGATCCCGCCCTCTACCGGGCCACCGATGGCCTGCCCGATCCGGAGGTCTGCCGGGCCGTCGACGGTCTGCCCGATCCCGCTCTCTACCGGGACGCCGACGGTCTGCCCGGTCGCGAGGCTTTCCTGGATGCCGGTGGTCGGCGCGGGTGCGGGGATCTCCCCCGGGGCGGGAGGCAGCACGTAGACCGGCTCCTTCGCCGGCCTGCGCGGCACGAACAGGCTCGCCGGCTCCTCCCTCGGCTCGCCCTTGTGCACCAGCAGGTCGGCGAGCGCCGCGCGGTCGCGGGCGCGCATGGGCAGGTCCACCGGATCCTCGGCGGGCGCCACGGGAGGCGGCGCCGCCGCCCACGCGTCGTCGAGGATGTCGCCGCCGACCAGCGGAGCGGGACGCGCGGCCCCGGCGGGCGCGCCGAACGTCGCGGACGGACCGAACGTCGCGGGCGTGCCGGACGTCCCGGCGACGTCGGGCCTGCGGGAGGTGCCGGGCGTGCCGAAGGCGGTGGGCCTCGGGGTGGTGGAGGGCTTGCCGGGCCTGCTGAAGGCGTCCCAGGCCGCCGGGGCGTCGAGCACGTCGGCGGGGGTGGGCGCCTGCAGCGCGGGCGGGCGCGCGGTCAGGGCGTCGCGCAGCTTCGGCATCGGCGCCGTCGCCGCCTCGTGGGGCGCGATCTTGGCGGGGTCCGGCGGGGTGAGCAGCTCGGTCGGGAACAGCCCCGTGTTCGTCGCCGGATCGGTCTCGCTGAGCGGTACCGGCCAGACGGGGGCCGTCGGCCACATCGGCTTGACGAACAAGGAGCCCGCCACGGGCGCCGGAGCCGGGGCGGACGCGGCGGGGCGCGGGCCCAGCAGGCGCGTCCTGAGCGCCTCGGGCGGCGGGCGCCACGGCAGGCGGCCGAGCACGTCGCGAAGGGGCGCCACGCCCAGCGCGCCGTACACCTCGGCGACCGGCTGGTCGGGGCTGGGCCCCGCGGCGGTCAGCGCGGACGTCAGTGACTGGCGGAAGCGGAGGGCGGCGTTCTGGATCAGCTCGACCGCGGTGTCCTTGGCCACGTCGAGCACCCAGGCCAGTTCGTCGTCGGTGAGCCCGATGACGACGGACAGCATGAGCACTTCGCGCTGGTGCGGGCGCAGGTCACGCAGGACGCGCTCGACGAGCGCGGTGGCGGGGTCGACGAGGGGATCGATGACGGGAGGCGCGTAGACGATGTCGCGGCGGTAGATCTCCCGCCGCGCGAGCGCGTACAGCGCGGCACGCGGCGGCTCCACGGAAGGCACGCTGGACAGGACGGCTTCCAGCGCGTCGGAGGCGGAGCCCGGGTCACCGAGCTGGTCCGCGCAGTAGGCGAACAGCCCGGCGGCGTGACGGTCGTAGAGCTCGGCGACCAGATCCTCGCGAGATCGCTGATCGGTGAGCGGGTGGGTCACGGGGCCGTATTCCTCTGTAAGAAGAGTGGACGCTGGGGATGAGGGGGCGGCGTCGGAGCGTTGCAGGCAATCATGCCGGTTGCCGAGGCGGAATGCACCCTTGGATGCCCATTTAGTCATCGCCTGAAGCGGTTCACGTCGGGGCCAACGGGACACAGGAGTATCGCCCGCCGTAGTCTGTCGAGCAGAGATCATGGGGCGGGCCGCGGCCCCGCCGGTCGAGCGAGAGGTCGCGCATGATCACCTTTGACTCCGTCACCAAGCGTTACCCCGACGGTTTCGTGGCCGTGGACAACCTGTCCATGGAGGCTGAAACCGGGCAGATCACCGTCCTGGTCGGCCCCTCGGGATGTGGCAAGACCACGACACTGCGAATGATCAACAGGATGATCGACGCCAGCGAGGGGCGGATCCTGCTCGACGGCGCCGACGTCAAGGAGATCGATCCCCCGACGCTGCGGCGCGGCATCGGCTACGTCATCCAGCAGGCGGGGCTGTTCCCGCACCGCAAGATCGTCGACAACGTCGCGACCGTGCCGTACCTGCTGGGCTGGGACCGGAAGAAGGCCCGCGATCGGGCCATGGAGTTGCTGGAGCGGGTCGGGCTCGATCCCAAGATGGCCCAGCGCTACCCCTTCCAGCTCTCCGGCGGCCAGCAGCAGCGCGTCGGCGTGGCCCGCGCCCTGGCCGCCGACCCGCCCGTGCTGCTCATGGACGAGCCGTTCAGCGCGGTCGACCCCATCGTGCGCACCTCGCTGCAGGACGAGCTGCTCAGGCTGCAGTCGGAGCTCAACAAGACGATCGTGTTCGTCACCCACGACATCGACGAGGCGATCAAGCTCGGCGACCGGGTGGCCGTGCTGCGCGTCGGGGGCAGGCTCGCCCAGTTCGCCGACCCCAAGACGTTGCTGTCGGAGCCCGCCGACGACTTCGTGCGCGAGTTCCTCGGCAAGGACCGCGGCATCAGGCGGCTGTCGTTCGTCTCCAGCGAGCACCTGCGGCTGCGTACGGACCTGATCGTCCCCGCCTCGTCGCCGGACACGGCCGCCGCGCCCGGCGCCTGGCTCATGGCCGTCTCCGAGGACGGCAGGCCGGTGGGCTGGGTGGGCCGCGACGAGCCGTTCGGCACCTACGTCCACGGCAAGGACTCCATGCGGGCGGCGCTCGACGCGGCCCTGCTTTCCCCGTCGGGGCAGGCGGTGGCGGTCGACCCGGAGGGCAGGGCCGTGGGCATCGCGACCCGGCAGGCGCTCGACGAGGCGCTGGGGGAGGCCGCCGATGGATGACGAGCAGCCGCTGTTCAAGTGGAGCTGGGTCGAGAGCAACTGGAACTCCGACTCGCCGAACAGCATCGTCAACCTGCTCCAGGCGCACATCGTGATGTCGATGGCGCCCGTCGTGCTCGGGCTGCTCCTCGCGCTGCCGCTCGGTCTGGCGTGCGTGCGCTGGCGCTACCTCTACCAGCCCACGGCGGCCGTCATGAACGTGATCTACGCCCTGCCGTCGCTGCCGCTGTTCATGCTGCTGATCCCCCAGACGGGCCTCACCCAGCTCACCGTGATCATCCCGCTCACCTTCTACGCCCTGGCCGTCCTGGTCCCGGCCGTGGTCGACGGCATGGGATCGGTGCCCGACCACGTCAGGCAGTCGGCGGTGGCCATGGGCTTCACGCCCCTGCGCCGCCTGGTCCTGGTCGAGCTGCCGATCGCGGTGCCCGTCGTGCTGGCCGGGCTGCGCGTCGTCACGGTCTCCAGCATCAGCCTGGTCAGCGTCGGCGCGCTCATCGGGCAGGGCGGGCTCGGCAACCTGTTCACCGACGCCTTCCAGCGCGACTTCTACACCCCCGCCATCGCGGGCATCGTGCTCATCGTGCTGCTGGCCCTGGTCGGCGACGGCATCGTGCTGGCCGCGCAGCGCCTGCTGACCCCCTGGGTGCGGGCCAGGAGGGCGTCATGAACTGGATCATCGACTTCTTCACCGACCCCGCCAACTGGTCGGGGCCCGACGCCATCCCCGCCCGGCTCCTGCAGCACCTCGGCTTCTCCGTGGCCGCGCTGGCCCTCGCCGCGCTCATCGGGATCCCGCTCGGGCTGCTGATCGGCCATACCGGGCGCGGCTCGGTGGTCGTGGTCGTCAGCGCGAACCTGGCCAGGGCGCTGCCCACGCTCGGCCTCCTGGTGCTGATCGTCCTGCTGCTCGGCACCGCCGGCATCTGGCCGGTGCTGATCCCGCTGGTGGCGCTGGCCGTACCACCGATCCTGGTCAACACCTTCGAGGGCGTCAGGGGAGTCGACCCCGACCTGCGCGACGCCGCCTACGGGATGGGGCTGCGCGGGCCGCAGGTGCTGTTCGGGGTGCTCGTGCCGGTCGCGCTGCCGCTGATCATGCTGGGGCTCAGGCTGGCGGCCGTCCAGGTGGTGGCGACGGCGGCGGTGGCCGCCTACGTCGGCCTGGGCGGGCTCGGACGTTACATCATCGACGGATTGGCGACACAGGACTACGAGAGTGTCGTCGGCGGTTCTGTACTGATCGTCGGCTTCGCTCTCGCGGTCCAGGGGCTGTTCACGCTCGTGCAGCGGCTCACGGTGTCCCCGGGGGTGAGCCGGCGACTGCGGGTTCGATAATCTCTCCAATACCCCCCGTTTAGAAGGGAATTACGCATGAGGCGCATATTCGGCACCGCGGCGGTGCTGCTGTCGGCGATGCTCACCCTGTCCGCCTGCGGTGGCGGCGGCAGCGGGAGCAACCCGCTGAACACCACCACCAGTGCCGCCCCGACCGGGTCCGCGCCCGCGACCGGCGGGGGAACGGCGGTCGTAGGCTCGTTCAACTTCCCCGAGAGCGTGCTGCTGGGCAGCATCTACGCCCAGGCGCTCAAGGCCAAGGGTGTGAACGTCACGGAGAAACCGAACATCGGCAGCCGCGAGGTCGTCTACAGCCAGGTCCAGAGCGGCGGGCTCACGGTCCTGCCCGAGTACAACGGCGCGCTGCTGTTCTTCGTCGACCCCAAGTCGACGGCCGCCTCGACGGACCAGGTCAACAGCGAGCTCAAGAGCAAGCTGCCGGCCGAGCTCGAGATCCTCGACTCCTCGCCGGCGCAGGACAACGACTCGCTGACGGTCACCAAGGCGACGGCCGAGCAGTACAAGCTGACCAGCATCGAAGACCTCGCCAAGGTCTCCAAGAACATGACGGTCGGCGGGCCGCCGGAGTTCAAGAAGCGCCGCGAGCAGCAGTTCAAGGACGTGTACGGCCTGGAGTTCAAGGAGTGGAAGCCCACGGGCGACACGACGGCCGACGCGATCAAGGACGGCACCGTGCAGGCGGGCAACGTCTTCACGACCGACCCGAAGATCATCATCAATGACATGGTGTCGCTGCAGGACCCCAAGAACGTCTTCAGCGCCCAGAACGTGACGCCGCTGCTCAACAAGGCCGCGGCGACCGACACGATCAAGACCACGCTCAACGCGGTGTCGGCCAAGCTGACCACCGAGAACCTGACGCAGATGATGCAGAAGATCTCGGTGGACAAGGACGACCCGGCGACGGTGGCCAAGGAGTGGCTGTCCTCCAACGGCCTCCTGTAGCGCGCGCCGGCGACGACGCCCGCCCCCGGTGAACGGCACGGCCCTCACCGGGGGCGCTTCGCGTGTGGGGGTCGCCCCCCCTTCGCCGGACGCGATGAACGGGCCGACCGGGCGAGTGCCCGGGTGCGCCCGGCGGAAACTCGATGGACGAGGCGACCCAGGCGATGCAATAGTCCCGCCGTGACCGCGACCACCGCCTCCTCCGTACCCGTCTCCCTGGCCGGCGGCCTCGTCCTGCGGCAGGCACAGCCCGCGGACCTGGACCAGATCGGCGCGCTTCTCGCCGAACGCGGTGAACCGGCCGACGCCCTCGACCACCGGCTGGTCGTCCAAGACCCCGACGCCGGCTGGTCCGCCTGCGCCGTGGTCGTCGACGGCGACCGGGTCGTCTCCACCGCGACGCTCCTCGACGAAGACGTCCGCATCGGCGGCATCCACCTGCCGGCCGGCCAGATCGAGCTGGTCGCCACCGACCGCGAGTACGAGGGACGGGGGCTCGTGCGGGCGCTGGTGCGATGGGCCCACGACCGCTCCGCCGCCCGCGGCCACGTCATCCAGGTGATGATCGGTATCCCGTACTTCTACCGGCTGTTCGGCTACGAGTACGCCATCGACATCCCGCAGGCGCCGGCCGTACGCACCCCGCCGCCCGGGGAGGCGACGCCCGTGCTCCGGGCCGCCCGGCCGTCCGACGTCCCCGCCATGGCGGCCCTGCAGGAGGCGGCCCAGAGCCGGTTCGACGTGGCCATGCCGCACTCGGCGGCCCGCTGGCGGTGGCTGCTGGCCCACGAGGCGAGCACCCTCCGGGTCCTCGAACGCGCCGGCACCGTCGTCGCCGCCGGACGTACCACGCCCCCCGGCGACGAGGTGCTGCTGGCCGAGGCCGCCGCGGTCGACGAGGCGGCGGCACGGGACCTGCTCCGCGGCGTCGCCGCCCTGACACCCGGCAGCCGGCTGAACGTCGTCCATCGGGCCGGCACCGTGACCGCCGCCGCCTGGCAGGAGTTCCTCGACCACGAACCACGCAAGCGGGCCGAGCAGTACTACGTCCGCGTGCCGGACGCCGCGGCGCTGCTCGACCGGCTGCGGCCGCTGCTCCGGCAGCGTCTCACCGCGGCCGGGATCGATCGCGCCGGCCGCGACATCGTCATCTCCACCTTCGGCGCCCACTACCGGATCCCGGTCCACGCCGAGGGCCTCGGCGAGGTCGTCACCGGCGGTCCGATGCAGGGGCCCGGAACGGTGGGAGGCCTCGGCGTGGCGCCCGACCACCTGGCCGCCCTGCTGTTCGGCCCCCACGGTTACGAAGGGCTGTCCCGGATCAGGTCCGATGTCTACACCGGGGAGGAGGAGCTGTTCCAGGCGCTCTTCCCGCCGCTCACCGCCGATCTGCTCACCTACTACCTGCCGTACTAGGGCCGGTGACCGGACAGCCGCGTGACCCGCTTCCCCCTGTCACAGGGTCCCGGGGAAGCCGGGGAGCACGAGATGGAAGAAGTGCTGCGCGGTGTAGGTGGCGAGCTTCCTGGCCTTGCCGGTCCTGACGTTCACCGCGTAGGCCGTGAAGGGAACGAACGGAGGGTCGAGTTCCGAGGCAGGGGCGTCGTCATCGCGGTTCCCGCAGACGAAGGGCCTCGCCACGGCGATGATCTCCTGAGGGCCGGCCCAGCTGCGCAGGTGGACGAAGTTGCCGGTCATGGACAGGCCCCGCACGGGGACTCTCCGGAGCACCTTGCCGGTCGTCCGGTCCAGGTGCACGAGATCCTCGCCGCTTCTCAGGCAGTCGGTGCCGGGGACGGTCACGCTCTGCACCGCGACGACGGTCTCCCCGTCGGGACCGAGCCCGCCGACCAGGTAGTGCCCCGCGACGTCAACGGTCTTCGCGTTGCCCGCCGTGGACGTCCCCCACAGGTGGCTGATGGTCCGCAGCCGGGTCCTGGGCGCGTACTCCGCCAGGGTGATCGTGTCGCCGTCAGGGGACAGGCCGAGGGGGTTCCAGCCGTTGGGCAAGGGCCGGACCATGCGCTCGCGCATGTCGAACAGCATCGCGGGGTCCTTCAGCGGCGGGCTCTTGGTGAAGGCCACGAAGCGGCCGTCGTCCGACAACAGCAGATGGGCGAGGCTGCCGAGCCATGCCCTGGGCACCTTCGTCGGGGCGGTCGCCACCGCTCCGGAGGCGAGGTCGCGTACCGCGAAGGTGCCGGACGCCGAGTCGTAGTAGGCGATCTTGCGGCCGTCGCGGCTGATCGCCAGAGGGCTCGTCCTGACGAAGGGTCCGGGATCGCGCAGGGCCTGCGCCAGCCGGTAGGTCCTGCCGCTCCTGGTGACCACCCGCCAGCCGCCGTCCACGCATCCGGGCGGCACCTTGCCGTCCTCCGGCCGGCAGAGCGTCTTGTAGGCGTGGCTCAGCGGCTCCACCCCGCGTGCCGGCAGGTCGGTCACCGTCCCACGCGCGGGCTCGCCTGCCGCGTCCGGTTCCGCCGGCAGCAGTCGTACGGCGGCCGTCGCGGCGAGCGCGATCGCGATGACCGCGGCGGTCGCGACGATCGGGGCGGCCCTGCGCCGCCGCCGCTCCCTGATCCTGATCGTCCGCTCGGTCAGGTCCACCTCGGGCGCGTCGTCGGCCAGGTCGTCCAGCACGTCTCGTAGCCAGGTCATCGGTGTGCCCCCTTCAGGTCTTCCATTCCGGCGAACGTCGGCGCCAACTCAGGCGCGAGCGCCCGTAACCGGGCGAGCGCGTGGTGGGCCTGGCTCTTGACCGTGCCGATCGAGCAGTTCAGCAGCTTCGCGGTCTCGTGCTCGGTGAGGTCCTCGTAGTAGCGCAGCACGATCACCGCCCGTTGCCTGGGCGGCAGCCGTGCGAGCGCCTGCCGCATGGCGAGCCGGTCGATCGTGGACTCCTCGCTGGAGTGAGGCCGCTCCGGCGGATCGGCGCTCGGCAGCTCGGCCGTCCTGACCAGCCGGCGGCGCCAGGAGATGTACTGGTTGACCAGCGCCTTGCGGGCGTACGCCTGAGGGCTGGCGACCTGCGCCAGCCTGGGCCAGCGCCCGAGCACCTTGACCAGCACGGTCTGCAGCAGGTCCTCGGCGAGGTGGGCATCTCCCGTGAGCAGGTAGGCCGTCCGCATCAGCGACTGCTGGTGGGCGGCCATGAACTCGCGGAAGCTGTCGTTGCGGTCCAAGGTGACTCCTCTCGCCCGTTACCGACGCCGGCGAGCGGGTGAAAGGTTGGGTCGGATCGGCCGGCCCGCCGGGACGCGCTCCAGGACACCACAGGAGCATGCCGTCGGCCGGCGAGCAGGTTCCGTGCCCGTTTCGCGGGACCTGACGGCAAACGTCACCGTGATCCATCTGTGCCAGAGTGGTCGGGTGAGTGAGTTCACCGAGGCGATGGCGCAACTCGCGGCGGGGGTGGCCGTGCTGACCGTACGAGACGGCAGGGACGACGTGGGCGTCACCGTGTCCGCCCTCATGTCGGTCTCCGCCGACCCGCCGCTCGTGCTCGCCAGCCTGGGCAGCCGCGGCTACCTCACCGAGGTGCTCCTCCGGCAGGACCGCTGGGCCGCCTCGCTGCTGTCGGCGGGGCAGGCGGCCATCGCCAGCAGGTTCGCCGCCGCCGGCCGTCCGAGCGCCCGGCACCTGGTCGCGGGCACCCCGCACCACCGCGGCCCGCACAGCGACGCGCTGGTCGTCGAGGGCGGGGTGGCGGCGCTGGAGGTGGAGACGTCGCGGGTGGTGCCCGCGGGTGACCACACCCTGTTCGTGGCGCGGGTGCTCGCGGTCGACTACGTCGACGCCACCCCGCTTCCCCTCGTACGGCTGCGCGGCCGCTACCGCCCGGTCTAGGGGGCCGTGTCCTGAAACGCCGCGGCCCGGAACAGGGTGACACGGTGCAGCAGAATGTCGGGATGACCGACCCCAGAATCGATCCCCCCGCGGCCGGTGACGAGCGGGAACTGCTGGTCGCCTTCCTCGACTGGCACCGCGAGACCCTGGCCGTCAAGTGCGCGGACCTGAGCGAGGCGCAGTTGCGCGAGCGGTCCGTGCCGCCGTCGGCGATGTCGCTGCTCGGCCTGGTGCGCCACCTCACCGACGTCGAGCGCTACTGGTTCCGCCACGTGCTCGAGGGCGCGGACGTGCCGACCGTCTACTGGGGCGACGTCGACGACGCCGAGTTCGACGTGGCCGGGGCCTCCGCCGTCGAGGCGCTGGCCGTGTGGCGGGCCGAGGTGGAGGAGTGCCGCAAGGTCTCGGCCGGCACCCCGCTCGACGCTCTCGCCAGGCGGGACCGCCGGGGTGACCACCACTCGCACCGCTACATCCTCATCCACATGATCGAGGAGTACGCCCGGCACAACGGCCACGCCGACCTGCTCCGCGAACGCATCGACGGCACCACCGGAGAGTAGCCCGAACCGCGGGTCCTGGGACGCCGAAGCGGGTGGCGGCCCGCGGGGGGACCGCCACCGCAGCAGGCGCGGCTACCTGATGACGATCTCCCCTGGCAGCAGGAGCGGCCCGTACGCGGGAAGCCCCAGCTCGCCGGCGAGCCTGGCGAACGGCCCCCACGCCTCCAGCCGCATCCTGGCCAGCGCCGCCGACTTGTCCTCGCTGGACTCCGGCCCGCGCAGCCGCTCCAGCGGGTGCAGCCGGGGGTAGGTCCGCACGGGCGCGTCCGCCGCCAGCCCGGCACGCTCGCGGGCGATGCCGAGGGCGTCCTCGAGGCCGCCGAGCTCGTCCACGAGACCGTGCTCGTGCGCGTCGGCCCCCGTCCACACCCGGCCGCGGGCCAGCTCGTGCGCCCGGTCCCTGGTCAGGTGCCGGCCTTCGGCGACCTTGCCCACGAAGTCGTCGTAGATGCGGTCGAGCCAGGCGTTGACCCTGTCCCACTCCTCGGGCGAGAACGGCCTGGTGGAGGAGAACATCGCGGCCTTCGCGCCCTCGCTGATCACGTCGGTGGTCACGCCGGCCTTCTCCAGCAGCCCGCCGAGGACGGCCTTGCCGCCGAACACGCCGATCGACCCGGTCAGCGTGCCGGGCTGGGCGACGATGACGTCGGCGGCCATCGAGACGAAGTACCCGCCCGACGCGGCCAGGTCGCCCATCGACACGATGACCGGTTTGACCCTGCGCGTGAGGACGATCTCGCGCCACACCGCGTCTGAGGCCACGTAGGAGCCGCCGGGACTGTCGACCCTGAACACCACGGCCTTGACGTGGTCGTCCCTGCGCGCCGCCCTGATCGCGGCGCTGATCGTGTCGGAGCCCATGGCGCCGCTGCCGCCGAGGGGGCTGCGCCCGCTGCGACCGAGCCTGATCATGCCGTGGCCGTGGACGAGCGCGACGCTGTGGGCGGTCGGGTGGGGCAGCTTGCGGGCGGTGAGAGCCCGCGCGTACTTGACGACGTACTGCAGGTGGGCGTCGGCGCCCGCGGCCTGCTTGACCTCGTCGTAGACCTCGTCGCGGTAGGCGAGCCGGTCCACCAGCCCCGCCTCCACGGCCTCGGGGCCGATGAACGGCCCCCTGTCGATCAGCTCCCGCACCTTGTCGGGGTCGAGCCTGCGCCCTTCGGCCACGCCCGCGACGACCTGCTCGACGACCGACTCGGCCAGCCTGCCGTACGACTCCTTGTGGGCGTCGGTCATGTGGTCTTCGGTGAAGGTGTTGGCGGCGGTCTTGTACTCGTGGCGCTTGCCGACCTCGTAGCCGATGCCGAGCTTGTCCAGGGTGCCCTTGAGGAAACGCTGTTCGAGCGCGATGCCGGTGAGACCGACGTCGCCGCTGGGCTGCAGGTAGACGCGATCGAACGCGCTGGCCAGGTAGTAGGGGACGGTGCCCTGGCCGAACTCGCCGAACGTCTCGCCGAAGGCCACGGTCAGCCTGCCCGACGCGCGGAACCGCACGACGGCCTCGCGCAGCTCCTGGACCATGCCCAGGCCGAGCGGGGCACCGCCGATCTTGACGATGAGCGCCTTGACGCGGGAGTCCTGCCCGGCCCGCTTCAGGCCGGACAGCACGTCGGCCAGGCGGGGCTTGCGCATGGTGAGGAGCGCGGCGAGCGGATCGGCGGGTGGGCCCTCGGTCAGCCCGTCGGTGAGGTCCAGTTCGAGGACCAGGGGCGCGGTGCGCCGCTGCCTGAACCGATCAACGCTGTCAACGATCACCTTGGTCGCGTCCATAAATGTCACCCTAAGCGACGACCTCGGACCTGCGAGCGCCCGCGGTCCCTCCCTCTCACAGGTCCATCCGATCGGATGATCCACCGCCTACCGAAGTCTGATGATCGGATCCGAAGGTCGGACGCCGCCCGTCCCCCGGACGCCGACACCACCGAAGCCGCCCGTCCACGTCCGCCGAAGCCGAGCGTCCACGCCCGACGCCGACACCACCGAGGCCGCTCGTCCACGCTCGACGGCGACGCCGCCGAGGCCGCTCGTCCACGTCTGACGGCGCCCTGGTGACCGCGAGCGTGAAAAGGCCACGCCCGCAGGCGCGCGGGCGTGGCCGGGGAAGGAAACGGTCAGGCGGCGGTGCAGGTCAGCGTGGCGGGCGGGGTGTTCGCGCCGCCGCGCGGCAGCTTGCCGTTGAAGCCGAACCTGGTGGACGCGTCCACGGCCAGCGTGCCGTTCCAGCGCGCGTTGGTCACGGTGACGTCGGCCCCGCTCTGGGTGTACCTGCCCTCCCAGAGGGTGGTCACCTTCTGCTGGTCGGGGAAGGTCCAGGCGACCTTCCAGCTCTTGAGGGGCAGGGTGCCGGTGTTCTTGACGGTGACGTTGGCCTGGAAGCCGCCCGGCCAGGAGGCGCGGTTGGTGTAGGTGGCGGCGCACTCGACGTGCGGCACCGCCTTCCAGACGTCCAGACGCGGCGTGGTGACCTGCTTGCCCGCGCTGGTGTAGGTGATCGGCTTGCCGGCCGCCTTGAGCTTGGCGAGGATCTCGTCGACCGAGGCGTCGGGCAGCTTCTCCCTCATCAGCGCGAAGGCGCCCGCGACGTGCGGGGCGGCCATCGAGGTGCCGCCGAAGCCCGCGTACCTGTTGTCGGGCACGGAGGAGAAGATCGGCCAGCCGGGGGCGAACAGGTCGAGCATCTCGCCGCGGTTGCTGAAGGCGGAGACGTCGTCGGTGTGCGTGCCGACCTGCGGGTACTCCACGTCGGTCGAGCCGACGGTCACGACGCTGGAGACGCAGGCGGGCCACGAGACGGACGCCTCGTGCCCCTCGTTGCCCGAGGCGACGACGGTGGCGACGCCCTGGGCGAGCAGTTCGTCCGCCCTGGCCTTGAAGTCGGCGCCGTCACCGGTGTCGCAGGCGGTGTCGTACTTGCCGCCGCCCAGGCTGAGGTTCACCGAGGCGACGCCGTACTGCTTGGCGATCAGGTTGACGTAGGCCATCCCGGTGAGGACGGAGGAGTCGTAGGCCAGGACGCACGGGGTGGAGTCGGCGCCGCCGCAGTACTCGGGGTTGGTGAACCTGCTGAACACCTGCACCGGCACGATCGTCGCGCCGGGGGCGACGCCGTCGGAGGGCTCGCGCTGCGAGGAGTGCGCCTTGCCCGCGACGATGCCGGCCACGTGGGAGCCGTGCGCGCAGATGCCGAAGAGCGCGTCGGAGGGCGGCACGTTCTTCATGCACGCGTCGGTGGTCGCGCTGGCCGCGCCCGCGCCGATCTGGAACGGCGCGCCGCTCGGGCACAGGGAGGTGGCCATGTCCGCGGCGTTCTCGGCGGAGAAGCAGGCCTCGGCGGCGATGCGGCCGCCGAAGAACGGGTGGTCGCCGTCGATGCCGGTGTCGAGGACGGCCACCGCCTTGCCCGCGCCGGTCACGCCGGCCGCGTGGGCCTTGTCGGCGCCGATGATGGCCGTGCTCCTGACCAGGTTCGGCGCGTTGAGGTGGTCCTCGCGGATGGCGACGACGTCGGCCTGGCCGGCGATCTTCTTGAACTCCTCGACGGTCCCCTCGTAGACGAAGAAGTCGAGCCTGCCGGCGAGCGATTCGGGGGTCGGGGCCACGTTGTCGACGCCGGGGGCGACCGCCTCGGCCGTGGCGGCGAGGGACTTGGCCTGCGCGGGGCTCTGCACCTGGACGATCGCCCGGTGAGTGCCGCTGATCCGGACCGCGGGGTCGATCTTCCTGATCGGATCGTCCGCGGTGGCGTGCGCGGGGGCCTGGATGAGCCCGGCTGAAACGGCGGCGAGGGTGGCCGCAGCAGCCAGGAGAGACCGCAGTCTCACTGTGCCTCCGAGGGGGGTGATCGATTTGTGGGGTTTGAGTGTACAGATGTGACTTTTGTTGTCAGAAGAGAGCTGACGTGTCTTTTGGGTAACGCAGACGCAGGCCGGACCCGGAACCGGGACCGGCCTGCGTGCCGTGCGGGCTCACCCGCCGAGTGAGGTGGCGGCCTTCCTGAGCGCCGGGCCGGAGGTCGAGCCGAGCCTGACCTTCTCCGCCGCGTTGACCTTCTCCAGGTCCGAGGTCGCGCCGTGCGCCCAGTTGAGCCAGGCCGTCAGCAGCGCCCCGTCCAGCGTGGCGCGCGCGCCCTTCGACGCCTTCAGCACCTTGTACGCCTTGCCGAGCGACGAGGCCTTGGTCAGCTCGGGGAAGACCTTGCTCGCCTTGTGCGCCAGCTTCAGATAGCAGGTGAGGGTCTCGTCGGACAGCTGCCCGGTGCCGCGGTAGATCTCCACGGCCCACTGCTTGGCGGTCATCGCGGTGCCTGCCGTACCGCGGGTGCAGACGGCCGCGGGAGCGGCGGGAGGCGTCACGGTGACGGTCACCGTCACCGTGATCGTCGGCAGCGGGACGGGGGTCGGGTCGGGCGTGTCGACCTCGTCGCCGGGGTCCCCGGACTGCGGGTCGTCGTCGGAGGGCCGGGGCGACGGGCCGCTGACCGAAGGCGCCGGAGCGGGGGCGCTCTGGGTGGCGGTGGGCTGCGGCGCGGCCCCGGTCATGGCCGCCGCCAGATCCAGGCGCGGAGTGACGACGTCGGCTCCGTTCACCTGGTAGGAGAACGGCCTGCCGGTCGCCTTCAGCTTGTCGACCAGCGCGCCGATCGCCTGGTCGGGGAAGGCGGCCTTCATGACGGCCAGCGCTCCCGCGACGTGCGGGGCGGCCATCGAGGTGCCGCTGTGGGTGGCCATGACGTCGTCGGGCACCGACGACTCGATCTCCACGCCGGGCGCGAACAGGTCGAGCAGCGAGCCGGAGTTGGAGAAGTCGGCGATCTGGTCGCTGTTGTTGCTGGCCCCGACCGCGACGGCCGACGAGACGCACGCGGGGAAGGAGGTGCCGGTGAAGTACTCGTTGCCCGCCGCGACGACGGTCGCCACGCCCTTGGACAGCAGGTCGTCGATCTTCGGCTTGAAGACCTGCCCCTCCTCGGTGCCGTCGCACGAGGTGTCGGACAGCTGCCCGCCGAGACTGAGGTTCAGCGCCGCGATGGGGGTGGCGGGAGCGAGCGACGCGATGTGGTCCATGGCCAGGCGCAGCGACGACTCGAAGGCCATCAGGCAGGCCGCCGCGCCGCACGCGTCCTCGTCGTTGACCCTGCTGAACACCTGGACCGCCACGATGCTCGCGCCGGGGGCGACGCCGCCGCCACCGGCCGCGATGCCCGCCACGTGGGTGCCGTGCTCGCACAGGTTCTCGCTGCCGAGCAGGCACTTGGCGTACTCGGCGTCGGCCGCGCCAGGACCGATCATCTGGCTCTGGCCGTTCGGGCACAGCGACTCGACGCCGTCGTACTCGGTGGAGGAGAAGCACGCCTCGGCGATGATCCGGTTGCCGAAGAACGGATGGTCCCGGTCGATGCCCGTGTCCAGGATGGCGACGGCCTGTCCCGCGCCCGTCGCGCCGGTGGCGTGGACCTTGTCGGCGCCGATGACGGGAAGACTCGAGATGGCGGTCGGCGGATAGGCGCGATCGCGGTGGATGGAGGAGACGCGCGGGTCCTCGGCGAGCGCCGCCAGCTCCTCCGCGGTGCCTTCGACGACGATGAACGGCTGCGCGGCCGGCTGGAGCACGACCTGGGCGTCCTCGGCCGCGGCCTGCGCGGCGACCGGCGCGGTCTGCCCCGGGTCGGTCAGCTCGACGATGACCCGGGTGCTGCCCTCGGCGACGGCCAGGCCCTCTTCGAGCTTCTCCCCGGCGGCCGTGGCGGACGGCGACGGCGAAGGAGTGGCGGGGGGTTCACCGGCGAGGGCGGGAGCGGCCGGCAGTAATGCCAGCAAGACCGAGCACACGATCAGGCGTCGCAGTCGCACACGTCCTCCGAGGGGGGTGATGATCTCGGAGTGTAGAGAGCTTTGTCCGCTTAGCCCAGAGGATGCGGTGGTTTCTCAGCAAACGTTCATGCGGAAGCCGCCCGAGATCCGGGCGGCTCCGCGGACGCTCAGCCGGCGCCCGGCGTGTGCCTCAGCCAGATCGCGCCCAGCGGCGGCACCCGCAACGTCGTCGCGTACGGCAGGCCGTGGTGCGACTCCTCGGCCGCCTCCACCGCCCCGAGGTTGCCCACGCCGCTGCCCCAGTAGTCGAAGGCGTCGGTGTTGAGCGCCTCCTCCCACTGCCCGCCGTACGGCAGGCCGAGCCTGAACTCCTCGTGCGGAGCCCCGCTGAAGTTGACCACGCACGCCACCGCGGACCCGTCGAGCCCGAACCGCAGGAACGAGAAGACGTTGCCGGGCGCGTCGTCGGCGTCGATCCACCGGAACCCGTCGGGCGTGGTGTCCTGCTCCCACAGGGCAGGGGTCTGCCGGTAGAGGGCGTTGAGGTCGCGGACCAGCTTCTGCACCCCGCGATGCCCGTCGAAGTCGAGCACCCACCAGTCGAGCCCGCGCTCCTCCGACCACTCCGACCCCTGGCCGAACTCGCCGCCCATGAACAGCAGCTGCTTGCCCGGATGCGCCCACATGAACGCGAACAGCGCCCGCAACTGCGCGAACCGCTGCCACTCGTCTCCCGGCATCTTGCCCAGCAGCGAGCCCTTGCCGTGGACGACCTCGTCGTGCGACAGCGGCAGGACGAAGTTCTCGCTGTAGGCGTACATCAGCGAGAAGGTCATCTGGTGGTGGTGGTACTGGCGGAAGATCGGCTCGTGGCGCAGGTAGGCGAGCGTGTCGTGCATCCAGCCCATGTTCCACTTGAAGCCGAACCCGAGGCCGCCCAGATGCACGGGACGCGAGACGCCCGGCCAGGCCGTCGACTCCTCGGCGATCGTCGAGATGCCCGGTGCCTCCCGGTAGCAGACGGAGTTCATCTCCTTGAGGAACTCCACCGCGTCGAGGTTCTCGCGACCGCCGTAGATGTTCGGCGTCCACTCGCCCTCGCGCCGGGAGTAGTCGAGGTAGAGCATCGAGGCGACCGCGTCCACCCGCAGCCCGTCGATGTGGAACTCCTTCAGCCAGTAGAGCGCGTTGGCGACGAGGAAGTTGCGCACCTCGTTGCGGCCGAAGTCGAAGACGTAGGTGCCCCAGTCGGGGTGCTCGCCGCGGGCCGGGTCGGCGTGCTCGTAGAGCGGCGTGCCGTCGAAGCGGGCCAGCGCCCAGTCGTCCATCGGGAAGTGCGCGGGCACCCAGTCGAGCACCACCCCGATGCCGCGCTGGTGCAGGGCGTCGACCAGGTGACGGAACTCGTCCGGGGTGCCGAAGCGGGCGGTCGGCGCGTAGTAGGAGGTCACCTGGTAGCCCCACGAGCCGCCGAACGGGTGCTCGGCCACCGGCAGGAACTCCACGTGCGTGAAGCCCATCTCCTCCACGTAGTCGGCCAGCTGCGTCGCCAGCTCGGTGTAGCCGAGCCCCGGCCGCCACGAGCCGAGGTGCACCTCGTAGGTGCTCATCGGCAGCCGCTGCGGCACCTTGGTCTGGCGCTCGGCCATCCACGCGTCGTCGGCCCACCGGTAGTCGGAGTGGTCGACCACCGACGCCGTCTGCGGCGGCACCTCCGTCCTGCGCGCCATCGGGTCGGCCTTGTCACGCCAGAGCCCGTCGGCGCCGAGGATCTGGAACTTGTAGCGTTCGCCCACGCCGATGTCGGGCACGAACAGCTCCCAGACTCCCGACCGGCCCAGCGAGCGCATGGGGTGGGCGACGCCGTCCCAGTGGTTGAAGTCGCCGACCACCCTGATGCCGCGCGCGTTCGGCGCCCAGACGGCGAACGCGGTGCCGTCGACGTCCTCATGGCGCATCGTCCGCGCGCCGAGGGACTCCCACAGCCGCTCGTGCCTGCCCTCGCCGATCAGGTGCAGGTCCACCTCGCCGAGGGTGGGCCAGTGCCGGTACGGGTCGCGCATGTCGTACGGCTCGCCGCCGCTGTAGCGCACCCGCAGGACGTAGTCGGGGATCTTGTCCAGTCCGCCGACCGTGGCCTCGAACACCCCGTGAGCGACATGCCTCATCGGTCGCGCCTCGTCGTCGAAGACCACCTCGACCTGTTCGGCCAGCGGTCGCAACGCCCTGAACGTGACCCCGTCAGGACCCAGGTGCGCTCCGAGAATCGAATGCGGGTCGTGATGCGCCCCACCTGCGAGGCGGTCGAGCTCTGTCCTCATCGGCATGTTCCTTACCCTGCCCTACAGCGACCTTCCAACCCATGCCCTTGACCGCTGTCACCATGCGAATTCTGGAGACGGGCATTTCAGAAAAATCGGATTAACCGCGGCGGTCGCCGCCAGAAACGTGCGCGACCTGTCCGCCGCCGCCCGCAGCCTGTGCGAGCGCCGGTGATCGCCACCGTGGCCATGGTAACCGCCACTGCCCCGATCAACCCGCCGCCACACCCATAGCCGTCATTTCGGGTCCGGTCATGACCGTAAGGGCATGGTCCCTCACCCACCGGCTCGGGGCCGTCAGGCGAGGGACCATGCCCTTACCGCGGTGTCAGTACGGGTTGGTGGCGGTGACGTCGCGAGGCGTCACGCGGAACCCCTGCCAGTGGATCGGCATCGGATCGGCGTCCTCGTCCCTGGCGACGTGGTGGAAGCCCACGTTCACCCACACCACCGGATCGGTCACCCGCTCGTCGTCGGCGTACCGGTCGACCGACCTGCCGCACCTGGGCGCGACGTTCTCGGTCGCGAGCCGCTCACAGGCCCGGTACTGCGTCACGTACACGTCCGCGTGCGTGAACGCCTCGTCGGCGGGGCCGCGGTACTCCGCGCTGTCGGAGTTGTTGATCTCCCACGAGACCGGGTGCCGGTCGGTGTTGCGCACCCCCGGGTCCACCACCCGCCACCAGCGCATCCTGCTGTTGAGCGCCCTGGTCTCCCGGTTGAACACCGTCTTCACCAGCGACCGCTTCTTGGTGCGGTTGCCGGCGAAGTCGTACTGCTCGACGACGTCGCGGGCCCTGCCCTCGATGTCGAAGTCCATCCGCCAGAAGACGTTGTGGCTGTGGGACTCCTCGAAGTGCTTGCGCCCGACCCCGAGCGGCCAGCCGTGCTTCGGCGCGGTCGTGGTGCCCGCCAGCGAGCCCGTGGCGCCGATCCGCGGCGTGATCGAGCCGTCGTCGCCGAACACCCACTCGGAGACGTAGGTGTACCAGCCGACCTGGTAGGCGGCCAGCACCACCAGTTCGTGGCCCTGCGCCGTCCTGCGCTGGCTCTCGTCGCCCCAGCCGTCCTTGAGGTAGGCGTGGCCGCGCGGGCGCGTCGTCACGCACACCTTGCTCTTGGCCAGCTCGCCGCCGGGACAGTCGGCCGCCGTCAGCGTCACCGCGGCCGAGCCGAGCGAGCCGATGTCGTGGTAGCGCGGCTCGCCGCTGTCGTAGGGGACGTGGATCTGCGCCAGCGCCCCGCTGCGCAGCACGCTGATCGACCGGCTGTCCTTGGGCATGTAGCGCACCCTCGTGACGGTCAGGCCCTCGATCGTGCGCATCTCCCAGCACAGCCGCCAGCGCGCGCCGTTCGGCAGCGTCCTGTCGACCAGGTATGGCGAGCCGCACGCGTCGGCCGCGTCGGCCGCCGCCGGTGCGGACGGGGGCGGCGCGGGCGACGCCAGGGGCACGGCGAGCAGGCCGGCGAGCATGAGACGGAGGATCAACTCACCACTCCAGGGTGTGAACCCGCTTGGCGGACAGGTCGAGGACGATGCGGCTGGTGTCGAGGAAGGTGCCGTTGGGCAGCCGGACGAACAGCCGCAGGCACCGGTGCGTGCGGCACGGTCCCCGCTCCGGCGAGTAGATCAGCCCGCGCAGGGCCAGGTCGGACGGCGAGGCGAGCTCCCGCCCCGCGGCCTTCCTGAACGACTGGCGCACTCCCTGCCCCAGCGCCGGGTCGGCCAGCAGCAGCTCGGCGGCGCGCAGTTCCTCCCGCCTGGACGGCGGCGGCTGCACCCCTCTGCCCGTGGTCTCCTCGACCACCCTGCTCTGGCCGAGGTCGACGGTCCTGACGGTCAGCGTGTCGTTGCCGTAGTCGTAGATGTAGGCCTCGGCGCGCCGCGCCTGCTCGGCGTCCTTGTCGTCGTCGCGCTCGACGTAGAGCAGCTCGGCCTGGTCCGCCTTCAGGTGGGTGCCGGCCGTGGCGATCTCGCCGGCTCGGGCGATCTCCTCGGGCGTCAGGGGATCTCCCGGCGCGGGAGACTCCTGGACGGCCTGCGCCGCCTCCGGCCCTTCCCCGCTGGTGGCGATCAGGAGCGTTCCGCTCAGGAGCGCCGTGCCCAGCCCAGCGGCCGCGAACACAAGACCTCGTCGCATCCGCCCCCCTTACTCTTCGCTTATGTAGGCATGCGAAGAGTAATGCTCCGGGTGGGCTTCGGAGGGGGAAACGCCGGGAACGCCTCAGCGGAAGGCGGCCAGCGGGATGGGCAGCCAGGTGGGGCGGTGGCGGGCCTCGTACATGACCTCGTAGACCGCCTTGTCGTACTCCAGCGCCCGCAGCAGCGCCGCGTCCTCGGCGCCCACGTCGGCGTACCCCTCGAGGAAGGCCGTCCTGTTGTGGGTGGCCCACTCGTCCGCCTTCGGGCGCAGCGTCTCGCCTTCGGGGTGGTCGGTCAGCAGATGGCCCGCGGCGTAGTCGAAGGAGCGCAGCATCCCGGCCACGTCCCGCAGCGGGGAGGCGAGCGCCCTGCGCTCCTCCAAGGGCTGTCCCGGCTCGCCCTCGAAGTCGAGGACGAACCAGCCGACGGGTGTCCGCATGACCTGGCCCAGGTGGTAGTCGCCGTGGACGCGCTGCACGCGCACCTCTCCGGTCAGCTCCTCCACCTCGTGGAAGGCGCGCTCGACGACGTCGGCGTGCTCGGCCAGCTCGGGCACCTCGGCGATCGCCCTGGCCAGGCGGCGGCGGAAGCCCTCCACCATCCGCTTGACCTCGTGCGGCTCGACGACGTCGGTGGGAAAGGCGGCCGCCAGCCGGCGGTGGATCTCGGCCGTCGCCGCGCCGAGCCGGTGCGACTCGGCGGCGAAGTCGCCGCCCGCCTCGGCCGCGGACACGTCCTCCAGCTGGCCGTAGAAGTCGCGGACGCTGGCCAGCGCCAGGTCCCAGCCGTCGTTGCTGGTGGACAGGAACTCCTGCATGAAGGCCAGCGTGGTCGGCACGCCGTCGAGGTCGGTCTCGATCCACCCGTACGGCTTGGCGATGTGCGGCGAGCCGCGCTCGGCCAGCGCGGTGACGACCTCGAGCTCCGGGTTGACGCCCGGGATGAGGCGGCGGAACAGCTTGCAGATGTAGGCGTCGCCGTACACCAGCGAGGTGTTGGACTGCTCGGCCCCGAGGACCAGGCTGCGCTGCGTGGTGTCGATCTCCACCCCGCGCGTGTGGCGGAACCTGACGGGCCCGTGGTCCTGCCCCTCGGCCATGCCCTCCAGCAGCAGCCTGGCCAGGGTGGGGTCGTGCGCGGCGTCGTAGACGTGGACGCCGTCCTGCGTGATGCCGACGAGGGCGTGCTTGAGCCGGTCGGGCAGCTCCGCGCGGATGCCGATCAGGAGCTGGTAGCGGTCGCGCGCGTCGGCCTGCCGTACGGACAGGACCAGGTGGCACAGCTGGGCTTCGCCTTCGGTGCCGAGGACGGTGTGCGACTCGATGCCGAGGTCGTCGAGAGGGCGCCCCTTGCCCGCGAACCAGCGTTGATGGGTGATCCAGCGGGCAAGGAGGTCCTCAAGCACGACTTACTCCTCCTGGGGTACGGCGGGCGGAAGGGTGAACCAATAGAACCCATGCCCAGGGAGCGTCAAAAGATACGGAAGTTCGCCAATCGGCGGAAATGGAACTCCACCCATCGTCTCCACGGGCGATACGCCGACGAACCTTCGCAGGTCCAGCTCCACGGGCTGGGGGAACCGCGAGAGGTTGTTCACGCATAGCATGCGATCATCGCCGAGCTCGCGCACGAATGCCAGCACGCTGGGGTTCGACGAGTTGAGTTCGATGTACTCGCCGAGGCCGAAGACCGGGTGCCGCTTGCGGATCTCGATCATGCGCTTGGTCCAGTGGAGCAGCGAGCCGGCGTTCTTCTGCTGCGCCTCGACGTTGATCGCCTGGTAGCCGTAGATCGGGTCCATGATGACCGGCAGGTAGAGCCGGCCGGGGTCGCAGTCGGAGAAGCCCGCGTTGCGGTCGGGCGTCCACTGCATCGGGGTACGGACGCCGTCGCGGTCGCCGAGCCAGATGTTGTCGCCCATGCCGATCTCGTCGCCGTAGTAGAGCACCGGCGAGCCGGGCAGCGACAGCAGCAGCGCGGTGAACAGCTCGATCTGGTTGCGGTCGTTCTCCAGCAGCGGCGCCAGGCGGCGGCGGATGCCGACGTTGGCGCGCATGCGCGGATCCTTGGCGTACTCGGAGTACATGTAGTCGCGCTCTTCGTCGGTGACCATCTCGAGCGTGAGCTCGTCGTGGTTGCGCAGGAAGATGCCCCACTGGCAGTTCTCGGGGATCTTGGGCGTCTGGGCCATGATCTCCGAGATCGGGTAACGGGACTCCCTGCGCACGGCCATGAAGATGCGCGGCATGAGCGGGAAGTGGAAGGCCATGTGGCACTCGTCGCCGCCGTTGACCGGGTCGCCGAAGTACTCGACCACGTCGGACGGCCACTGGTTGGCCTCGGCCAGCAGCACGCGGTCCGGGTAGAGCCGGTCGACCTCGGTCCTGATCCGCTTGAGGTAGGCGTGGGTCCTGGGCAGGTTCTCGCAGTTGGTGCCGTCCTCCTCGAACAGGTAGGGGATGGCGTCCATGCGGAATCCGTCGATGCCCAGGTCGAGCCAGAACCTCAGCACCTCCAGCATGGCCTCCTGCACCGCCGGGTTCTCGTAGTTGAGGTCGGGCTGGTGGTGGAAGAAGCGGTGCCAGTAGTACTGCCCGCGGACCGGGTCGTAGGTCCAGTTCGAGGTCTCGGTGTCGATGAAGATGATCCGGGCGTCCCGGTACATCTCGTCGGTGTCGGACCAGACGTAGAAGTCGCCGAACGGGCCCTCGGGGTCGTGCCGTGACGCCTGGAACCACGGGTGGGCGTCGCTGGTGTGGTTCATCACCAGGTCGGCGATCACCCGCATGCCCCGCTTGTGCGCCTCGTCGACCAGCTTGACGAAGTCGCCGAGATCACCGAAGTCAGGGAGGATCTTCATGAAGTCGGCGATGTCATAGCCGCCGTCGCGCAGCGGCGACTCGTACAGCGGCAGCAGCCAGAGGCAGTCGACACCCAGCCACTGCAGGTAGTCGAGCCTGCTGGTGAGCCCCTTGATGTCGCCTGTGCCGTCGCCGTTGGAGTCGGCGAAGCCCCTGATGAGCACCTCGTAGAAGACCGCCCGCTTGTACCACTGCGGATCGCGGGGCTCTTCCTCGTCGAAGGTGTTCGGGATGGCAGCGGAGTTCACGGTGTCGGACAAATTGGACTCCCCGATCGCTGTTACCGATGAGCCGCTCGCACGGTGAAAACGTGCGCCGGATGAATATGAGGGTCGAGGCGCACGTAGTTGTTCTGCCGCCACCGGTACGACTCGCCCGACATCTCGTCGTCCACGACGAACTCGGAGTTCCAGTCGAGACCGAGAGCGGGGAGGTCGAGATCGACCGTCGCCTCATGAGTATTGTGCGGGTCCAGGTTCACAACCGCCAGGACCACGTCGCCGAGTCCGTGCCGTCGTGTGGCCGTGTCGTAGGCGCCGGGCAGCCGCTTGGAGAAGCAGACCATGTCCGGGTGGTCGATCCTGTGGAACCTCAGATTACGCAATTCCTGGACGGCCGGGTGCGCCCTTCGGAACAAATTCAGATGTGTGATGAAGGGGGCAAGCGTGCGGCCCTCGCGCTCGGCCGCGGCCCAGTCTCGCGGCTTGTACTGATATTTCTCGCTATCGAGGTATTCCTCGCTGCCTGGCCGTACTGGGCGGTTTTCGGCGAGTTCGTAGCCGGAATAGACGCCCCACGTGGGGGAGACGAGCGCGGCCAGGACGGCACGGATCTTGAAGGCGGGCAGGCCGCCGTGCTGCAGGTACTCGTGCAGGATGTCGGGCGTGTTGACGAAGAGGTTCGGCCTGAGGAAATGCGATGTTTCGTGTGACAGTTCCGAAAAGTAGGTTTCCACGTCGTACTTCGAGTTCTTCCAGGTGAAGTACGTGTACGACTGGTGGTACCCGATCTTGGCGAGTGTCTGCAGCATCGCGGGGCGCGTGAACGCCTCGGCCAGGAAGACCACGTCGGGGTCGGTCGTCCTGATGTCGGCCAGCAGCCGCTCCCAGAAGCTCACCGGCTTGGTGTGCGGGTTGTCGACCCTGAAGATCCGCACCCCGTGGTCCATCCAGTGCCTGACCACCCGCTTGACCTCGGCGTAGATCCCCTCCGGGTCCTTGTCGAAGTTGAGCGGGTAGATGTCCTGGTACTTCTTGGGCGGGTTCTCCGCGTACGCGATCGACCCGTCGGCGCGGATCGTGAACCACTCGGGGTGCTCCTTGACCCACGGATGGTCGGGCGAGCACTGCAACGCGAAGTCGAGCGCCACCTCCATGCCCAGCTCGCGGGTCCTGCCGACGAAGTCGTCGAAGTCGTCGATCGTGCCCAGGTCGGGATGGACGGCGTCGTGCCCGCCGTCCTCCGAGCCGATCGCCCACGGCGAGCCCGGGTCGTCGTGCCCGGGCGTGAGCGTGTTGTTGCGGCCCTTGCGGAAGGTCGAGCCGATCGGATGGATCGGCGGCAGGTAGACCACGTCGAAGCCCATGCGGGCGATGGCGGGCAGCCGCTTGGCGGCGGTCTGGAAGTTCCCCGACTTGGAGACGCCGCCCTCCTCGACGATCGCCCCCTCCGACCTGGGGAAGAACTCGTACCACGAGCCGAACAGCGCCCTGCGCCGGTCCACCCTGATCTTCTGCGGCTTGCTCCTGGTCAGCAGGTCGCGCAGCGGATGCGCCTCCAGCATCGCGGTCGTCTCGGGCAACTGGGCGATCGACAGGCGGGCGCGGGGGTCGAGCGTCTCGTCGCGCAGCTTCGCCGCCACGGCCAGCAGCGCCGCCCGGTGCCCGCAGACCTCGGCCGGCTTCAGCTCCGTGCCCGCCCGCAGCGCGCCGGTCGTGACCATGTCCGTCTTCAACATGTCCGTTCTCAACGCGCCCGGCTTCTGCGCGGCGGTCGTGCCGGCGCCGGTCCTCAGCGTGCCGTTGCCGTTGCGCGTGGTCCCGTTGCCGGCGTGCGGGGCCGGGCAGTCGGCCGGCCGTACGGCACGGGCGGCGCGCTCGAACAGGCGCGCGCCCTCCTCGCACATCAGGTCGACGTCCATGCCGCGCGGGATCTTGATCTCCGCGTCGTGCAGCCACGTGCCGATCGGATCGCCCCAGGCCTCGACCCTGAACTGCCAGTCACCCTCGTCGGGCAGCGACACGCTCACGGACCACCTGTCGGTGCCCTTGGCCACCTCTCGCATATGTTTCAGGTGGCCACGCCTCCCGTCGGGCGAGGTGAGCACCACCCCGGCGGCCACCGCGTCGTGTCCCTCGCGGAACACGGTCGCGGCGATCTCAAAGGTCTCACCAGCAACCGCCTTCGCGGGCCACTGCCCGCAGTCGACGGCTGGGAAAATGTCCGTGATAGGGATTCGACCGATCATCGCGTCCTGTTCTCATGGTCGAGTGGCCGACTGTCGCAATGACGATCCTCGCACCTTCACGCGTGAAGCTGAGGACGCCATCCCGGACGGTGTTTCGGGTTCAAAGTGGGGAGTGCCCCAAGTGTCCCCATTAATGCATCTTCACGGAAGGGTTGTCAGAGGGAAGTGATCGATCTACGGGACTGCTGCTTGTCCACCACCACTCACCACCTAGGGTCGGAATCGTGAGAGCTATCCGCAGGTTCACCGTCCGCACCGTCCTTCCCACGGAGTTGGCCGCCCTCGGCGAGCTCGTGCACAACCTCAGGTGGTCGTGGCATCCAGAGACCACCGACCTGTTCTCCGAGGTCGATCCGGCCGTCTGGGAACGCGTTGGGCACGACCCCGTCGCACTGCTGGGCGCCGTCGACCCGGCCAGGTTGCGCCAGCTGGCGGGTGACCGCCGCTTCCTGCGTCGCCTCGCCGACGCAGCCGACGACCTGCGCGAGTACATGACCGCGCCGCGCTGGTACCAGACGCTGCCCGACGCGGCCGAGGCGATCGCCTACTTCTCGCCGGAGTACGGCATCGCCGCGGCCCTGCCGCAGTATTCGGGCGGCCTCGGCATCCTGGCGGGAGACCACCTGAAGGCGGCCAGCGACCTGGGCGTGCCGATCCTGGCGGTGGGGTTGCTCTACCGCCACGGTTACTTCACCCAGTCGCTGTCGCCCGAGGGCTGGCAGCTGGAGCACTATCCCAGCCTCGACCCCGGCGGCCTGCCACTCACCCTGCTGAAGGACGAGGAGGGCACCGCCGTCCACATCAGGATCGGGCTGCCCGGCCACCGCGCCCTGCACGCGCAGGTGTGGGTGGCGCAGGTCGGCAGGGTGCCGCTGCTGCTGCTCGACTCCGACGTGGCCGACAACGACGCGGCCGCGCGCGACGTCACCGACCGCCTCTACGGCGGCGGCACCGACCACCGGCTCATGCAGGAGCTGCTGCTCGGCATCGGCGGCGTCAGGGCGATCCGCGCCTACTGCGGGATCACCGGTCACCCCGAGCCCGAGGTCTTCCACACCAACGAGGGCCACGCCGGATTCCTCGGCCTGGAGCGCATCCGCGAGCTGACCGAGTCGCGGCTGAGCTTCGACGAGGCGCTGGAGGCCGTGCGCGCGGGCACGGTGTTCACCACCCACACGCCCGTCCCCGCCGGCATCGACCGCTTCCCCGCCGACATGATCGAAAGGCAGTTCGGCGGCGACAACGCCTGGCCGACCGTGCCCGTCGAGCGCATCCTCGCGCTGGGCGCCGAGCGCGAGCCGGGCCGCTTCAACATGGCGATCATGGGCATGCGCCTGGCCCAGCGCGTCAACGGGGTCTCAGAGCTGCACGGCGAGGTCAGCCGGGAGATGTTCAAGGAGCTCTGGCCGGGCTTCGACCTGCACGAGGTCCCGATCGGGTCGATCACGAACGGCGTCCACGCGCCCACGTGGGTCGGTCGCGAGATCATGGAGCTGGCCGGTCGCGAGCTGCCGTCCCTGATCGACAAGGGGCAGGGCTGGGAGGGCGTCCACAAGATCCCCGACGCCGACATCTGGGAGATCCGCGGCCTGCTGCGCGAGCGCCTGGTCGAGGCGGCGAGGGTACGGCTGCGCCGCTCCTGGCGCGACCGGGGCGCCTCCGACGCCGAGCTGACCTGGGTCGACGACGCGCTCGACCCCAACGTGCTGACCATCGGGTTCGCCCGCCGCGTGCCCTCCTACAAGCGGCTCACGCTCATGCTGCGCGACCCGGCGCGGTTGAGGGAGCTGCTGCTCGACCCCGACAAGCCGGTGCAGATCGTCATCGCGGGCAAGGCGCACCCGGCCGACGAGGGCGGCAAGAAGCTCATCCAGCAGATCGTGCGGTTCGCCGACGAGGAGGACGTGCGGCACCGCATCGTCTTCCTGCCCGACTACGACATGGCCCTGGGCCAGCTGCTCGTGCAGGGCTGCGACGTCTGGCTGAACAACCCGCTGCGGCCGCTGGAGGCCTCGGGCACCTCGGGCATGAAGTCGGCACTGAACGGCGGGCTCAACCTGTCCATCCGCGACGGCTGGTGGGACGAGTGGTACGACGGCACCAACGGCTGGGCCATCCCCACCGCCGACGGCGTCGCCGACCCCGACCGGCGCGACGAGCTGGAGGCCGCCGCGCTCTACGACCTGATCGAGCACGAGGTCTCCGACCGCTTCTACGACCGCGCGGCCGACGGCCTGCCCCGCAGGTGGCTGGAGATGGTGCGCCACACGCTGGCCTCGCTCGGGCCCAAGGTGCTGGCCGGGCGGATGCTCCGCGACTACGTCGTGGATCTCTACACGCCCGCCGCCGCCGGCGCCCGCGCGCTGTCGGCCGACGTCTACGCGCCCGCCAAGGCGTTCGCCGCCTGGCGGCTGCGCGCCGCCAAGGCGTGGCCCGGCGTCAGGGTGGAGCACGTGGAGGCCTCGGGTGTCGGCGACACGCCCGAGGTCGGCGCCGCCCTCGACCTGCGGGCCACCGTCGCGCTCGGCGAGCTCGAGCCGTCCGACGTGCTGGTCCAGACGGCGTACGGCAAGGTCGGCCCGCACGACGAGCTGCTGAACCCCGGCTACCTGACGATGGCGCTGGAGGGCACGAACGACGACGGCAAGGCGCACTACGCGGGGAAGGTGCCGCTCGAGAGCACGGGCGCCTTCGGGTACACGGTGCGGGTCGTCCCGCACCACCCGCTGATGGCCTCGCCGGCGGAGCTCGGCCTGATCGCGCTGCCCGAGGAGCCGGCCGGCATGACCAACGGCACCCTCCGCTGACCACCTGCCCGCGGGGCCCGGGACACCGGGCCCCGCGGGACCGGCGGGGACCTACCGGCGGGGTCAGCGGGACGGCCGCGGGTCCGGGTCCCCCTGGGTGGCCGGGCGGCCTCCGAGACCCCCAGGTCGAATCCCGCTTTGACGGTTTGTGGGAAGGACGTCCGACAGCGATCGGTGCGCCCGTCCAGGCCCCATAATCGGTATGTGGAAGACACCCGGAACGCTCTCAGGGCCGACACGCTCGTGGCCACCGTCCGCGGCGTCCTCCCGTCGCTGACTCCCGCCGCCCAGACCGTGGCCAGGCTCATCCTCGAGGACCCCGCCACCGTCGCCCGTAGCACCATCACCGAGCTCTCGGCCGCCTCGGGCACCAGCGAGGCGACGATCGTCCGCACGGCGAGGCTCCTCGGGTTCGCCGGCTACCCGCAGCTCAGGCTGGCCCTGGCGGCCGCCGCCGCGCAGCCTGACCGGCTGGTCCCCGGTGACCTGGCCCCGGACGACCCGCTGTCGGAGGTCATCCTGAAGGTGTCCCGCGCGGAGTCCGAGGCGATCAACGACACCGTCGCCCAGCTCACCTCCGAACGGCTCGGCCTGGTCGTCGACGCCATCGTGGGCGCCCGCAGGATCGACTCCTACGGCGTGGGCGCCTCCGGCCTGGTCGCCGAGGACATGGCGCAGAAGCTCATGCGCATCGGCCTGTCCAGCCACGCCTTCCAGGACGCCCACCTGGCCCTGACCAGCGCCGTCCTGCTCAAGGAGGGCGACGTCGCGATCGGCATCAGCACCTCCGGCGAGACCCCCGACGTGCTGGAGCCGTTGCGGCTGGCGGGGGAGGCGGGGGCCACGACGGTCGCCATCACCAACAATCCGCGTTCGTCGCTGGCCGAGCTGGCCGAGCACGTGCTGATCTCGGCGGGGCGGGAGACCGAGTTCCGCCCCGGCGCGCTGGCCAGCAGGATCAGCCAGCTGCTCGTCGTCGACTGCGTGTTCGTGGGGGTGGCGCAGCGGACGTTCGACACCTCACAGGAGGCGCTGCAGAGCACCAGGCGCGCGGTCGCCGACTTCACCCGCAAGCGCTGACACAGCGATCGGGACCCCCACCCGGGCGGGCGGGGTCCCGATGCGAGGGACCTACTGGAACGACACCGTGACGTCGTCGGCCTTGACGAACATCACCCGGTGCCCGAACTGGACCTGCAGGTACCGCGTCTTGCCGCGCACCACCGTGTGCGGCGCCGGGTCGAAGGTCACCGCCCGGTAGTACTCGGTGGCCGCGGGACCGGCGAGCGTGTACTTCTCTCCCGCCGAGAACGTGTACTGCAGCGGCGTCACCGCCTGGTACGGGATCCCCGCCGGGTAGGCCTCCTTCTCGGGGTAGGCCCTGCCGTACACGGGGACGGTGGCCAGCCCCGGGCGGGGGGTCACGACGAACCCCATGGACGGCACCGCGGTCGGGTTGTCGGCGGGGTTGTGGAACCACGCCTTCTGCCCGAGGTACCAGATGGCCGTCCAGTCGCCCTGCCGGTCGGCCACGGCGTAGCGCTGGCCGGTCGTGGCGCGGGCGCTGTGGTCGTAGACGCTGTAGAGCGAGTCACCGGTGGGGTGCTTGCCGATGTCCTTGACCAGCGGCGCGTCGGCGCGCGGCTCGGTGCGCAGCCACACCGTGGAGGCGGGCAGCGGCGGGCACGCCGCCGACGGGTTCTTGCGGTCGCACCCGTAGAAGTACGGCTTGTTGGTCGCGAAGTCGGGTTTGATCATGATCGAGCCGGCCTTCGGCCCGCCGAACTGGTGCAGCGGGGCGCCCATGAGCTCGAAGTAGTGCGCCCAGTCCCAGAACGGTCCGGGGTCCTCGTGCATGCCCCGCACCGTGCCCGGCAGCGTGCCGGGCACGTTGTCGTGGCCGAGGATGTGCGCGCGGTCGAGCGGCACGCCGTGGCGCATGGCCAGGTAGCGCACGAGCTTGGCGGACGTGCGGTACATCGCCTCGGTGTACCAGGTGCTTCCCTCGGCGAGGAACCCTTCGTGCTCGATGCCGATGGACTTGGCGTTGATGTACCAGTTGCCCGCCTGCCAGCCGACGTCCTTGGTCTTGATCTGCTGGGCGATGTGACCGTCGCTCGACCTGACCGAGTAGTGCCAGCTACCGGGCCACGTGGGGTCCTGGTTCATCCTGACGGAGGGTGCCCAGTAGCCCTCCATGTCGTGGATGATGATGTAGTCGACCTTCTGGCTCTGCGGCCGGTCGGCCAGGTCGTAGTGCCCGTAGTCGTCGTCGGGCAGCTGCGCGTACGCCGCCGGGATCCACTCGCAGGAGATCGAGTTCGGGCACTCGACGCCGTCGCGGCGGGGCAGGGAGAGCCCGAGCTTGTCGAGCCACTCCACGATCTTGCCCAGTCCTGGCACGGGCTTGAGGGCGACCTGTTGCCCGTCGTCGGTCTTCCGCGTCATGCCCGAGGCGATCACCGAGTAGACCTCGTCGGCGAAGAACCTGGCCGCCTCGCGCTCGGTGGCGCCCGAGTAGCGGGCCACCGCGCCGTACCACTGCGCGGGGTCGTCGCTGAGCGGCGCCCCGAGCTGCTTCTGGTAGTCGGCGAGCAGGGCCGCGCCGCCGCGGATGTTGGCCGCGGGGTCGGTCCTGAGCGTCTCGTGCGACTCGCCGGTGAGCTCGGCCGCCTTCTCCATGGTCTTCAGCGAGGCGGGGATGTCGGCCGGGGTCGCGGGCGGCTCGGCGGGCAGGGCCAGCGGGCGGCTGTCGTCGCCGCGCGCGTCCTCCTCTCCCTCACCGTGGTGGTTGGCGCCGGTGAAGGCCGCCGCGTCCGTCAGGTGCATGGGGCCGAACCCCGCGTTGTTGCTCGGCTGGCCCGCGTGGGCGTCCCAGCGGGACTGCAGGTAGGACACGCCGAGCAGCACGCTCTCCGGCACCTGGTAGGCCTCGGCCGCCGCCGCGAACGCCTGCTGCCGGTCCTCCGGCGCTTCTGCCTGCGCGACCCCTGCGGGGATCAGTAGCGGTAAAAAGCACGCGACCGCCAACGCTCTGCGCATCGAAGACTCCTTGACTGGGGGGTCGTACCGGAGTCAGCGTCTCAACATTTTCCTTCCTCTAGAAGAGTATTGAGAAGATATTTTTCATAACTTCACCCGGTAGGGTGACCGCGCCATGGAACTCGTGATTCTCGGAGCCGGCCCGGCCGGCCTGGCCGCCGCCTGGCGCGCGGCCCTGCGCGGCGTGCGGGTCACCGTGCTGGAGCGCTCCGCTCAGGTGGGCGGGCTGTCGTCGAGCTTCGAGGTCGCCGGGATCAGAGTGGACCACGGCAGCCACCGCCTGCACCCCGCCACGCCGCCGAACCTGCTGGCCGACCTGCGCGGACTGCTCGGCGACGATCTCCAGATCAGGCCGCGCAACGGCAGGCTGCGCGTCGGCGACCGCCTCGTCGGCTTCCCGCTGCGGGCGGGCGAGCTGGCGCGGCGCCTGCCGTACCGGATGCTGGCCGGGATCGCGCGCGACGCGGTCGTCGCGCGCGGAGGGGACGACTCGTTCGCGGGGCTGCTGCGGGCGAGCCTGGGACCGACGCTTTACGGTGCCCTGTACGAGCCTTACGCGGTCAAGCTGTGGGGGTTGCCCGGCGAGGAGATCGACGCGGACCAGGCGCGCAAGCGGGTCACCGCCGACAGCCCCTGGAAGATCGCCCGTAGGGTGCTGCGCGGGTCGCCGACCGGGCAGGGAAAGATCTTCTTCTACCCGCGTCGCGGGTTCGGCCAGATCGTCGAGGCCATGGCCGAGGCGGCGGCAGCGGCGGGCGCCGACATCCGCCTCGGCACGGCCTGCCAGTCGCTCGTGCCGGGGCCCGCGGGCGTGACCGTGCACACCGACACCGAGCGGCTCGAGGCCGGGCACGTCTTCTCCACCATCCCCATGCCCGCCCTGGCGCGGCTGGTGACACCCGGCCCGCCCGCCGAGGTGACGGCGGCGGCGCGCAGGCTGGAGTTCAGGGCGATGGTGCTGGTCTACGCCGTGCACGAGGGCGGCCGCTGGTCACCGTACGACGCGCACTACCTGCCCGGCCCTGAGACGCCCGTGACCAGGATCTCCGAGCCCGCCAACTACCGCGTCAGCGCCGGCGACCCCGCCGGCCACACCGTGCTGTGCTTCGAGATCCCCTGCCAGGTCGGCGACGCCGTCTGGACCGCGGACTCCTACGAGGACCTGGTCAAGGACTGCCTCCACGCCGCGGGCCTGCCCCCGCTGCGGCTCGCGGGCGTGGAGGTCCGGCGGCAGCCACACGTCTATCCCGTCTACCGCAACGGCTACGCGGGCCACCTGGCCGGGCTCGACGCGTGGGCGGGGCAGGTGCCGCACGTCACCACGTTCGGCAGACTCGGCCTGTTCGCCCACGACAACACCCACCACGCGATGGCCATGGCCTACGACGCCGTCGCCGCGCTGACCCCACGGGGCTGGGACGCGGCCGCCTGGGCGGCGGCCCGCGCCCGTTTCGCCCATCACGTGGTGGAGGACTGACCCGTCAGCCGTTGGCGGCGTCCTCGAGTGCCTTGACGTCGATCTTCGACATCTTCAGCATGGCCTGCATGGCCCGCTCCGCCCTGGCCGGGTCGGGGTCGCTGAGCAGCTTGGGCAGCGCCTTGGGGATGATCTGCCAGGAGAGCCCGTACTTGTCCTTGAGCCACCCGCACTGGCTCTCCTCGCCGCCGTCGGCGATGAGCTTCGCCCACAGCTCGTCGACCTCGTCCTGCGACTCGCAGTCGACGTAGAGCGAGATCGCCTCGGTGAACCGGAACTGCGGGCCGCCGTTGAGCGCGAGGAAGCGCTGGCCCTCGAGCTCGAACGTCACCATCATCGGAGTGACCTCGACGATCCTGGAGTTGCCGAAGATGGAGACGTAGTGGTTGGCCGCCTCCTCCGCCTGGTTGTCGAACCAGAGGTAGGTGGTGATCTTCTGCATGATGTGCTCCTTTCCGTTGTCGTTATAGTCGCCAAGACCGACAGAACCGTTGTAGTGCCACGCTCACCGGTTTCGTGTGAAGGATTCACATGATCAGAGTCTTGATCGCGGAGGATGTGCGCATCCTGCGCGAGACGCTGGCCGCCGTCCTCGCGCTGGAGGACGACCTGGCCGTCGTGGCGGCCGTGGAGCGGGGCGACCAGGTCGTGCCCGCCGTGCTGGAGTCGCGGCCCGACGTGGCCGTGCTCGACATCGGGCTGCCCGAGCTCGACGGCCTGAGCGCGGCGGCCCTGCTCCGCGACCAGGCGCCCGCCTGCCGCACCGTGGTGCTCACCGGGTTCGCCAGGCCCGGCTACCTGCGCAGGGCGATGGCCTCGGGGGTCAGCGGGTTCGTGCTCAAGCACTCGCCGCCCGCCGACCTGGTCGACGCCATCAGGAAGGTGGTCAAGGGCGAGCAGGTGGTCGACCCCAAGCTCGCCGTCGCCGCCCTGCGCAAGGCCGACAACCCGCTGGCCGCCCGCGAGGTCGACGTGCTGCGGCTGGCCGCGACCGGCGCGCAGGCCGACGAGATCGCCGTACGGCTCTCGCTCAGCAGGGGCACGGTGCGCAACTACCTGTCGTCAGCGGTCATGAAGCTCAACGCCAGGAACAGGGTCGACGCCATCCGCATCGCCGCCGACGAGGGCTGGCTGTAGCGGCAGCTCCGCCACCAGCTCGAACCGGCCGGCCGCTCGCCCGGCCCGCAGCCGCCCGCTCAGCGCGGCCACCCGCTCCTCGAGGTTGCCGATCCCGGCGCCGCCGTCCCGATCGGGTACGGCCGGCGCCACCCCGTCGTTGGCCAGGCGCAGCCGTACCAGCGGCGCCTCGTGCGTGATCTCCAGCGTGCAGTGGCGCGCCGCGCTGTGCCTGAGCACGTTGGTGACGCCCTCCCGCAGCACGGTCGCCAGCGTCGCGTCCACCTCCGTGGGCAGCCGCACGGGTGTGAAGGACCAGCTCACCTCGACGCCCGCCGCCTCCAGGACGGCCCGCGCGGACTCGGCCTCGGCCGCCAGCGAGATCTGGGCGCGCCCCGCGGCCACGGAGTCGAGGTCGGCCAGCACCTGGCGGGCCGCGTCGAGGCCGTCGGACAGCTGCCGCCCGGCCGCGGCGGGATCGCGCTCCAGCAGCCGGAAGGCCAGCTCCGCCTTGAGCACCACCACGGACAGGCCGTAGCCGAGCAGGTCGTGCAGGTCCCTGGCGAACCGCAGCCGCTCGCGCGCCACCTCGACCCTGGCCAGCTCGGCGCGGGCGGCCCGCAACTGGGCGGTCAGCCTGGCCATCCGCCAGAGCGCGTAGACGACGACCGCCCGCTCGGTCAGGTAGACGACGCCGTAGGCCACGTCGAGGCCGTTGCCGGCCAGGCCCGAGACCGTCAGGTGGAAGACGACGTCGCCGGCCACCACCGCGCCCACCCCGATCCACCGCAGCGGGCCGCGCAGCAGCACGACGACGGCGCCCGGCAGGAACGTCGTGACGTACCAGAGCTTGGCGCCCAGCACCAGCGTCGGCGCGTAGGCCAGCACCAGCATGGCCGCCAGCACCCACCGCCGGTGGCGCCCGTCCGACAGGCAGGTCCGCAGGTACAGGGCCACGAAAGCGGCCAGCGCGGCGACGAACACCGCCAGCTGGAGCCCCGTCGGCCTGATCTGGAGGAGGTGGCGCACCTCATGAGGCACGATCATGAGCAGCAGGGTGACGACCACGAGCACGCGCACCACTCCGGCGGTCAGGTCGCCGGCCACCGCCCTGGCGGGCGCGCCGGCGCGGTGCGCGTGGGAGACGGACCTGACCTCGGTGAGCGCCGTTCGCGCCGTCGCGAGGCTGGACTCCAGCTCGGCGCGCGTCAGGCCGGGCCGGCGCAGGGCGGCGACGACGCGTTCGAGGCTCCCGCCGACCCGCGCGTTGAGCTCCTCGGCGAAGGTCAGCCGCTCGCGGGCGACCTCGGCGGCGGCCAGCTCCGCCCGGGTCGCGCCCAGGTCGACGATCAGGTCGTAGAGGCGGACCACGCCGTACAGCGCGACGCCGACGAAGGCGGCCTGCCCGACCACGAGGTAGAGCGCCTCGCTCACCGTGTCGCGCACGGTCGTCGCCGACCAGTACTGGGCGGCCAGCACCAGCGAGAACGCCGTCCAGCGCGCCCACGGCCTTCTGACCAGCAGCAGGACGGCGGCCGCGAGGAAGCCGGTGTTGCCGTACCAGGTGCCGGCGAACCACACCAGCCCGGCCGCCGTCAGCACCGCCTGGACGGCCAGCGTCACCGGCCACCGGCGCGGCCTGCTCCCGTCGGTCCGCCGCACGCAGTTGCGCAGGTGCAGCGCCAGCAGGACGGCCAGCATCGCGAACGCGACGGCCTTCCGCGCGGGCGGGTCGGGGGAGTAGACGACGCCGATGACGCCGCCGAAGGAGAAGCCCGCGCTGACCACCACGGCGACCAGCTGCGCCAGCCGTAACATCGCGCCTCCACTGTCACGTGTTCAGCTCACGATGCACCGCGGGGATCACCTTGCGAAGGTATTTGCCGAGTTTCACGAAAGATTCACCGCTTTGCCGGAAGGCGTAGCGGATGGGCACCTCGCGATAGACGAAGCCCTTGGCCAGCAGGTCGAGCGTGAGCACCTGGGCGTAGTTGTAGTCGTGGATCACCTCGGCGGCCGCGACGGCGGCCGGGGAGAAGGCGCGATAGCCGCTCTGGCCGTCGGTCAGGTCGCGCCGCCTGGTCAGCCAGCGCATCCACACGGTCAGCATCCTGTTGCCGAACCTGCGGTGCGGCAGCATCCGCTCGATGGTGCCGGCGAAGCGGGAGCCGACCACGTAGTCGGCCGCGCCGCTGAGGACGGGGGCGGCCAGCGACTCCAGGTCCTCGGGGAAGTACTCCAGGTCGGCGTCCAGGTAGACGGCCGCGGCCGGGCGCAGCCGCGCCGCCTCCGCCAGGCCGCGCCGTACCGCCGCGCCGAGACCCAGGTTGCGCGGCTGCGGCAGGACGACGGCGCCCGCCTCACGCGCGCGGGCGGCCGAGGCGTCGGTGGAGCCGTCGTCGATCACGAGGGTGACCAGGCTCCTGCCGGCGACGGCCGAGGGCAGCCTCCTGATCACCTCGCCGATCGTGGCCTCCTCGTCGAAGACGGGGATGAAGGCGACGACGGGCGCGTCGTCCGGCACGGGACACGGTGCCGGACGGGACGGCAGCCGGCGCGGGAGCCGGAGCCGGCCGAAGTAGCCGGGAGCGGGAACGCCCAGGGCGACGCCGCCCACGACGAGGGAGTAGGCGGTCTTCACCGCGTGCGTGAGCAGCGCGACGGCGAAGGCGGTCCCGCCGGGCACGGCCAGCGCCACCATGGCGGCGGTGGCCGCGGCCTCGTAGGAGCCGAACCCGCCGGGGGTGACCGCCACGGTCTGGGCGGCGATGGTGACGGCGGTGACGGCGACCGCGTCCGCGGCGGACAGGTCCGCACCCGCCAGCCTGGCGACCTCGTAGACGACGGCGGCCTCCAGCACCCAGGCGAGCGCCGCGCATCCGCACACCGCGATCGCCCGCAGCCACTCCGCCCGGCCGCGGACGCCCCCAGGGCCGCCGGTGCCAGGCGCCCCGGACGGTGCCGCCCGCGTCGGGGTGGCCCTGCGGTGGCGGGCGGCGAGCGCGAAGCCGGCGACCGTGGCGAGCGCCAGGACCGCGGCGACGGGCCACACCCACCACCCCGCGGCCGACGACACCAGCGCGGGCGCGGCGGCGACGGCCAGCAGGACGACGGCCAGCAGGTCCGCCGAGCGCGCCCCGACCGCGGAGGCGACCACCTGGGTGGGCGCCAGCGAGGTCCTGCGCAGCACGGAGGTCACCCGCAGCGCCTCGCCGAGCCGGAACGGCAGCACGTGGTTGCCCAGCAGCGACACGTGGATCGCCGCCCACGACTGCCCGAGCGGCAGCCCCGGCAGCACCAGGGTCCACGCCCACGAGCGCAGCACGAACGCCGCGCCGTACAGGAGGATCGCGGCGGCCAGGCCGAGCGGGTCGGCGAGCAGGGCGCGCGCGGCCCGGGCCAGCGAGGGACCCGAGACCACGTCCGCGAGGTACCAGACGGCCACGCAGAGCGCGACGACGCCGACGGCGCGGCGCAGGGCCTTGGGCATGACGTGCATCGGGATCCTTGGAGGTCAGGCGAAGTGAGGTTAGGCTACCTTTACCCTGCAAGGAGAAACGAGAGGCGGGGTAGCAGGTGACGTGCGTGGTGACCGGTTCCGCCGGATTCATCGGAAAGGCGCTGACCGAGACGCTGCTCGCGGCGGGCCACAAGGTGATCGGGATCGACAGGATCCCGCAGCCGTCCCGTCCCGGGCTGACCGTCCTGACGGCCGACCTGCTGGACGACGACGAGCTGGTCCGCGCCGCCCTGAAGGACGCCGACGCCGTCTACCACCTCGCCGGCCGCCCGGGGGTCCGCGACCACCGCCCCGGCATCGAATGGCACCGCCACCGCGACAACGTGCTCGCCGCCGCCAGGGTGCTGGCCGTCGTGCCGCGCCGCGTGCCCGTGGTCGTCGCCTCCTCCAGCTCCGTGTACGGCGGAGCCCGCCACGGGCGGCCCAGCGCCGAGACCGACACGCCGCGGCCGCTCGGCGGCTACGCGCGCAGCAAGGCCAGGCTCGAAGCGCTGTGCGCCGGGCGGCCGACCACGATCGTCCGGCCGTTCACGGTCGCGGGGGAGGGGCAGCGGCCCGACATGGCGCTGTCGATCTGGCTCGCGGCGGCCGTGGCCGGGCGCCCGCTGCGGGTGCTCGGGTCACCGGAGCGCACCCGCGACGTCACCGACGTCCGGCAGGCCGCGCGTGCCCTCGTCGACCTGACCGGGATGCCAGGCGTGGTCAACCTCGGGACGGGTCGCGGGCACACGCTGCGCGCGATGGCGGCGGCCGTCGCGACGGTGACGGGAACGGACGTCGCGCTCGTCGTCGAGCCCGCGTCCGGAGCCGAGCCCCACGACTCGCTCGCCGACACGCGCAGGCTGCGGTCGCTGATCGGATGGACGCCCGAGACGGACCTGCTCGACGTGGTCCGGCGCCAGCACGCGACATCAGGGGAGCTGGTGGGCGCGGTATGAAGCCGCCGGTCCACCGCTCGCCCGACGGTCCCCGTCCGACCGCGACGGTCCCCGAAGGGACGCCCCCGCACCCCGGCGCGTCCGGCGGGGGCCGGATCGCCCTGCGGTGGGCGATGGCCGGGGTCGCGCTCCTCGCGGCCACGGCGGCGCTGCTCGGCATCGGGGTGCGGGCCAGCTTCGGCGCGCACGTCGCCGTCGACGAGCCGCAGTACCTGCTCACCGCCCTGTCGATCTACGAGGACTTCGACCTCGACATCAGCGACGAGCTCGCCGCGCGCAGGTGGGTGCCCTGGGGCGGCGAGGTGCTGCCCGTGCAGACCGAGGTGCTCGAGGACGGCAGGCAGATCAGCCCGCACGACCCGCTCCTGCCGGTGCTGCTGGCCGTACCGATGGGGCTCGGCGGGTGGGTGGCGGCCAAGGTGACGCTCGCCCTGATGGCGGGCGCGCTGGCGGCGCTCACCCTGTGGACGGCGGTGCGCCGGTTCGGCGTGCCGTACCGGGCGGCGACGGCGGGGGTGGCACTGGCCTTCGCGAGCGCGCCCTTCGCGGTGTACGGCCAGCAGGTCTATCCGGAGCTGCCCGCGGCCCTGGCGACGGTCGCCGCCGTCGCGATCCTGACCGCCTGGCCCGCCCGGCCGGTGTCCGGCCCCGCGGCGGACCCGCGCCGGCCCCGGCCGGCGGCCCTGTGGGCGTTCGGCCTGGTCGTCACCGCCCTGCCGTGGCTGTCGGTGAAGTACGCCCCCGTGGCCGCCGTCATCGCCCTGCTCGGCCTGTGGCGCGCCAGGTCGAGGGCGCTGGCGGCCGGGTTCGCCCTGATGGGCGCCGCCTACCTGGTGATCCACCGGCTGGTCTGGGGCGGCTGGACCGTCTACGCCAGCGGCGACCACTTCCAGCAGTCGGGCGAGTTCGGCGTGATGGGGTTCGACCCCGACTACGCCGGCCGCGCCTTCCGCCTGCTCGGCCTGCTCGTCGACAGGGGTTACGGCCTGGCCGCCTGGCAGCCCGCCTGGCTGCTGCTCGTGCCCGCCGTCGTCTGCGCGCTGCGCGCCCCCCGGCGGCCGGTCCTGCTGCTCCCGCTGGCCGCCGCCTGGCTGACGGCGACGTTCGTGGCGCTGACCATGCACGGCTACTGGTGGCCGGGCCGCCAGCTCGTCGTCGCGCTCCCGCTCGCGCTGATCCTCGTCCTCGCCTACGTGGCCACAGCCTCCAGGCCGGTGAAGGCGCTGGCCGCGCTGCTCGGCGCGGCGGGCGTGGTCACCTACGGCCTGCTGGTGGCCGACGGCCTCGCCGGCCGCATCGCCTGGGTCTCCGGGTTCGAGGACGTCAGCTCCCCGATCTACCGGGCCGCCCGCCTCGTCCTGCCCGACTACCGGCAGGGCTGGGCGCTCTTCTGGCCCTACCACGTCGCGTGGCTGGTCCTCGTGCTCGCTCTGGCTCTCGCTCCGATCATCATGCTGAGAAGGAAAACTCATGTCACTCCGTAGGCTGGTCGCCACCCTGCTCGTCCCCCTGGCGATGCTCACCGCTTGCGGCGGTGAGAAGGGCTTCGACGACGACGCGCTGGTCGTCTACTCCGGTCGCAACGAGAACCTGGTCGGCCCGCTGCTGGAGAAGCTCGAGAAGGCCACCGGGCTCGACGTCCAGGTGCGCTACGGCGACAGCGCCGAGCTGGCCGCCCAGATCATGGAGGAGGGCGACCGCACCCGCGCCGACCTGTTCTTCTCCCAGGACGCCGGGGCGCTCGGCGCGCTGTCCAAGCACGGCCTGCTCGGCACGCTGCCGCAGGACCTGCTCGGCAAGGTCGACCCGAAGTACCGCTCGGCCGACGGCACGTGGGTGGGCGTGTCGGGACGGTCCCGGGTGATCGTCTACGACCCGCGCACGGTGCCCGCGCCGCCCAAGAGCGTGTTCGAGCTGACCGACCCCAAGTGGAAGGGCGCGATCGGCTGGGCGCCCACGAACGCCTCGTTCCAGGCATTCATCACCGCCATGCGGGTGCTCGACGGCGAGGACAAGACACGGCAGTGGCTGCAGGCCATGAAGGCCAACGGCACGCAGAGCTACCCGAACAACGTCGAGATCCTCAACGCGGTCGACGCGGGCACGCTGCGGCTCGGCCTCATCAACCACTACTACTGGTACGAGAAGGTCGCCGAGCGCGGGCAGAGCGGCGTGCCCTCCCGCCTGGCCTACCTGCCCGGCGGCGACCCCGGCGCGCTGATCAACGTGGCCGGCGTGGGCGTCCTGAAGAACGCCCAGCACGCCGACGCCGCGCGGAAGGCCGCCGCCTACCTGCTCGACGCCGACGCCCAGCGCTACTTCGCCGCGAAGACCAAGGAGTACCCGCTGATCGCGGGCGTGGAGGCGGAGCCGGGGCTGCCCAAGCTCGCCACCCTCAACGGGCCCGCGGTCGACCTCGGCAAGCTCGACTCGTTGGAGCAGACGCTCAAGCTGCTCCAGGACGTAGGCCTGGTCTAGGTGGCCCGTCACATCCCCGCAGCCCTGCTGGTCCCGGCGGCCGTCACCGCGGGCCTGTCCCTCGCGCCCGTGGCCTACCTCGTCGTGCGGGCCGTGGAGGGCGGGCTGCCCGCCTTCGCCGCCACGCTGTTCCGCTCGCGTACGGCGGAGCTGGCCGTGCGCAGCATCGGGCTGGCGGTGGTCGTCACCGCGTTGTGCGTGGTGCTGGGACTGTCGCTGGCCTGGCTCGTCGTGCGGACGGACCTGCCGGGGCGCAAGGTGTTCGGCGTGCTGGCTGCCCTGCCGCTGGCGGTGCCGTCGTACGTCGCGGCGTACACGTGGATCTCCCTCTTCCCGGAGATCTCGGGATTCTGGGGGTCGGTGCTGGTGCTGACGCTCTGCTGCTATCCCTACGTCTACCTGCCCGCCACAGCCACGCTGAGCCGGATGGACCCGGCGATGGAGGAGGTGGCGCTGTCCCTCGGCAGGGGCCGCGCCCCCGTCGTCGTGCGCCAGCTGCGCCCCGCCGCGGCCGCGGGCGGGCTGCTCGTGGCGATGTACGTGCTCGCCGAGTTCGGCGCCGTCTCGATCATGCGCTTCGACGTCTTCACCACGCAGATCTACACCGCCTACCGCGCCTCCTTCAACCGCACGCCCGCCGCCGTGCTGGGCCTGCTGCTGGTGCTCATCACGCTGCTGATCGTGCTGGGCGAGGCGCGCTCGCGGGGCAAGGCGGCCTACGCGCTGCGCGGCGCCCCCGCCAGGCGGCGCACCACGGTGCGGATGACCCCCGTCGCCAGGGTCGCCGCGACGGGCTGGGCGGCGGCGGTGGCCGCGCTGGCCGTCGGGTTCCCGTTGGCCGGCATCGGCTACTGGCTCCTGGACGGCTCGTCGCGCGGCATCGACGCCGCCGACCTCGGGGAGTCGGTGGCCGCCACGCTCGGCGTCTCGGCGGCAGGGGCGCTGCTGACGGGGGCGCTGGCCGTGCCCGTGGGGATCATCGCGGCCAGGCACCGCACGTGGGCGGCCAGGTTCGTGGAACAGTCGTCCTACGTCGGGCACGCGCTGCCCGGCATCGTGATCGCGCTGTCGCTGGTGTTCTTCGCCGTCCGCTACGCCTATCCCCTCTACCAGCAGTGGCCGCTGCTCGTGCTGGCCTACGCGGTGCTGTTCATGCCGGCGGCCGTCGGTGCCGTACGGGCCTCGGTCGTGCAGTCGCCACCCGTGCTGGAGGAGGTCGCCCGCTCGCTCGGCCGCGGCCCGCTCGGCGCGGTCAGGTCGGTCACGCTGCCGCTGGCACTGCCCGGCGTGGCGGCGGGCACCGCGCTGGTCTTCCTGACCGCGATGAAAGAACTGCCCGCCACCCTGCTGCTGCGGCCCACCGGCATGGACACGCTGGCCACCCAGCTGTGGACACAGACCGGCTCAGGTTCGTACGGCGCCGCGGCCCCCTACGCCGCGCTGCTGATGCTGCTGGCGGCGGTGCCGGGATTCCTGCTCGGGAGGCGTGAGGCATGAGCGGACTGACCGTTTCGGGGATCGTGAAGGCGTTCGACGGCGCGCCGGTGCTCAGGGGTGCCTCGCTGTCGGTGCGGGAGGGCAGCTTCGCCGCCGTGCTCGGCCCCTCCGGATGCGGGAAGACGACCCTGCTGCGGATCGTCGCGGGCTTCGAACGCGCCGACGCGGGATCGGTCTCCCTGGGCGGGCGCGAGGTGACCGCGCTGCCGCCGGAGAAGCGGCGGGTGGGGATCGTGCCGCAGGAGGCGGCGCTGTTCCCGCACCTGTCCGTCGCGCGCAACGTCGGGTTCGGGCTCCCGCGCGGGGGCTCCAGGGCGGAGTGGTCGTCACGGGTCGAGGAGTGCCTCGAACTGGTGGGCCTGGCGGGGTACGGCTCCCGCATGCCGCACGAGCTGAGCGGCGGCCAGCAGCAGCGCGTCGCCCTGGCCCGTGCGCTCGCGCCGCGACCGGGGGTGGTCCTGCTCGACGAACCCTTCAACGCGCTGGACAGGTCGCTGCGCGGGGTCGTGCGCGACGAGGTCAGGTCGGCGGTGAAACGCGCGGGGGCGACGTGCGTCCTGGTCACGCACGACCAGGAGGAGGCGCTGTCCATGGCGGACGTGGTCGCGGTCATGCGCGACGGCCTCATCGTGCAGTCGGACACGCCCGCCGAGGTGTACGCGTCGCCCGTCGATCTCGGGGTGGCGACGTTCGTGGGCGAGGCGGTCGTGCTGGACGCGATCTCGTCGGGCGGGGTCGCCTCGTGCGCGCTGGGCCGGTTGCGGCAGCGGTCGAACGGGGTGGCGGGGGCGGGCTTCGTCGCCCTCCGCCCGGAACAGGTCACCCTGACGGCCGGTTCCGCCCTTCCGGCCGACGGGGCAGGAAACGGGCAGGCCGGCACCCCGGCGTCCGCGGCGCCGAGGGGGCGGGTGGCGCGGGTGGAGTTCTTCGGGCACGACGCCGCCGTCACCGTCACCATGGACGACGGCGTGGTGATCCGCGCCAGGACCAGAGGCGTCGCCGTCCACCAGGTGGGCGACATGGTCGAGGTCGGCGTCGACGGACCCGTGCTCTTCTTCCCCGCCGCCGGATAAGGTCGCCCCATGGGTGAGTTTGTACGCGTCGAGGTGTCCGGCCAGATCGCCACGATCAGGCTCGATCGTCCGAAGATGAACGCCCTCAACGGGCAGGTCCAGCGCGAGATCGCCGAGTGCGCCCGCGCCGTGGACTCAGACCAGGGCGTCCAGGCGGTGGTCCTGTACGGCGGGGAGCGGGTGTTCGCCGCCGGGGCCGACATCAAGGAGATGGCCGACATGTCCTACGCGGACATGGCGGCCCACTCCAAGACCCTCCAGGACTGCTTCACCGCCGTCACCCGCATCGGCAAGCCGGTCATCGCCGCGATCACCGGCTACGCGCTGGGCGGCGGCTGCGAGCTCGCCCTGTGCGCCGACTTCCGCGTGGCGGGCGAGGGCGCCAAGCTCGGCCAGCCCGAGATCCAGCTCGGCATCATCCCCGGCGCGGGCGGCACCCAGCGCCTTCCCCGCCTGATCGGCCCGGCCCGCGCCAAGGACCTGATCTTCAGCGGACGCCACGTCACCGCCGCCGAGGCCCTGTCCATCGGCCTGGTCGACAGGGTCGTCCCCGACGCCGAGGTCTACGAGGCCGCGCTGGCGTGGGCGGCCACGTTCGTCGGCGGGCCCGCGGTCGCCCTGCGGGCCGCCAAGCAGGCCGTGGACGCGGGGCTGGAGGTCGACCTGGACACCGGGCTCGAGGTGGAGCGGCTGCAGTTCTCCGGCCTGTTCGCCACGGAGGACGCGAAGACCGGCATGCGCGCCTTCGCCGAGAAGGCCAAGCCCACGTTCACCGGCCGCTGACCCTTCCATCCCGGGGGCTCGCCTTCGCGCCGAGCCCCCGGGTCCCGCGACGCCGGCGACCTTCCGCGCGACCCCCGGGAGCGGCGTGCCGGGGGTTGGTCACTCCTTGATGACGGCGTCGCGCGGGCCGTCGTACACCGGGTTGCGGTCGTAGCGCCGGTCGGTGACGAGCAGGCGGACCGCGTTCTTGCCGTTCTCCTGCGCCTCCCACACGATCCAGTCGTCACCCACGGGGGTGTCCTGCACGCGCAGGATCCCGACGAACGTCTGGCCGGGCTTGAAGAGCTTGATTTCTGGTCAATCTCCAGAATCCCGACAGGCCCGGGTGGCAGAGGGTTTGCCGCTATCGTGGCGTTTCATGATGCGCGTCCTTGTCCCCGCGCGGCTGAGGAAGGCCGTGCGCTCGTGGTTCGACTCCCGCTACATCTCGGTCGCCGACCACCGCCAGGACATCAAGGACGCGTTGTGGGAGGTCCAGACCCTCCGCAGGGAGGTGACGAGCCTCCAGGAGGAGGTGCGGCGCCTCAGGGCGGCCCCCGGGCCCGCCGGGCCGCGCCCCGACCCCAAGGTCGCGGAGAAGGCGGACGAGGCGCACCGGCTGGCGCTCGAGACCGCGCAGGCGCTCGACAAGGTGCTCCAGAACGAGGTGCTCGTCTGGCAGGCGATCGACGAGCTGAAGGAGCGCTCGTGCGCGTGAGCTGGAGCGGGGGAGAGCTGACGTTCCGGCTCGACCCCGAGGACGAGATCACCGGCAGCGCCGCCGACGGCCACCCGGTGAAGCTGGCCACCAACTCGTGCGAGATCAGGGGCGTGCCGGGCGACGCGCACGACGACCTGTGGGCGGTGGCCGCGTGGACCGTCGTCGCGCCGTGGACGCGCAGGCGGATCACCTTCGACCGGCCGATATCGCCGGAGCTGGCGCGCGTGCTGCACGACGGGTGGGGCGTCGAGGCCGGGCCCGTCGGCGGGACGCCGCGCGCGGCGGGCAGGACGCTGGCCATCTCCTACAGCGGCGGCGCCGACTCGGTCGCCGCCGCGACGATCTTCCCGGACGCCCCGTTCGTGCACTTCAGGCGGGTGCCGCACCAGCGGGTGCCGAACCGCTGGCCGCACTACCGGTCGGACGTGCTGGCCAGGCTCGCCGCACAGACGGGCCGCGAGGTCACCACGGTCGAGTCCGACCTGGAGTTCACGCTGGCCGAGCCGCGGCCCGGCTACCCGGAGCACCACGCGGTCGCGGCGGGCGCGCTACTGCTCGCGGACGAGATGGACCTGGGCGGGCTCGCGTTCGGTTACGAGCTCGGCTCGCGGTGGCTGGGCGGCGACCGCTACCTGCTGCGCTTCACCCCCGACAACCCCATGTGGGCGCCGCACGGCGCGTGGGGGCGGCTGTTCGCGGCGGCGGGGGTGCCCATCGTGCTGCCCGTGGGCGGCGTCAGCGAGGCGGTCACGATGCGCATCGCGCTGAACTCGCCGCTGAAGGCGCAGGTCAGGTGGTGCCTGAGGGGCACCGGCGGGCCCTGCCGTACGTGCGGGAAGTGCCTGTACAAGGAGCTGATCCAGGCCGCGGTCGAGCGCCGCCCGATGGACACGCCGATCACCGCGAACCGTCCCGTGGCGCGCAAGTGGCAGGAGCCGCCGCCGTACGGCGGGCAGGAGATGATCGAGTACGGCTGCGCGCGCGTCCCCGGGATCGAGACGACGCCGTTCGCGAAGGCGGCCCACCACCTGCGGGCGACGGAGGAGTCGACGGCGTGGCTCGACCACTGCTACCGGCCGGCGGTCGAGGAGATCCCGCGGGCGTGGCGGGACCAGGTGGCGGACTTCATGGCGACGCGGGTCGGGTTCATGGACGCGGCGCAGGAGCGGCGGGTGGAGACGTGGGGCGCGTGACCGTCGGAGGAGCCGCACGGCTCTCTCATGAGAGGCGCGCGGGCGGGTCCGGACCGGGCCGCGGGCGAGTGGAGGCGATGAGGTGAAGGTCTACCTGTCGGTCGACATGGAGGGCGTGACCGGGCTGACCGACCCGGAGGAGATGCACGCGGGCAAGCGCGGCTACGAACGCGGCTGCGAGCTCATGACCGCCGACGCCAACGCCGCCATCGAGGGCGCCTTCGCCGCGGGCGCCACCAGCGTGCTGGTCAACGACGCCCACGGCTCCACCAAGAACCTCCGGATCGACCTGCTCGACCCCCGCGCCACACTCATCCGCGGCCCCGGCAAGTCGCAGCGCATGGCGCAGGGGCTCGACGCCTCGTTCGACGCCGCCATGTTCGTCGGCTACCACGCCCGCGCCGGGGTGCAGCACGGCGTGCTCAACCACACCTGGATGGGCAAGGAGATCCAGAACGTCTTCCTCAACGGCGAGCCGTGCGGCGAGACCCGGCTGGTCGCCGCCTGCGCGGGCTTCCACGGCGTGCCCGTCGTGCTGGTCGCGGGCGACGAGGCGGTCGGCGAGGAGGCCAGAGGGGTGCTCGGCGACGTGGAGACGGTCGCGGTGAAGAAGGGGATCGACAAGTTCTCCGCCGAGCTGCTGCCGCCGAGCCTGGCCCAGGCGCGCATCCGTGAGGGCGCGGCCCGGGCGCTTGCCCGGTTGAGCGACTTCACGCCCTACGCGGCGGCCAGGCCGTACACGCTGGGTGTGGAGTGGAACTCCACGGCGATCGCGGCGGCCTGCGCGCTGGTTCCCGGGGTGAAGCAGGCGGGGCCGCGGGAGATCGAGTTCGTGACCGGCGACTTCACCGAGATCATGGCGTTGATGGGCCTGTTCGCGACGATCGGCGGGCAGGTGGCCTGCGGCAGCGGTCCGTATGGCTGACCGGGCGACGCTCACCAGGCGGGGCCTGCTGGTCGGGATCGGCGCGGCGGGCGGCGCGGGGGCGATGTACGCCGCCATGGGCGCGCTCGGGATGGCCCCCTCGGCGCAGGACAAGGCCTTCACCCCGCCCCGGCAGGGGGATTTCACGCTCAAGGGCAAGGGCGCCGGGTCCGTGGTCGTCCTCGGCGCGGGCGTCGCGGGCCTGACCGCCGCCTACGAGCTGGGCAAGGCGGGCTACGACTGCACCGTGCTGGAGGCGAGCGACCGGACGGGAGGCCGCAACCTCACCCTGCGCGGCGGCGACCGGCTCACCGAGCTGAACGGCCCCGCCCAGGACGTCCGCTTCGGCGAGGGCGTCTACTTCAACGCGGGGCCCGGCAGGATCGCGCCGTGGATGGTCACGATGGACTACTGCCGCGAGCTGGGCATCCCCGTCGAGACGTTCGTCAACACCAACGCCGCCGCCTACGTGCACACCAACGGCCGGACGGTCCGCAACAGGACCGCCCGTGCCGACATGTACGGCTACATCGCGGAACTGCTGGCCAAGGCCACCCACCAGGGCACGCTCGACCGCAGGCTCACCGAGGACGACCAGGAGCGCCTGCTGGAGTTCCTGCGCAGGTTCGGCGACCTGGGGCCCAAGCTGTCCTACGAGGGTTCGGAGCGCCGCGGCTTCACCCGGTACCCGGGCATGGACGGCGGGACGGCGATCGCCGGGCCCGTGTCCGTCCACGACGTCCTGGCGGCGGGGGTCGGCCGGGCGATCACCAACGACTTCGGCTACGACCAGGCGACGCCGATGTTCCAGCCGGTCGGCGGCATGGACGCGATCGTCGTCAAGCTGGTGGCGGCCGTCGGCCGCGACCGCATCAGGACCGGCGCGAGAGTCACCGCGATCACGAACCAGGACCACGGCGTCACCGTCACCTGGGACGGCGGCGAGCTCACCGCCGACTTCTGCGTGGCCACCCTCCCACCGCACGTGCTGGCGAAGATTTCCCACAACCTTGGGGCAAACGTTACGAGTGCCCTCAAGACCCCCGTTCCGGTCGCCGCCGGCAAGATCGGACTGGAGTACGGCAGGCGCTGGTGGGAGCTGGAGGACCGCATCTACGGCGGCGTCACCGAGACCGACCTCGACATCACCCACATCTGGTATCCGTCGCACGACTACCACGCCCAGCGCGGACTGCTCGTCGGCTACTACAACGCCGACGAGGCCGCGCACCTGTACGGCGCGCTGACCCCCGAGGACCGCAGGCGCCGCGCGCTCACCCAGGGCAAGAAGATCCACGGCGAGAAGTACCGGGCGGACCTGCTGTCGAGCGTCTCCATCGCCTGGGAGCGCCAGCCGCACCTGCAGGGCGGGTGGGTTCGCTGGCCATCCTTTGATTCGTCCTTCACTCTCCTGCAACGTCCGTCTGGAAGGGTTTACTTTGCGGGTGACTGGCTCACTCATCTGGTGGCCTGGCAGGCAGGCGCCATGGAGTCGGCCAGGAGCGCCGTGACCCAGCTCCATCAGCGGGCCGCCGCGTCCGCGTGAGGCGTAGGGTCCTGGTCATGACATTGCACTGGGTTTCCGCGCTCGATCGGCTCGATCTGCTCGCCGAACCGGTGGCGCTGGCCGTACGTCACATGGAGGAGGAGGTGCGCGTGGCCGAGATCGACCCTGACCTGGCCGACACGGCGGCCTTCTGCGAAACCTACGGTGTGGCGATGGACGCGTCGGCCAACTGCGTGGTGGTGGCCGCCAGGCGCGGCGGCGAGGTGCGCTACGCCGCCTGCATGGTGCTGGCCACGACACGAGCCGACGTCAACGGTGTGGTGCGCAAACACCTCGACGCGCGCAAGGCCAGCTTCGCGCCGATGGACGACGCCGTCTCGCTGACCGGCATGGAGTACGGCGGCATCACCCCGCTCGGTCTGCCCGACGACTGGCCGATCCTGGTCGACGCCCGGGTGGCCGCGCATCCCGACGTGGTCATCGGCAGCGGGGTGCGGCACTCGAAGCTCGCCCTGCCGGGGGCGGCGCTGGCGGGGTTGAAGACCGCGGAGGTCCTGGATCTGGCGAATTGAGACTGAGGCGATACCGATGATTGGGAAACCCATGGGGGCGTGTCAGACGTTACACCTGCGTGGGAATGTGACCTCGAGGTTCATCTCTGGGGCGGGGTTTGAGCCGATATGGTGCTTCTGCCATGAACGATGACCGACTAGGCCCTTACCGGCTGCTCAGGCGGCTCGGCGAAGGCGGAATGGGCGTTGTCCACCTCGCTGTCGACCCGCAGGGGCGGCAGGTGGCGGTCAAGGTCCTGCGCGCGGAGGTCGCCGGCGACGACGTCGCCAGGCGGCGGCTCTCGCGCGAGGTCGACACGATGCGGCGGGTGCGCAGCAAGTACATCGCCGAGGTGCTCGACGCCGACGTGACAGGTCACCGGCCCTACATCGTGACCCGCTACGTGCCCGGACGTCCCCTCGACGAGGTCGTCAAGCAGGACGGACCGCTGGAGCTGCCGGCACTGGTCAGGGTCGCGCACGGGGTGGCCTCCGCGCTGGCCGCCGTCCACTCCGTCGGTGTGATCCACCGTGACCTCAAGCCGGGCAACGTGCTGATCCTCGACGGCGACCCCGTTCTCATCGACTTCGGCATCGCCCAGGCGGTCGACGCGACCAGGCTGACGCAGACCGGCATGTTCATCGGCACGCCCGGTTACCTCGCGCCCGAGATCATCGAGGGCCAGGAGGCGGGCCCCGAGGTCGACATCCACGCGTGGGCCGGCACCGTGCTGTTCGGCGCCACCGGCCAGCCGCCCTTCGGCAAGGGCACGCTGGAGATGATCTTCTACAACATCACGGCGGGCAAGGCCGAGGTGTCGGCGGCGCCGCGCGAGCTGCAGCCGATGCTCAAGGCGGCCTTCCAGCGCAACCCCGCCAAGCGGCCCAAGGCCGCGGAGCTGGCGGAGCAGACCGCGCGGCTGCTGTCAGGGCTGTCGGGGCCGGCCAGGACGCCCGACGAGCTCTCCACCATGCCGGAGTCCGGCAGGCAGGGTTCCCGGCAGGTCACCGACCCGGCCGACGTGCCGACCCCCGCGATCCCGCCCGCGCGCCCGCCGCTCGGGACCTCTTCCGGGCCGCACGGCGCGCCCGCCCCCGGCAGCCAGGAGTTCGTCTCGCTGCTGGGCAACCAGGGCGGCGCGCCGCCCGCCGCCGGCCAGGGCCGGCAGGCCCCGCCGGGCGTCCAGGGCCGGCCGCCAG